>CAJCIO010000031.1 GCA_903970465.1 Gammaproteobacteria bacterium
GAGCCCGATGGACCTGGAGTCGCGTCGGCGCTGGGAGGCCTACACCAAGGCCAAGGAAGTCATGCTCACCCGCACCCACATCGCCGAAGCGCCGTGGTGGGTGGTGCAGGCGGATGACAAGAAGAAGGCTCGGCTCAACTGTATCAACCACTTGTTGGCGCAGATGCCCTACGAGGAAGTGGAGCACCCGGCCATCGAATTGCCGCAGCGGGTACGGCAAGAGGATTACAGCCGCACGCCGACGCCGCCGGAGTTGTTTGTGCCGTTGGTTTACTAGGCCGGACTTTTACCCTGTGGCGAGGGAGCAAGCCCCCCTCTCGCCACAGGGTGACAACTGGATTGAAACTTATAATTGAGTGTCCACGTCACATCACGTACTTCACCCACATCCCATGATCTCGCCGCCAAAATTTCCGTGCTGGGCATCGGATGATGCTAGCCGTGATACGTCCTCTTCCAGTCCGATCTTTTAGCTCATGCATCCAGGCATCGAACGCCCCAGTAATGATGGGCGTGTTCATGAACCTCGAGCAATGGATAGCCAATGGGCCGTAACGTGATTGCCAAGCCTTGCCCCATCACCTGATCCGCAGGAATTCAGTGATACGGCGGTTGAACTCAGCCGCGCAAGACAAGTTGAACACGTGGCCGCTGCCTGGAACCACGGCCAACTCGGCTGACTTGATCGCGGCACTGATTTCCTGTGCGTCGCCCAAAGGGCTCATAGTGTCCGTTTCACCGGCCAGCACCAAGGTCGGCGCGGTGATCTGGTCAAGGCGCTGGCTGACGTCGTAGAACTTCATTCCTTCGCACCAGTGAATATGATCTCGCGGCGCTTGCAGGGCAGCTTGCGCGTGCCACGCCTGATACCATGCGAGCCCCGCTGGCGAATCCGCGAAGGCTTGTCCTACGAGTTCTGTCCAGCTCGACGTGAACCGTTTGACGCAACCCTCAGGCTGGTCGATCGCGGTGATCCAGGCGTTGAGCATCTTTTGTCGAGGCAGCGTGGCCATTGTCCTGAACGTACCGGCGACGATCAATTTATCGACCGCGTCGGGATAGTCTGCGGCCAGTTCCAGAGCAATCATGCCGCCCAACGAAAGCCCTATGAGCACGGCGCTCTCGAGCCCCAGAAATTGAAGGAGTGCCACGATTGCCTTGGCTTGCTCGCGTGCCGTCAGCACCTGCTTGACCGGCCCCGATGCGCCATGGCCCAGCAAGTCGGGGACAATCACTCTATGGCCCAGGCGCCTCAGTTCGACCACTTGCGGCGTCCATGCTCGGCCGGTATTGCCGAATCCATGCAGCAGCAGTATCGGTGTGCCTGCTCCTGCATCGAAGTAGTAGTAGCGGTCGCCATCGTGCTCGAAAAATGTCATGGGTGTTCCTGTGTGGAGCGGTATCCGGCGGTAATGTAACTTAACGTTAAGATATCTGAAAGGCGCAATGGTTCGGACGGTCTGTGAGGCCCCGATGCGCCCTTTGAACAAAAAAACGGAGCGGCAATGAAAGATCACGTTGATTTCGTGGTGGGCCAGTGGGCGCAGGCGATGCCAAGCGTAGACGCCTCCTCGATGGAGATTTTTGGTCGGATGGCGCGTGCCGAAAAGCACCTCGATCGAGTACGAGCGCAGGCCCTGGCTCAATTCGGTTTCAAGGAAGGCGAGTTTGACGTACTCGCCACACTGCGCCGCTCCGGCGCTCCTTATCGACTGACCCCCACCGAGCTCTATCGCTCGCTGTTGATCACCTCGGGGGCGATGACCAACCGTTTGGCCAGGCTCGAAAGCGCAGGCATGGTCGAGCGCATCAGCGATGAACAGGACCGACGCAGCATGCAAGTAGCGCTGACTATCCAGGGCAAGGCCCTGATTGAGGAAGCCGTCGTCACACATACCGAGGTACAGAATCTGTTGCTCGCGCCGCTGTCGGCCGAGCAGCGCAACACCCTCGCGGGGCTGCTCAAGCTAGTACTGTCGAATCTGCCAGGTGAAGGCGCTCCAGTAGGCTGATTACGGACAACTCAGGAGGCTTCCCCCCATGCTGCACAGTAACTATCTCAAGCAACTGGATCTGCAAGACATCGTGGTGTTTCTCAACTTGCTCGAGCAACGGAGCGCCAAGCGCACTGCTGAACTGATGAATGTCAGCCAGCCTACCGTCAGTTATTGCCTGAAGCGGTTGCGAAGTTGCTTTGACGACACGCTGTTTGCCTCCTCCCTGGGAGATTTGCTGCCGACGACCAAAGCCGAACGCATCGCGCCCTATCTGCGGGTGGTCGTGGAGTCGGTAAACCGTTGTGCCGAGCAGGAAATCGGTTGGCCCGCTGTCGACGTCAACAAGGTCTGGCAGATATACGCGCCCGAGTATTTTGAACTGTTAGTGCTGCCACAGGCCATGCAAGGCTTGGGCGCGGCTCATCCAAATGTGTCTTTGCACCTGGAGCGACTGGGCCGAGACTTGCCCATCGACCGTTTGATCAGCGGGGACGCCGACATCGCCATAGGGTTCGGCCCGGGGTATCACCAAATGCACCCGGAGGTTGAGTGGCAATCCATCCTCAACGATGAATTTTTTTGCCTGACCAGTTATGCGGGGTACAGCGGCGCGCGGTCGATGACGCTGGATGAGTTTTGTGCATCGCCCCATGTGTTTCCTACGCCCTGGCTGTCCGAGAAAAACATGGTGGACGGCTGGCTGGAAAAAATCGGCCGCTCGCGCACTGTTCTGGCACGAGCGAACGGGTACCAGGCATGCGTCAATATCATTGCTGCCGTGCCCGCTACCCTGGCCCTCCCTGCGCGTTTGCTGCCGCTGCTGCGCATACCGGAAAACGTGGTGGTGTGTGAACCGCCCATGGGTTTCCCTACTTTTACCCTGGACATGATCTGGGCAAAAGACCGCAGCCGCAGCCAGAGTATTTCCAGCCTGAGACAACTGCTGATGCAGGCGTCGACTCAACTGCTGAACCCGTAGCGGCAGGCACATTTAAATTTTCCAGTCGTGGTTCTAATTCTTAAAACCAGCCTCAACTGCTTTTCTCCTATTGTGTTTTCAACCGGTAGCGGCCGCTAGCCGCGCCCAAACCCAAATAGGAGAATGTTCGATGCTGGCCCAAGTTCAGTCGCTGGTCTTCCCTTTTTATCGGCAGCCGACCCCCTGTTACGGGTTCGAGTGCGTTTATGCTGTCGATCCGAACCTGCGGGTGCTGACGTCCATCGGCACCGAGGAGTTGTACGCGGATGTCGCCCATAGCGGCGCAGTGATCTATAGGGACTTCGGCGATACGCTGCAGGATTTCAACGATTTCGTCAGTGCCCATTCCTCCAGGGTGACCTTCGATCCAGCCCGCAAGACGGCCACTGCCAACACCGCCGAAATCGATGCGGGCACCTATGAGATGGGCTTGCACCGGGAAAACGGCAGCCTGCCGTTCAACCCTGATCTGCAGTGGTTTTTCTGCCTTGAGGCGGCGGGCGTTGGATCTGAAACCACGCTGTGCGATGGTCAGAAGGTGCTGTTCGACCTGTCCACCAAAACCCGCAAACTCTTTGAAACCCGGCCTATTAAATATGCTCGGCGTATTCCATGGAACAACATAAAGCGCTTCCTGAGTGTCGAGCTGCAATTGCCGATCGATGAAATAACCGATGACCATCTGGAGCGCGTGAATGGTGAGGTCCCCGGTCAAATTTATCGTCGTATTGATCAGAATTTGATTCATTCACAGCTGACTATTTCAGCCATTTCGACCAGCTGCTTTTCGGGTCGACAAGCGTTCTGTAATTCCATGCTCGGCCCGAGCTTCAACTATGAACCCCCACGGATCACTTGGGACAATGGCGATGAGATTTCTGTGGATATCTGGGACGAAGTGAAAGACGTCACGGCCCGCAACACCTATAGCCACTTCTGGAAAAAAGGCGACATCGTGGTAATCGATAACACTCGCGTCATGCATGGTCGCCGTCGCCTGGACGATACCTCGCGGCGCATTTTCGGCGCACAAAGTTATCGCGTGGGAGGGGCAGCGCAATGATCACGCAAAAGATGCAGGACTATTTGGCCGCTGCGCCGGATCGGGTCGTGATCAAGGAAATGAACGGACGCGCCTATACCCTTCATGAGTTGCGCCAGGACGTCGCGCAACTGGCGCAAGCACTGCAGACACGTATGGGCAGTTGCGAACGCAAGGTGTTCGGCATTGCCATGCGCTCTTGCTATGAGTGGGTATCGACGCTGCTGGCCATTCAAAAAGTGGGCGGGGTGTTGCTGCCGGTTCCTATCGAGTTTTCCGACGACCAGATTGGCAGTCTGCTGGGTAAAGCCGCAGCGGTGTTCGTCAGCGACGACAAGACGGCGCGTCGTCTGCAGCAGATTCTTCCGGGCAAGCCCTGCTTCATTCCCGGCCAACTGGTGGCGGACAACACTCTGCAACCCTGGCTGCAGGAAGATGAACGCCTCGACGCGGGTATCGTGTCGGTCATCCATACCTCCGGTACCACGTCCAAACCCAAAGGCGTACTGATCAGGGACGAGGCGGTGGGGCTACTGGTCAATAACGTGATGAAACGCCTGCCGCAGCAACCGCTGGATTACTTCTCGATCGTGCCCATGAGCCTGCTGATCGAGCAGGTGCTCGGGGTATTCATTCCGATTCTGTCGGGCGGGACGCTGACGCTGATGCCAGCAGGGGTCGCGGAGTACGGTGCGGCGAGCGGCAATGCCCGGCAGTACCTGGAGTTGATCGCACCCAACGCGCCGAACTTTCTTTATTTGCCGCCGAAGCTGTTGGAGGAGGCCAACCTGCTGTTGGACAGTCACAGCCCCGAGCAGCTATTTGGCGGCAATCTTCCGCACATTATCACCGGCGGCGCCAAGATACCGGTGTCGGTGTTGCATGCGCTTGAGGCCAAAGGCGTGCAGGTGTTCGAAGCCTATGGCCTGAGTGAAAACTCATCGATCATTTCGCTCAATTCGCCAGCGCAGCGCCAACTGGGGTCTGTCGGCACGTTGCTGGAAGGTATCGAGCCCAGGTTCGTGGAGGGCGAGTTGCTGGTCAAGACACCCACGCTGTGCGCGGGCTACTACAACGCCGATGACACGGCGTGCGATCTTTCCGGGGGTATCTGCATACCGGTGACATCGCCGAGTTGCGCGATGGATTTCTGTACATCACCGGGCGCAAGAAGCACGTGATCATTCTTTCCACGGCCCGCAATATATCCCCCGAGTGGGTGGAGAATGTCTACAAGGAGAGCCCTCTTATCGATGACATGATCGTCATGGGTGAGGGCAAGGACGAGCCTTGCGCGCTGATACTGTCGGCTGCAGGCGAATCCGCCGTGCGCGCTGAAATGGCCCTTCTCGAGCACCGCCTCGCGGACTTCGCCAGAGTTCGCCGTATCCGGGTCATCGAGGATATCGCCGGCTTCAGGGACAAGTTCTACACCATCACCGGGCGGCCCCGGCGTGCCGAGATCGAAGCGCGTTTCCTTGAAACGCTGTACGCGGCGGCGTAAGGGGGAGTTATGTACATGATCCGCCATTTCTATCGGGGCCGACCCGGCTATCAATGCTTGCAGGAGGCCGTGCGGGGGCACTACCTCAAGCATTATGGAGCGACGCCGGAACCTGCTCCGGATCTGTTCCTGTGCTTGACCGAGGCCGATGGTGCTGCACCGGGGTATGCCTGCCTGGGCATCACCTACGGCGATACGGGCAAGCTGTTCAGCGAGTATTACCTCGATGAATCGCTGGACCTGACCTACGGCCTGGAGCGCTCGCGCATTGTCGAGCTCGGTGCCCTTGCTTCATTTCGCAGTGGCAGTGGTGCTGGCAAGTACTTGCTCAACGCGGGGATCAAGACGCTGATGCTGCACAACTATGGTCTGGTCGTGTGCACGGCTACCAAGGCGGTCAGGCAGATCCTCGATCAGATCGTGACCAATCTGGACGACCTGGGGGGGGCCGAGCACGGCCGCGTCAAAGATCCGCATGTCAATTGGGGCACCTATTACGACCACGCCCCACGGGTGGTGGCAGCGCAACTTGAACCGTCGGCCTTCTGGGCGCACCGACCGTGCAGCTTGATCCGGTCTCGCCACTTTGCCGTGTCGGCATCCGTCTAACGTTATGCGCAGAGTGAACTGCGCATCGGAGCTTTATCCATGGATAGCAACAAGCGTTACGAGAACTTTATCGTGTTCCTCGCGCCACTGATCAACAGCGTTGGCGGGATTGCCATTGATCTGTATGCGCCGAGTATTCCTTCCATTGGCCGGGAGTTGGCAGCCAGCCCGGCACTGATGCAAAACACCATCACCCTCACATTGATCTGCTATGCCGTCGGGCAACTGTTTTTCGGCATCCTGGCAGATGCCAGGGGGCGTCGGCCTGCGGTATTGCTCGGGTTGATGATGTTCCTGGTGGGCAGTGTCATGGCGGCGGTGTCCGGGTCGATTGCCATGCTGTTGGTGGCCCGGGCATTACAGGGCTTTGCCATTGGTGCCTGCCAGGTCGTTGCCCGCGCGGTATTGGTGGACACCGTCAAAGGCCCGCGATTCGCCGTGGCGATCATCTACCTGAGCCTGGCCTTCGGGTTGGGCCCGGTGCTGGCGCCCTACGTGGGGGGCGCGATCGAGGTGCATCTGGGGTGGCGCTACAACTTTGTGCTCTATGCGGTTTATGGTCTGGTGGTGTTGGCGTTTGTCCTGGCCGGGCTCAAGGAATCGTTGCCCCATGCGCAGCGCAGGAGCCCATTGCAGACGCTGGCAGGCTATGGCGCCATTTTGGCGGATGCGCGCTTTCGCTCGTCGGTGACCATTTTGGGCGCGAGTTTTTCGGCTTTTTTGCTGTGGAATGTGATCGGCCCCTATATCGTGCAGGATCGCTTGGGGCACAGTGCCCAGTATTTCGGCACCACAGCGCTCGGCGTTGGCGCTTGCTACCTGACTGGCACCTTGCTCAATCGCTTTTTGATCCGCGTGCTGACGTCGGACACGCTGATGTGGGCGGGTACCTTGATGTTCGTGGCGGGGGCGGGTGTGATTGCCTCATCAGGCGATGAGCTGAATCTGTCGAGGGTATTGGCCGGCATCATGTTGATCGCCTTTGCCCAGGGCTTCATCTTTTCCAACGCCATGGCACGCTCCATGTCGTTGTTTCCCGATCGGGCGGGCGTTGCTGCCAGCCTGCAAGGGTGCTTGATGCTGGCGTTCGGTTCGGCTGCCTCGGCGTTGGCAAGTGTGTTGCCGTTGCACACCAACCTGGCGATCGGCGGGGTATTTGTTGTGCTGTTCCTTGTTTCGTTGATCGGGATGGTGTCACTTCGCAAGACGCAGCTGACCGATTCGCCGGGGCTCGGCGTTTAGTGCTCGCTGTCTTGCGGGTGGGGTGAAGATCCGGCCTGCAGCGCCTGCGCCAGGAAGTCGATGAATGCTCGCGCCTTGCTGTTCAACGCCGATCGCTCCGTCACGCAGGCGTAAATATCCATCGGCTCGGACTCGGCATAACTGGCGGTACGACTGCCGGGCTCGAACAACGCCACCAGCAGCCCCCGCTCGATCAGCGGCTGTGCGACAAAGTCGGCCAAGCGGGCGATGCCGCCGCCATTGACGGCAATCTGCGCGAGCATGTCGATGTCATCGCAGATGAAACCGGGGTTTACCTTGGCCTCGAAACGCTGACCGTCGCGAATGAAATGCCAAGGCAGGAAGCGCCCGTCGGTGGGGTAACGAAACACCAGACAAGCGTGCTCCCGCAATGCCTCTGGCGTAGCGGGAACGCCCGCACGATCAAGGTAAGCGGGCGATGCGCAGAACAGGAACGGTCGCGAGGCGATACGTCGTGTCACCAGGCGATCGTGCAGTTGCGCTTCGATGCGAATGCTCACATCGATACCCTCAACCCGATGATCGACGCGCCGGTCGCTGCTGATCAGTTCGATGTCGATGCGCGGGTAGGCAGCCTTGAACGCGGGCATCAGAGGGGCAAGTACGTGTCGACCGAAGGCGGCTGTGGTGGCGATGCACAGTGGGCCTTGGGGTTCGGTGACGAGGGTGGCAACCTGCGCGGCCAGGTCGATATCACGGGGGATGTGTCGCACCTTTTCGAAGTAACGTGCGCCCTGCTCGGTCAGCAGCCATGCTGCGCGTTGTGCGCGAGAGCAGGCGTACACCCAGATGAGTTTCGAGGCGATTGATGCTCTGGCTGACTGCCGCTGCACTGACGCCTTGGGCGCGGGCTGCAGCGGCGATGCTGCCGGTTTCTACCACGCGGATGAAGGCGTTGATCAAACCCAGAATATCCATGGAGACTCGATTCGTTAATTATTCTTGAGAGTGATTCAAGTGGTGCTTGGCTACTCGAGGAATCGTGGGGTTGATAGGGTCAGCCCTCTTTCCCTTGTTCGAGACGAACCTGATGACCGTTGACGTTACGCCGAAGTCGGCTGCACTGCGCTTTCCCAAGCGATTGACACCTTATATCTTCGCTTTGTACATGGCGACAATCATGGCGTTCCTCATGTGCTTGGTCATCACCTTGGCTGAATTCGGGTTAGACGCCCATTACATGGAAAACGTGATGAATGCCTACCGGGTGGCCATGCCGTCGGCGTTTGTCTGCGTGCTGTTGGTGCGGCCAGTGGTGGCACGGTTGGTGGGGTGGACCGTGCACGCAGGATGAAAGCGAGGGGGCGCTCTTGATCAGCTTTCTTCCAGCTCCCGGTGGGAGGAAAAAATGCAGCCAATCAGCCGGGAGAAGATGCTCAGGGTTTCGATCAGGTCAGGGTCTTCAAGCAGTGTGGCGCGCGAATCCATGACGCAGAGCGTGCCGAACACGTCCCCGTTCTGCAGAAAGATCGGTAAACCGATATAGCTTTCGAAACCGAGTTTCTTCGGCGTCGGCCGGTCCGCGTAGCGTTTATCCTGGCTCACGCAGGGGATGACCAGCGGGCGTGGATCGAGGCGTATGTCGTTGCAGAAGGTGGTGTCGAGGGCCACAGTATCGTCAGGTTTCAGGCCGAAATGTATTTCATCGTGTACGGCGCAGGCGATCCAGTCAGTCTCGCTGAATTTAGAAATGGCGGCACAGCGCATCCGCGTCAGGCGAGTGACCAGCGTGAGCAAGTTGGTGGTACTTTCTATTTCCGCAATGGCGGCTCGCTCAGCACGGCTCAGCGGTATCTGCGGGATGAAGTTTGCGGACGTCATAGGTCGAGGCCTTACTGCTGAGGGGCGCATTCTAGCGGAGGTCGTCGCAGCTTACACGGGCGCAAAACAGTGGGCGAATTGAACGTCTCTATCGTCAGCTAGCTACGCCCAAGGCTCGCAGGCTGTTTGGGCAAAGTTGCTGCTATGGAAATTGCGACTGCCTATTGTGTTGTATGTCGGCTGCGCTTTACCTGGCTTTGGTCTACTGTTTTGCGCAGTCATTCAATTACGGAGTCAACATGACAGGGATTGCCTTGGTCACAGGTGGCAGCCGCGGTATCGGCGCCGCGACTGCACTCAAGCTCGGTATGCTCGGTTACACCGTGGTCCTGACTTATGCCAATGATCGTTTGGCTGCCGAACAGGTTGTCGGCGCTATAGAAGCAGCAGGCGGCAAGGCGCAAGCACGAAGTCTGGATATCGCTTCGGAGTCGCAAGTTTTAGCGCTTTTCGAAGTGTTGGACGCTATACCCGAACCCCTCACGCTGCTGGTCAATAACGCGGGTGTGACTGAGGGCTTCAGCAAGCTTGAAGCGCTGACGTTCGAACAACTGCAACGGGTGTTTCAGGTCAATGTATTCGGCGCGTTCATCTGTGCTCGCGAGGCCGTGCGGCGCATGGGGTATTCCCATGGTGGCCAGGGTGGAGTGATCGTCAATGTGTCCTCTCGCGCTGCCGAGCTGGGTGGCAGCGGCGAGTGGATTCACTACGCGGCCACCAAAGGTGCACTGGACAGTCTGACGCGAGGGCTGGCCAAGGAGGTGGCGCGCGATGGTATTCGGGTCAACGGCGTAGCACCTGGGTTGATCGATACGGACCTCCATGCGACCAATGGCAAGCCCGAGCGGGTGGCGGATATGGCGCCGGGTATTCCGATGGGGCGCGCGGGGCTGCCGGAAGAGGTGGCGGATTGCGTGGCCTGGATTGCTTCGGCGGGGGCGGGGTACGTGACGGGAGCGATCGTGCCGGTGTCCGGTGGGCGATAAAGCTTGCGGCGCAAATCGCCTTGGCGGCCTGTCGGTCAGCCACCAAGGCGCATCGCCTGATCAAACTGGCTGCAGTTGCTGCTCGAACACCACGACCCCATCGAGGTCGCGAAGCTGCACGGTCATCTCGCCACTTTGCCCGTCTATCTGCACTTCCCCGAAAAACTGATACCCCGCAAAGGGCGACGTATTCTGCGCCGGCGGCGCTTTCTGAAACACCACCTCAGGCCCAAAGGTCCCATCCAGCGGATTAGGCCCGAAGCTTCCGGCATTCAACGGCCCGGCGACGAACTCCCAGAACGGCTCGAAATCCTGAAACGCCGCGCGCTCCGGGTGATAGTGATGCGCGGCGCAATAGTGCACATCCGCCGTCAGCCACACCGTGTTGGCGACCTTGTGCTGGCGCAGGAATCCGAGCAGATCAGCCATCTCCAGCTCGCGACCCTTGGGCGCGCCATTGTCGGCGTTGGCAATCGCTTCCCAGCGGCCGACTCCGGGGCTGACCTCACCGTCCGGTACGCCCAGGCCTATGGGCATGTCTGCCGCGATCACTTTCCACTGCGCCTGGGAATTTTTCAGTCCGGCCTTGAGCCACTCCACCTGGGCGGCCCCCATGAAGGCAGTATCCGCGCTCGGTTTTTCTGCCAGATTGGCATCGTTAGGGCCACGATAGCTGCGCATATCGAGCACGAAGATATCCAGCATCGGCCCATAGCTGAGCTTGCGGTAGATACGCCCGCCGTTGTCGGCTTGCTGGCGGCGCATGGGCGAATATTCGAGCCAGGCCTGACGAGCATTGCCCACCAGTGCGTTGATGTCCTTGGTGTGATAACGCGAGTCCAGTTGTTTGCTCGGCGACCAGTTGTTGGTCACTTCGTGGTCGTCCCATTGCCAGATCTGCGGCACTTCGGCGTTGAAGCGGCGCACGTTTTCGTCCATCAAGTTGTAGCGATAAGCGCCACGATAGTCGGCCAGGGTCTCGGCGACCTTGCTCTTGGCCTCGGTGGTAATGTTTCGCCAGATGCGGCCGTTCTCGGTGGTCAGAGTCTCTGGCACTGGGCCGTCGGCGTAGATGGTGTCGCCGCTGTGGATAAAGAAGTCCGGCAGGCGCAGGCGCATGGCTTCGTAGATGCGCATGCCGCCGATGTCCGGGTTGATGCCGAAGCCCTGGCCGACCGTATCGCCGCTCCAGACGAAGCGGATGTCGCGGCGCTGGCTCGGCGCGCTGCGCAGGTGGCCGAACCAAGGCTCGCTGGCTACGCCGCTTTGCGCATCCTCGAATTGCACGCGATAGAAGATTGCCTGGTCCACGGGCAGGCCGGACAGCTCGACACGCGCCGTGAAGTCGGTACTGGCATCGGCCAGTGCCGAGACCAGCCGTCGCGGGTTGCTGAACACGCTGCGGGTGTCCCACTCCACCACCATCCGCGCTGGCCGGTCGCAACGGCTCCAGACCATGGCCTTGTCGCCCAGCAAGTCGCCGGACTGCACGCCGTCAGTGAGCTGCGGACGGTCCTTGACCGAGGCGAGGACGGCCGGTGCCAGGCCGGGGAGCAGCAGGGTGGCACCGCCTACCTGAAGGATGCGACGGCGGCTCGGGTCGAATGAGATCATGGCGAAGCCCTGTGTGGGAAAAGGGCTATGTAAGCGTGGGGATGTGACAGGGTGGTGAAGGGTGGGAGATGGCCGTCGCGGCGAGTGTCATTTGATGGCGGGCGTTATCGCGTCAATATCTGCGCAAGCCGGAGCAATGCTACGAGCTACCATCAGCGCTATCGACTGGATTTAAGGGTGCGACAGCGCCGATGATTTCGACAGGATTACTGTCCGGTGGATGGGCACGAGGCGGATTGCCGGGACGCCGGTTTATCGCTTTACTGGGCGTTCTGCAGCCCGAGGGTGACGTCATCGATGATGGCTTTGGCCATGTCGCCGAGATAGTGCGCGGCCCAGACCAGATTGCTCTGCGGTTCGCCATTGCTGCCGAGCAAGGTGAGCTCGTTGGCTGACGCCATCAGCAGTGAGGCATGCTCCAGAGCTTCGATCACGCAGATGCCGGGGTTGAGGCGGAACAGGCGCTGGTTCTGCGCATTGCAGGGCGCAAAGGTGGCAATGCCGCGGGTGGTGATTTCGGTTATTGCGGTCACAGGGCACCTCCTGCGATTGCAGCGATGCAGAGATGAGCGGATACACAAGGTTTGGACAGATCGAGGTCAGTCATCGTAGTAGCTCCAACGTTAGGGAACTGCCACCGTTCGCGGCCAAGCGAATTTGGGTGGCAGATTGCGCGGGGTTGGCCGACCAGGACGTTAGCACCCGGCACACCCGAAGGTGTCCCCGCGCAACCCGCCATAGCACGGAGTTGCGGGCGCAAAAAAAGCGCCTGCAATCGTGATGGGGCGCTGTTGCGCCTAACGTTGAAGGGCGGCCAAGCCCAATTCGCTGAATTTGCAGCGACGCGGCGAACGATACCTAGGTCGGGTGGGACGCGCAACCGCAGCCTTTCGCTATGTGTTTGCGGGGATGCCAGCGGCTGGACGGCTGAACAGCGCGTGAAGTAGTGTGTGCGCCAATGGTCGAAAGCATCGACAGTTTTTCAGATTGAATGATTGGAGCGGTAATGGCATCCACCTCCCAGGCGCTACCTCTGACCTTGTCTCCGGAATTCGACTTTGATCACAACGCAGCCAGCGATTTCGGCACCTCGCTGAATAGTAGCTACGTCCAGGCGGCGCCTTTCCCGCACATCGTTATCGATAACTTCCTGAATGACGAGCTGATCGCGAATATCTGCAAGCACTTCCCCGTCGAGCAAACCCACAACGAGATGTTGTATGAGCGTGGCTACAAGGGCCAGCTCAAGCGCCAAATCAGCCCCAACGAATGCTCACCCTTTTTGAAAACTGTTTTCAACGCATTCAACTCGGCGCCCATGCTCCAGTTTCTGGAAAAGCTCACGGGCATCGAGGGCCTGATTCCTGATCCCTATTTCGCTGGGGGCGGGCTGCATGAGACGAGAACTGGCGGATTCCTCGGGGTGCACTCAGATTTCAGGCTGAACAAAAAGCTCAATGTCGAGCGCCGACTCAATATCATCATCTATCTGAATGAGGACTGGCAGGAGGCATACGGGGGGCATCTGGAACTGTGGGATGTCGGGATGAAGAAATGCCTGAAAAAGATCCTGCCAATTTATAACCGTTGTGTGATTTTTAATACAGATAAAGACAGTAACCACGGGCATCCAGAGCCGTTGACCACGCCGGAAAACATTACTCGCAGGTCTGTAGCGCTTTATTACTACACTGCTAGAGCCGTACCAAGTGAGCCTGGCGAAAGGAACAAAACCCATTACAAACCTCGGCCAAAGGATCTGCTGAGTTTCGGCTATTACGCGAATAAATGGTTCAAGAAGAAAAAGTAAACTGCACGCACGCAGTTCCCGGTATCAATGCTCTGAGAACGGGTTCAAGGCACGTCATGGGGCGTTGACACGGGGCTCGGCTGGGTTGATAATCCGGTGGTCGACACAGACCGGAACCTCTTTGAGGGGTGTCGATATCGGAGCGAAAGCTCTCTCAGCCCGTGAGCGAGATAGGCGAAAGCCGAAAGATCAGGCCGATAATGGATTCAGCAGAAGCCCCAGAAGCGAAAGCTCTGGGGTTTTTTGCGTTCTGATCACACTGATTTTCCCTCATTGCGCATTTGCAGGATGTAACGCACGTTGAAAGGTTTTCCTCGCGGTAGTGAGGTACGCCCCCAGCTCTCTACCTCATAGGCGCTGATGACGCGCAACTTGAGCAGGTTTGTTGTCCCGCTTGGCTTGCTGATCGAGAAAAAGATAGCGTAGTCGTGGAGGTCGAGGCAGAAGTAACGCTGGCCCCCTTTTCGACTGTTGTGCGGGACTGCCGCGCCGCTGAAAAAGCGGCGTTCAAAGTAGTTTCTCAACTGAGTGCTGCAGTGATACCGCGAAGGGCAAAAATACCGGCGCTCTCCTTGATGGAAGAGTTGTACGTTGTCGCTTTTGTCGTCCGTGAAAGTATGGAAACCGAATTCAAAACGGACCGACACCTTCTGCCCGGCGATGTCATATGCCTGCTCGAATGGCTGCAGATGGGCCATGCTTTTCACCAAACCATTAATGCTCAGGTCATTCCACTGCATTCACTGCCGCCGTCCGAGGGCCTTCAGGGAGGGCATATCTACTTATTAACTTCGGATGGGGCAACGGCTGGATGTGGTCTGGATGTTTCAGTGGGAGCGTAAAGCACCAGGTACGGCGTCCTGATATTCGTGAGGGCGCAATATCCAGAGCACCCCAAACCCCGCCCACAAAAAAACCGGCTCATCGGCCGGTTTTTTTCGCCAACCCGGTAGAAGGGTCAACGTTACATCTAGATGGTGCCCCGAGGGAGACTCGAACTCCCACTCCTTTCGAAAACGGATTTTGAATCCGCCGCGTCTACCAATTCCGCCATCAGGGCTTGCTGGGCGCGAAGTATAGAGAGGCTCCGACCGTTGGTCAACAACGTTTCATGGCCAGATTTACAGAAATTTGCTAAGCTTTTCAGCCCTATGTAGCCGAACACCATCATGCGCGTCGCCGATTTCTCCTTCGAACTCCCCGATTCCCTGATCGCTCGCCACCCGCTGGCCGAGCGCCATGGCAGCCGTCTGCTGGTCCTCGATGGGCCGAGCGGGGCGCTGGATCATCGTCAATTCATCGACCTGCCGGGCTATCTGCGCCCAGGCGACCTGATGGTGTTCAACAACACCCGGGTCATTCCTGCACGGGTGTTCGGGCAGAAAGCGTCGGGCGGCAAGCTGGAAATTCTGGTGGAGCGGGTGCTCGACACCCACAGCGTGCTGGCCCATGTGCGTTCGAGCAAGTCGCCCAAGCCCGGCTCGATGATTCTGATCGACGGCGGTGGCGAGGCCGAGATGGTCGCGCGCCACGATGCGTTGTTCGAGTTGCGCTTCAATGAAGAAGTGCTGCCGCTGCTCGACCGCGTCGGCCATATGCCGCTGCCGCCGTACATCGATCGTCCGGACGAGGGCGCCGACCGCGAGCGCTACCAGACGGTATACGCCGAGCGCTCCGGCGCCGTCGCGGCCCCCACCGCGGGCCTGCACTTCGATGAACCACTGCTGGAAACCATCAAAGCGAAGGGCGTCGAAACCGCCTTTGTGACCTTGCATGTCGGCGCGGGTACCTTCCAGCCGGTGCGGGTCGAGAAGCTCGAAGATCACCATATGCATAAAGAGTGGCTCGAGGTGAGCCAGGACGTGGTCGATGCCGTGCATGCCTGCAAAGCGCGCGGCGGTCGGGTGATCGCGGTGGGCACGACCAGCGTGCGTTCGCTCGAAAGTGCCGCCCGAAGCGGCGAGCTCAAGCCGTTCAGTGGCGACACCGATATCTTCATTTTCCCGGGCCGGCCGTTTCATGTGGTCGATGCCCTGGTGACCAATTTCCATTTGCCGGAATCCACGCTGTTGATGCTGGTGTCGGCGTTTGCGGGTTATCGCGAGACCATCGCTGCCTATAAGGCCGCTGTGGATAACGCCTACCGCTTCTTCAGTTACGGTGATGCGATGTTCATCACCCGCAATCCGCAAGCGTGCGGCCCAGAGGATCAAGCATGAGTCGTATGTCTTTTGAATTGCTGGCTACCGATGGCAAGGCCCGTCGTGGTCGGCTGACGTTTCCCCGTGGCGTGGTCGAGACCCCGGCCTTCATGCCGGTGGGCACTTACGGCACGGTCAAGGGCATGCTGCCGCGGGATATCGAAGCGACCGGTGCGCAGATTATCCTTGGCAATACTTTCCACCTGTGGCTTCGCCCGGGTACGGAAGTGATCAAGGCCCACGGTGATCTGCACGATTTCATGCAGTGGAAGGGGCCGATCCTAACCGACTCCGGTGGTTTCCAGGTATTCAGCCTCGGCGCCATGCGCAAGATCAAGGAGGAGGGCGTGACCTTCGCCTCGCCGGTGGATGGCGCCAAGGTGTTCATGGGGCCGGAAGAATCGATGCAGGTGCAGCGCGACCTGGGCTCTGACATCGTGATGATTTTCGATGAGTGCACGCCTTACCCAGCCGATGAAGACGTCGCGCGAGTATCGATGGAGCTGTCGTTGCGCTGGGCTCAGCGTTCGAAGAATGCCCACGGCGAAAACACCGCTGCACTGTTCGGTATCGTGCAGGGCGGCATGCATGAAAGCTTGCGCAAGCGTTCGCTTGAAGGCCTCGACAAGATCGGCTTCGATGGCCTGGCCATCGGCGGCCTGTCGGTGGGTGAGCCCAAGCACGAAATGATCAAGGTGTTGGATTATCTGCCAGGCCTGATGCCTGCTGAAAAACCTCGTTACCTTATGGGCGTTGGCAAACCGGAAGATCTGGTGGAGGGTGTGCGCCGCGGTGTGGACATGTTCGATTGCGTGATGCCAACCCGCAATGCCCGCAACGGGCATCTGTTCATCGACACCGGCGTGCTGAAGATCCGTAACGCGTTCCATCGCCATGATGATTCGCCGCTCGATCCGACCTGCGATTGCTACACCTGCCAGAACTTCTCTCGCGCTTATCTGCATCACTTGGACAAGTGCGGCGAAATGCTGGGGAGTATGTTGAATACGATCCACAATTTGCGTCATTACCAGGTGCTGATGGCTGGTTTGCGCGAGGCTATTCAACAGGGTACATTGGCCGCCTTTGTCGATGCCTTCTACGCCAAACGCGGGCTTGTTACGCCGCCTTTGGCTTGATTTCGTGACCTTATAGAGTCAACTTTCGCTACTGGAGCGCTAAATGAGCTTTTTTATCTCTGATGCTTTTGCCGATGCTGCTGCACCGGCAGCCGCCGGCCCGATGGGTGGTGGCTTCGAGTGGATCTTCCTGGTCGGCTTCCTGGTCATCTTCTACCTGATGATCTGGCGTCCACAGGCCAAGCGCGCCAAAGAGCAGAAAAACCTGCTGGGCGGCCTGTCCAAGGGCGACGAAGTGGTCACCACTGGTGGTATCGCTGGCAAGATCAACAAGGTTACCGACGACTTCGTGGTCATTGAAGTCTCGGACACTGTAGAGCTGAAGATTCAGAAGGGTTCGATCGCCGCAACCCTGCCAAAAGGCACGCTCAAAGCGATCTAAGCTTCGGAATTTTACCAATCGACGGGGCGCGCAAGGCGCCCCGCGTCTTGAACGGGCGGCGTGATGCTGAACAAATACCCTCTGTGGAAATACATTCTGATCCTGGCGGTGCTGGCGATCGGTTTTATTTATTCCGCACCCAATCTCTATCCTGACGACGCGGCCATTCAGGTCACTGGCGCGAGCACTGCTTTGCAGGTCTCTCAGGCAGAACTGGATCTGGCGAGCAAAGCGCTCAGCGATGCCGGTATTCCGGTCAAGGCCGCGGCACTGGCTGCCAATGGCAAAGGCGGGCTGATCCGTCTGCAGAAGTCTGAAGACCAGCTACCGGCCAAGGACGTTGTGCGCAAGGCCATGGGTGACGATTACGTTGTAGCCCTGAACCTGGCGCCAACCACGCCGAACTGGCTGCGTCATTTGGGCGCGAGCCCGATGAAGCTGGGTCTGGACTTGTCGGGCGGTGTGCACTTCCTGCTGGCGGTCGACATGGACAAAGCCCTTGAAGCGCGCATGAAGATCTATGACGGCGACGTCAAGACCGCGCTGCGCAAGGAGCAAGTCCGCTATCGCAGCCTGCCGCCGCAGGATGGCGCGATCGTCCTGGGCTTCGCGGATGACGCCGCTCGCGATCAAGCGCAGGCGATCATCAAGAAGGCCTACACAGATTTCGTTATTACCCCGTCCGAGCGCGGTGACACGCCGGTGCTGAGCCTGGCGATGACCCCGGCTAAAATTTCCGAGATTCGTGAATACTCGCTCAAGCAGAACTTGACCACCGTGCGTAACCGGGTCAACGAACTGGGTGTGGCCGAGCCGCTGGTACAGCGCCAGGGCGCCAACCGTATCGTCGTCGAGCTGCCAGGCGTGCAAGACACCGCCGAAGCCAAGCGTATCCTGGGCAAAACGGCCAACCTTGAGTTTCGTCTCGGTGCCGGCCCGGATGATTCCCGCGCGACCACCGAGTCCTTTGAATTCCGTGATGGCAGCCGTCCCCCGGCCGCTGTCGAGCGTGGCCTGATCATCACCGGTGACCAGGTCACCGACGCCCAGGCCAGCTACGACGAGCACGGCGCGCCGCAAGTGAACATCAAGTTGGATGGTCATGGTGGCGATCTGATGAGCCGCGCCACGCGCAGCAATGTCGGGCGCAGCATGGCGGTGATCTTCATCGAGCAGAAGCCGACCACTCGCTACGTCAAGCAGATGGTCGACGGCGTCGAGAAAGACGTCGCCGAGCAGACCTTCACCGAAGAGAAAAAGATCATCAGCCTGGCGACCATCCAGTCGCCGCTGGGCAGTCAGTTCCGGATCACCGGCCTGAACGGCCAGGGTGAGTCGTCCGAACTGGCCCTGCTGCTGCGTGCCGGTGGTCTGGCCGCGCCGATGTACTTCGCTGAAGAGCGCACCATCGGCCCGAGCCTGGGTGCCGACAACATCACCAAGGGTACCCATGCGGCGCTCTGGGGCATGCTGTTCGTGTCGATCTTCATCATGGTCATCTACCGTTTCTTCGGCTTGATCGCGACCGTGGCACTGGCTTTCAACATGGTCATGCTGCTGGCGCTGATGTCGCTGCTGGGCGCGACGCTGACCTTGCCGGGTATCGCCGGTATTGTCTTGACCATGGGTATGGCGGTGGACGCCAACGTGCTGATCTTCTCGCGGATACGTGAGGAAATTGCCAACGGCATGACCGTGCAGCGCGCGATCCATGAAGGTTTCGACCGTGCTTATACCGCGATCATCGACGCCAACCTGACCACCTTGCTGGTGGGCGGTATCCTGTTCGCAATGGGCACCGGGCCGATCAAAGGCTTCGCCGTTACCATGTCCCTCGGGATCTTTACCTCGATGTTCACGGCCATCATGGTGACCCGCGCTATGGTCAACCTGATCTATGGCGGGCGTGACTTCAAGAAGTTGTGGATTTAAGAGGCTGCCATGATAAAGACCATTAACTTCATGGGCGTGCGCAATGTTGCGTTCGCCATCACGGTGCTGCTGACCATCCTTGCGCTGTTCAGCATGTTCCACAAAGGGCTCAACTACGGTCTCGATTTCACCGGCGGTACGCAGATCGAGCTGACTTACCAGAAGACCGCGGACCTGGATCTGGTGCGCACCGAGCTGACCAAGGCCGGCTATAAAGAGGCCGTGGTACAGACTTTCGGTTCGACCACTGACTTGCTGGTGCGCATGCCAGGCGAAGACCCGAAACTGGGTCAGGAAGTGGCCGATGCGCTGCGCAAGGTCGGCGGCGACAATCCGGCAACCGTCAAGCGCGTCGAGTTCGTCGGCCCGCAGGTCGGTGAAGAGCTGCGCGACCAGGGCGGCCTCGGCATGCTCATGGCGCTGGGCGGCGTGCTGATCTATCTGGCCTTCCGCTTCCAGTGGAAGTTCGCCTTGGGTGCGATCCTGTCGTTGATCCACGACGTCGTGGTGACCGTTGGTTTGCTCTCGTACTTTCAGATCACCTTCGACCTGACAGTGCTGGCTGCGGTACTGGCGATTATCGGTTACTCGCTCAACGACACCATCGTCGTATTCGACCGGGTGCGGGAAAACTTCCGCGTGCTGCGCAAGGCTGACCTGATTGAAAACATCAACGTGTCGACCACGCAGACCCTGTTGCGCACCTTGGCTACGTCGATCTCTACGCTGCTGGCGATCGGCGCGCTGATGATCTTCGCCGGTGACAACCTGTGGGGCTTCTCGCTGGCGCTGTTCATCGGTGTATTGGCGGGTACTTACTCGTCGATCTACATCGCCAACGTGGTGCTGATCTGGCTGAACCTGAACAGCGAAGATCTGATTCCTGCGACCACGGCTGACAAGGTGGACGATCGTCCTTGATCGAAGATTGACCTACCATCGGTAGCATAGAAAGGCGCGAGCATTGAACTCGCGCCTTTTTTTGTGCTCCAAGGCTAGGAGAATCGCGGGGACTCGATTGAATAAAAAAGCCCCGTTTTCAGTAGTTTGGAGGTTATCGTGAACAAGTCGTTGCTGACAGGCGCCGTATTGGGTGCCGTGGTGGTTACCGCCGGTGGCGCCTTTGCCACCTACAGTCTGGTCAAGGGCCCGGACTCGGCTCAGGTGCTCGCTGTCGAGCCGATCAATCAGCAGATTAAGACGCCTCGCCAGGAATGCAAGGAGGTCGCCGTGACCCATCGTCGTGCGGTCAAGGATCAACACCAGATCGTCGGCAGCGTGCTAGGCGCTGTGGCTGGCGGGCTGCTGGGCAATCAGATTGGGGGCGGGCATGGCAAGACGCTGGCCACAGTGGCCGGTGCAGCCGGTGGCGGTTATGCCGGCAACAAGGTGCAGGAGAACATGCAGAACAACGACACCTACACCACCAATGAAACGCGCTGCAACACGGTCAACGACATCAGCGACAAGACCGTGGGCTACAACGTCAAGTATCAGTTGAATGGCAAAGTTGGTCAGGTGCGCATGGATCGCGATCCAGGCGGCTCGATCCCTGTGGATAAGCAGGGTCAGTTGGTCTTGGGGCAGAACTGAGTCAACGGCCTCGCGTCTGGCGGCGAGGCTTTTCAGAGCCATAAAAAAAGCACCCTGCGGGGTGCTTTTTTTATTGCAACAACCGATCAGCGCTTGAGCGAAGCCGGCAGGTGCGGTTGGATGGCAGTCAGTACGGCCTTGAAGCACTTGGTGTTGCCGGCAACGATATGGCCCTTCTCCAGGAAGTCGTGACCGCCGGTGAAGTCGCTCACCAAGCCGCCGGCTTCTTGAATCAACAGCACGCCTGCAGCCATATCCCACTCCGACAGGCCCGATTCCCAGAACGCATCGAAGCGACCGGCAGCCACATAGGCCAGGTCGAGGCTGGCAGCGCCGGCGCGGCGGATGCCGGCGGTCTGGCCGACCAGTGCACGGAACATGCCCAGGTAGTTGTCGAGGTTGTCCATCTGATCGTCGCGGAACGGGAAGCCGGTGCCCAGCAGTGCGCCATCAAGGCTGGTGCGCGGGCTGACGCGCAGACGGCGGCCGTTGAGTTGCGCGCCACGGCCGCGGCTGGCGGTGAATTCTTCCTGGCGCACTGGGTCCAGCACGACGGCGTGTTCCAGGCGGCCGCGGTATTTGCACGCGATGCTCACGGCAAAGTGCGGTACACCGCGCAGGAAGTTGGTGGTGCCGTCCAGCGGATCGATGATCCACAGGTACTCTTCGCCTTCGATGCCGGTGCCGGCGTGCAGGCCGGTTTCTTCACCGCGGATCGAGTGGTTCGGGTACGCCTTGCGCAGGATGTCGATGATTTTCTGTTCGGCGGCACGATCGACTTCGGACACGTAGTCCTTGGCGTCTTTCTCATCGACCTTGATGGTATCCAGGCGCTCGATGGAGCGGAAAATCAATTCGCTGGCGCTGCGGGCGGCGCGCAGCGCGATAGTCAGCATGGGCTGCATGGACGTTTCACCTAAGGTCGTTAAAGAAAGCCGAACATTCTAACAGAAAAGTTTCTCTGAAGAAGGGCGGCGTGCGCATTGCATAGCGTAACCCAGGTGGCTTCTGTAAGATTTGCCTCCTTTCTCCCTGTTCGAGAGCGCTTGCGGTGCTGGAAAATATTCGTGTCGTGCTAGTCAATACCAGTCATCCGGGCAATATCGGCGGCGCCGCGCGGGCCATGAAAAACATGGGCCTGTCGCGGTTGGTGCTGGTCGATCCGCAGCAGTTTCCTCATCACGAGGCCGACGCACGGGCCTCGGGTGCCAGCGATATCCTCGAATCGGCGCAAGTGGTGGCAACGCTGGAGGATGCCTTGGTGGGCTGCAGCCTGGTACTTGGTACCAGTGCGCGCGATCGTCGGATTCCCTGGCCGTTGCTGGATCCGCGCGAGTGCGGGGCCAAGTCCGTCGAGGAGGCAGGGCAGGGGCTCGAAGTGGCGTTGGTGTTCGGCCGTGAGTACGCCGGCCTGACCAACGAGGAACTGCAGCGCTGTCACTACCATGTGCATATTCCGTCGAATCCGGATTTCAGCTCGCTCAATCTTGCGGCGGCCGTTCAGGTGTTGGGTTACGAGGTGCGCATGGCGTGGCTGGCGGCCGAGGGGCAGCCGTCCAAGGTCGAGAAAGAGGAGCTCAATGCGCCGGGTAACGACACGTTGTCGACCAGCGATGAGATGGAGCGCTTCTACGGTCAGCTGGAGCAGACGCTGGAGGGGATCGGTTTTCTCGATCCATCCAATCCGCGGCATTTGATGGCTCGTCTGCGGCGTCTGTACGGGCGCAGCGCGATAAGCCGTTCGGAGATGAATATTCTGCGTGGCATCCTCACCGAAACCCAGAAGGTGGTGCGCGGCGAGCCCCACAAGCGTAAGGACAAATGATGTTCGAGCGAGTACGTGAAGATATCCAGAGCGTGTTCCATCGGGATCCGGCGGCGCGCAACGCCTTTGAGGTACTGACCTGTTACCCGGGGCTGCACGCTATCTGGCTGCATCATGCCGCCCATGCGTTGTGGGTGCGGGATTGGAAGTGGGTTGCGCGGATGGTGTCCAATTTCAGTCGCTGGTTGACCGGCATCGAGATTCATCCGGGTGCTAAGGTCGGGCGGCGTTTCTTCATCGACCACGGCATGGGCATCGTCATCGGCGAGACGGTAGAGATCGGTGATGATGTGACGCTGTATCAGGGCGTGACCTTGGGCGGCACCAGCTGGAATGCTGGCAAGCGCCATCCGACGCTGGAGGACGGTGTGGTGGTGGGTGCCGGTGCCAAGGTGTTGGGGCCGTTCACGGTCGGCGCCGGGGCCAAGATCGGCTCCAACGCCGTGGTCACCAAAGCGGTACCAGCGGGCGCCACTGCGGTGGGTATTCCGGGGCGAATCATCACCCGTACCGACGCGGTACAGGACGCCAACCGCAAGGCCATGGCCGAAAAGATCGGCTTTGAGGCCTATGGGGTGAGCGAGGACATGCCTGATCCGATCGCCAAGGCCATCGGGCAGTTACTGGATCATCTGCATGCGGTGGACGGGCGCCTGGAGGGAGTGTGCGGCGCGCTCAGCAAGCTGGACAGTGATTATTGCGCGAAGGACCTGCCCGAGTTGCGTGATGAAGATTTTGAGTGCGTACAGGAGCAAGAGCACAAGGCTCAGGCTTGACCGGTTGGGTCTCAGGGTGGGCCTCTGCTCGAGCAGAGCTCACTCCCGCACTGTCTGACGTGCTTGTGAGTGCGGGCTCTCCCCGCGAACAGGGTCACCGCCAGTCTTCAACCTGGCGCGCCAAGCCACCTCCCAAAGCAACCATTAGTTTGCTATCATCCGGCCGCCGTCAAGCCCGCAATCCCGAGTAAAACGCTTGGTCTTATAGTTGACTAAAACCCTCGGGAATTGCATACTTCCGACATGCCGACACTCCATTTCCCTCGTGGTACCGACCATGCGACTGACAACTAAAGGCCGATACGCCGTGACCGCCATGCTCGATCTGGCGTTGCATGCGCAGAAGGGCCCGGTCTCGCTGGCCGACATTTCCGAGCGCCAGGGTATTTCCCTGTCGTACCTCGAGCAGCTGTTCGCCAAGTTGCGCCGCCGCAATCTGGTGTCCAGCGTTCGCGGCCCTGGTGGTGGTTACCAGCTCTCCCGGGAAATGGAAGGTATTCAGGTCGCCCAGGTCATTGACGCCGTCAACGAGTCGGTCGATGCCACCCGATGCCAGGGGCTGGGCGATTGCCATGCCGGAGACACCTGCCTGACCCACCATCTGTGGTGTGATCTCAGCCAGCAGATTCACGAATTCTTGAGCGGTATCAGTCTGGCGGATCTTGTGACTCGCCGTGAGGTGCAAGAAGTCGCCCAGCGTCAGGACCAGCGCCGTTGCAATGGTCGGTCGCCCTTAATGGACAAGATTGAAACGTCCGCCGTCGAATAGCCGCCACTTACGAGCGGTGCTCGAGCCTGATAGGAGATATTCAATGAAGTTGCCAATTTACCTCGATTACTCCGCGACCACCCCGGTTGATCCGCGTGTCGCGCAAAAAATGATCGAATGCCTGACTGTCGAAGGTAACTTCGGCAACCCGGCGTCGCGCTCCCATGTGTTTGGCTGGAAAGCCGAAGAAGCGGTCGAGAACGCTCGTCGTCAGGTCGCTGACCTGGTCAACGCCGATCCCCGCGAAATCGTCTGGACCAGCGGTGCCACCGAGTCCGACAACCTGGCCATCAAGGGTGTCGCGCACTTCTACAGCACCAAGGGCAAGCACATCATCACCACCAAGATCGAGCACAAGGCGGTCCTGGACACCACGCGTCAACTGGAGCGTGAAGGTTTCGAAATAACCTACATCGAGCCTCGCGAAGACGGCCTGGTGACCGCCGAGATGATCGAAGCGGTCATGCGCGATGACACCATCCTGGTTTCGGTGATTCACGTGAACAACGAAATCGGCGTCATCAACGACATCGCCGCCATCGGCGAGCTGACCCGCTCGCGCGGCGTCCTGTTCCATGTCGATGCTGCGCAGTCCACCGGCAAGGTCGCCATCGACCTGGCGGCCCTCAAGGTCGACCTGATGTCGTTCTCCGCCCACAAGACCTACGGCCCTAAAGGTATCGGCGCTCTTTATGTCAGCCGCAAGCCGCGCGTACGTCTTGAGGCAGCCATGCACGGCGGCGGTCACGAGCGCGGCATGCGTTCCGGCACCCTGGCCACCCACCAGATCGTCGGCATGGGCGAAGCGTTCGCCGTCGCCAAGGCTGAAATGGCCAGCGAAAACATCCGCATCAAGGCCCTCAGTGACCGCTTCTACAAGCAGGTCGAGCACCTTGAAGAGCTCTACGTCAACGGCAGCATGACTGCCCGTGTACCGCACAACCTGAACTTGAGCTTCAACTACGTCGAAGGCGAATCGCTGATCATGGCCCTCAAGGACCTGGCAGTGTCTTCGGGTTCGGCGTGCACCTCTGCATCCCTGGAACCTTCGTACGTACTGCGCGCCCTGGGCCGCAACGACGAACTGGCGCACAGCTCGATCCGTTTCACCTTCGGCCGTTTCACCACCGAAGAAGACGTCGACTATGCCGCTGCCAAGGTCTGCGAGGCCGTCACCAAGCTGCGTGCTCTTTCGCCGCTGTGGGACATGTACAAAGACGGCGTCGACATTTCGAAAATCGAGTGGGCGGCGCACTAAGTAGCCGTCGCCAAGAACGGCTCTCTGATGAGTGAGGATTAAGTACCATGGCTTACAGCGAAAAGGTCATCGACCACTACGAAAACCCGCGCAACGTCGGCAAGATGGACGCTGAAGACGCGGACGTCGGCACCGGCATGGTCGGTGCTCCGGCCTGCGGCGACGTGATGCGCTTGCAGATTCGCGTCAACGACGCCGGCATCATCGAAGATGCCAAGTTCAAGACTTACGGCTGCGGTTCTGCCATTGCTTCCAGCTCCCTCGCTACCGAGTGGATGAAGGGCAAGTCCCTGGACGAAGCCGTGACCATCAGCAATACCCAACTGGCAGAAGAACTGGCCTTGCCGCCGGTCAAGATCCACTGCTCGGTACTTGCTGAAGACGCCATCAAGGCGGCGGTCAAGGATTACAAGCAGAAGAAAGGCTTGATCTAAGCTGCAGTTCTGGCACGTAACGTAACTGGCATCTAACAGTTAAGGAACCACGATGGCTATCAGCATGACAGAAGCCGCCGCCAACCATGTCCGCCGCTCCCTCGCGGGCCGCGGCAAGGGGGACGGCATCCGCCTGGGTGTACGCACCACCGGTTGCTCGGGGCTTGCCTACGTTCTGGAGTTCGTTGACGCGGCAGACAGCGAAGACGAAGTCTTCGAAAACCACGGTGTCAAGGTGATCATTGATCCCAAGAGCCTGGTCTATCTGGACGGCACCGAGTTGGATTTCGTCAAGGAAGGGTTGAACGAAGGCTTCAAGTTCAACAACCCCAACGTGCGCGGTGAATGTGGCTGCGGCGAAAGCTTCAACATCTGAGGCTGATAGCTGTGGGTACTCCTTGTCATTACGCCTTGTTCGACTTGCAGCCTGCTTTCAAGCTGGATCTCGAGCAGTTGGCCGTTCGTTATCGCGAACTCGCACGTGAAGTTCACCCTGATCGCTTTGCCGACGCTTCCGAGCGTGAGCAGCGTCAGGCTCTGGAGAAGTCGGCTGGCCTGAACGAGGCCTACCAGACGCTCAAGAACGCCCCCAAGCGTGCTCGCTATCTGCTGTCCATCAGTGGCTCGGAAGTGCCCCAGGAAGTCACGGTGCACGACCCGGAGTTCCTGATGCAGCAGCTTGAACTGCGTGAAGAGCTCGAAGACCTGCAGGACAGCGCCGATGTGGCGGGTGTCGCGGTATTCAAGCGGCGTTTGAAGGTGGCCCAGGACGAACTCAACGACAGCTTCGCCGCTTGTTGGGATGATGCAGCGCAACGCGAACAGGCCGAACGCCTGATGCGGCGCATGCAGTTCCTCGACAAGCTCTCTTACGAAGTGCGCCAGCTCGAAGAGCGCCTCGACGATTAACCCAGTGTGGCTCCGGTTGCACCCCTGATATTCAGATAAGCATGGCCCTACTGCAGATTGCCGAACCCGGCCAGAGTCCCCAACCGCACCAGCGTCGTCTGGCGGTCGGTATTGACCTGGGCACTACCAACTCGCTGGTCGCCGCATTGCGCAGTGGCCTGTCCGAACCGCTGGCTGACGCGCAGGGGCAGGTTATTCTGCCGTCCGCTGTGCGCTACCACGCCGATCGCGTCGAGGTCGGCGCCAGCGCCAAGGCCGCCGCCGCGCAAGATCCGTTGAACACCGTGATGTCGGTCAAGCGCCTGATGGGCCGCGGTCTGGCGGACGTCAAACAGCTGGGTGACCAGTTGCCTTACCGCTTTGTCGGCGGTGAATCGCACATGCCGTTCATCGAGACCGTGCAGGGCGCCAAGAGCCCGGTGGAAGTCTCCGCCGAGATCCTCAAGGTGCTGCGCCAGCGTGCCGAGGCGGCCTTGGGTGGCGAACTGGTCGGTGCGGTCATCACTGTGCCGGCGTACTTCGACGACGCTCAGCGTCAGGCCACCAAGGACGCTGCCAAGCTTGCCGGCCTCACCGTGCTGCGCCTGCTCAACGAGCCGACCGCCGCCGCCGTGGCCTATGGCCTGGATCAACACGCCGAAGGCCTGGTGGCCATCTATGACCTGGGTGGCGGTACCTTCGATATTTCCATTCTGCGCCTGACCGGCGGCGTGTTCGAAGTCCTGGCTACCGGTGGTGACAGCGCCCTGGGTGGCGATGATTTCGACCATGCCATTGCTGGCTGGATCATCGAGCAGACAGGTTTGTCAGCCGATCTCGATCCCGGCGTCCAGCGCTCGTTGCTGCAAGCCGCCTGTGCCGCCAAGGAAGCCCTGACCGATGTCGACAGCGTCGACGTCGCTTACGGTGACTGGCAGGCCGCTCTGACTCGCGAGCATTTCAATGGTCTGATCGAAAGCATGGTCGCACGCAGCCTCAAGGCGTGCCGACGTGCAGTGCGTGATTCCGGCATCGAGCTTGAAGACGTGGCGGCCGTGGTCATGGTGGGTGGCTCGACGCGGGTGCCGCGAGTGCGTGAAGCGGTCGCCGAGGCCTTTGGTCGCCAGCCGCTGACCGAAATCGATCCGGATCAAGTGGTCGCCATCGGTGCCGCCATCCAGGCCGATACCCTGGCTGGCAACAAGCGAGACGGTGGCGAACTGTTGCTGCTTGACGTCATTCCGCTGTCCCTGGGGCTCGAGACCATGGGCGGGTTGATGGAGAAGGTGATTCCGCGCAACACCACGATCCCGGTCGCCCGTGCTCAGGACTTCACTACTTACAAGGACGGCCAGTCGGCCATGATGATTCACGTGCTGCAAGGCGAGCGTGAATTGATCAGCGACTGCCGATCGCTGGCGCGCTTCGAATTGCGCGGCATTCCGGCCATGGTCGCCGGTGCGGCGAAAATTCGCGTGACCTTCCAGGTCGATGCCGACGGCTTGCTCAGCGTTTCGGCGCGCGAGTTGGGTTCGGGCGTCGAAGCCAGCATCCAGGTCAAACCGTCCTACGGCCTGACCGATGGCGAAATCGCCAAAATGCTCAAGGATTCTTTCCAGCACGCCAGCGACGACAAGGTCGCGCGCCAGGTGCGCGAGCATCAGGTCGACGCCGAGCGCCTGCTCGAGGCCGTGCAAGCCGCGCTGGACGTGGACGGCGAGCGGCTGCTCGATGAAGAAGAACGCATGGTCATTGGCCTGCAAATGGACGAGTTGCGCGCCCTGATAGGCAGCAACGATGGTTCGGCCATCGAACAGCAGACCAAGCTGCTGTCTCAGGTGACCGATGCCTTTGCCGCTCGTCGCATGAACAACGCCGTGAAAGACGCGCTGTCCGGGCGCAACCTGAATGAAATCGAGGAATAATTGATGCCTAAGGTCACTTTTCTACCCCATGCCGAGCATTGTCCCGACGGCATGGTCGTGGAAGCCGAAACCGGGCGATCGATCCTGGATGTAGCGCACGACCACCACATCGAGATCGAAAGCGCCTGCGGCGGTGTTAACGCCTGTACGACCTGCCATTGCGTGATCCAAAAGGGTTTTGATTCGCTGGAAGAGGCAGACGAGCTCGAGGAAGACTATCTTGATCGTGCATGGGGCCTCGAACCTACATCGCGTCTGAGCTGCCAGGCCAAGGTCGGTAGTGAGGACATCACCGTCAAGATTCCGAAATACTCGCTTAACCATGCTGCCGAAGCGCCGCACTGATCGAGGGAATGTAATGAGTTACGGTTGGAATGATGTACAGCGGATCGCCGAAGAGCTTGCCGAGCAGCATCCAGGCGTCGATCCGTACTCGGTCAGCTTTCCAAGATTGCAGAAGCTGATCGAAGAGTTACCCGGGTTTGACAAGACTTCTGGCCGGGTCGGCGAGAAGGTGCTCGAGGCGGTTCAGCCGCTCTGGGCCGACGAAATAGACTGATAGATTTGCAGGTTAGGCAATACCCAAGAACCCGCGTATAATTCGCGGGTTTAATTTTTCGCAAAATCACGTTTCTGGAGTTTCACATGGCTGTTCAACGTACTTTCTCCATCATCAAGCCTGACGCCGTTGCAAAAAACGTAATCGGCGAGATCACCACTCGTTTCGAAAAAGCCGGCCTGCAAGTCGTCGCTTCGAAACTGAAGCAACTGTCCAAGGCCGAAGCTGAAGGCTTCTACGCTGAACACAGCGCTCGTGGCTTCTTCGGTGAACTGGTTGCGTTCATGATTTCCGGTCCGGTCGTCGTTCAGGTTCTGGAAGGCGAAAACGCCATCGCCAAAAACCGCGAGCTGATGGGCGCTACCAACCCTAAAGAAGCTGCTGCCGGTACCATCCGCGCTGACTTCGCTGATTCCATCGACGCCAACGCTGTTCACGGTTCGGACTCCGAAGCCGCTGCTGCTCGCGAAATCGCTTATTTCTTCGCTGCTACTGAAGTAACCGCTCGTAAAGCCTGAGGCTGCTGAGTGAGGGTGAATCCATGACTGATATGACTGGCAAGACCAACCTGTTGGGGCTGACTCAACCGGAAATGGAAAAGTTCTTCGACTCGATCGGGGAGAAGCGCTTTCGTGCCGGCCAGGTCATGAAATGGATTCACCATTTTGGCGTCGATGATTTCGATGCCATGAGCAACGTCAGCAAGGTCCTGCGCGAAAAGCTCAAGGCCTGTGCCGAGGTCCGCGGGCCGGAGGTGGTCAGTGAAGACATCTCTACCGATGGCACCCGTAAATGGGTGGTCCGCGTGGCCTCTGGCAGCTGCGTCGAAACTGTCTACATCCCCCAGGGCAAGCGTGGCACCTTGTGTGTTTCGTCCCAGGCGGGCTGCGCGCTGGATTGCAGTTTCTGCTCCACGGGCAAACAAGGCTTCAACAGCAACCTCACCGCCGCCGAAGTCATCGGTCAGGTGTGGATTGCCAACAAATCCTTCGGCAGTGTCCCGGCGACCGTCGACCGTGCCATCACCAATGTGGTGATGATGGGCATGGGCGAGCCGCTGCTGAACTTCGACAACGTCGTTGCCGCCATGCATTTGATGATGGACGACTTCGGCTATGGCATCTCCAAGCGTCGGGTGACGCTGTCCACCTCCGGCGTGGTGCCGATGATCGATGAGCTCTCCAAGCACATCGACGTCTCCCTGGCCCTGTCGCTGCACGCGCCTAACGACGCGCTGCGCAACCAACTGGTGCCGATCAACAAGAAATACCCGCTCAAGGTCCTGCTCGAGTCCTGCCAGCGCTACATGGCGACGCTGGGCGACAAGCGCTACCTGACCATCGAGTACACCCTGCTCAAGGACGTCAATGATCAGCTCGAACATGCGGTAGAAATGGTCGAGCTGCTCAAGGACGTGCCGTGCAAGGTCAACCTGATCCCCTTCAACCCGTTCCCTCATTCGGGGTACGAGCGGCCGAGCAACAATGCCATCCGTCGCTTTCAGGATCATTTGCACCAGGCCGGTTTCAATGTCACCGTACGCACCACCCGTGGCGAAGACATCGACGCCGCATGCGGACAACTGGTCGGCCAGGTAATGGACCGCACTCGCCGTAGCGAACGCTACATTGCTGGACGCGAGTTGAGTGCCGACGCCCAAGCGCAGCTGATTGCCGTCGCTCGGAACTGAAGAGAGGAACTCCATGTCCCTGCGCGCTGCGCTGTTGCTTGTCGTTGTCAGCCTGTTGGCCGGTTGCATAACCACCGGCAAAGTCAATCCCATGACTACCCAGAAGGGCCGCGACGAAGCACGCAGAGCTTATGTGCAACTGGGCATCGGTTACCTGCAGGAAGGCCAGACCGAGCGCGCCAAGGTGCCGTTGCGCAGTGCGCTCGAGTTGGATTCCAGCGATCCCGACGCCAATGCCGCGCTGGCGTTGGTGTTCCAGAGCGAGGGTGAGAGCGAGCTGGCGGAGACGCATTTTCGCAAGGCTATCTCCAAAAGCGATGGCGATGCTCGGATCCTCAACAATTACGGCAGCTTCCTGTACGAGCAAAAGCGTTACAAGGACGCTTACGCAATGTTCCAGAAAGCCGCAGGCGATCCCCTGTATCCTGAGCGCTCGCGGGTGTTCGAGAACATCGGCCTGACCGCGCTGGCCCTGGGTAACCGCGCCGAGGCCGAAGAGAACCTGGCCAAGGCCCTGCGCCTTAACCCCGATCAACCCCGGGCGTTGCTGGAATTGGCAGAAATTTCATATGACACCCAGCAATATGTCCCTGCTCGCGGCTACTATGAGCGGTTCACCCAGCTCAGTGAGCAAAACGCGCGCAGCCTGTTGTTGGGCATGCGTCTGGCGAAGATTTTCGATGACAAGGACAAAGCCGCGAGTTTTGCCCTGCAGTTGAGAAGACTCTACCCCGGTACCCCGGAATATCAGCAATACCTGTCGGAGCAAAGATGAAAGCGGCGCATCCCGAAGTTGTAGCAGGCACTTTCGCCCCTCCCGGCGAAGTCTTGCGTCAGGCCCGTGAAGACAAGGGCTGGTCGCAAAACGATGTGGCAGGCAGGCTGAACCTGACGGTGTCCTCCCTCAACAACCTTGAAACCGGCGCCTTCGACAAGCTGCCGGGCCATACGTTTGCCCGTGGTTATATCCGTGCCTATGCCAAGTTGCTGGGCATGGACCAGACCCCACTGGTGCAGGCATTCGACCAGGCCACCGGTACCAACGCCCAGGGCAGCAACGTCCATGGCCTGGGTCGTATCGAAGAGCCCGTGCGCCTGTCGCACAACATTCTGCGCATCGTCAGCCTGTTGCTGCTGATTCTAGTGATCGGCGGCGGTTTTCTCTGGTGGCAGGATCAAGCCGGTCAGCGCGGCAAGGACCAGAGCGCCGCGGCGATCGATCATGTTGAAGTCGAAGGCGCCGATGGCACCACCCGCGTCCACCCGATCGACGAACCGGAAGCTCAGGCCGCTACGCCGACCGCCACGCCCGGCCAGCCAAACAGCCTGACATTGCCGCAAGGTGTACCACCGGTCGATCCGGCCACCACCGGTACGCCGGCCTCGCCAGCCAGTCAGGCAGCCGCCGCACCAGCGAACCCGGCCGCAGGTTCGACACTGCCGCTCAATCCGGCCACGCATGCGCCCGGAACCGCCACTGCACCGTCCGCTACTGCCGCGACCAATCCGGCATCGACTACTCATGTGCCGCCTGCCAATACCCCGTTCGCGCCATCGACCCCGGTCGCACCGGCTGCCGAGGCACCGGTGGCAGGAGCAGGGCAGGTCAATATTCAATTCGTGGCCGACTGCTGGACGCAAGTCACCGACGGCACCGGCAAGGTGCTGGTCAGCGGCCTCAAACGCACGGGCGATACCGTCGACCTGAGCGGCAAGCCGCCGTTCGCCGTGCGTCTGGGCTTCGCCAAAGGCGCGCAGATCACGTACAACGGCGAGGCTGTGGACGTCGCCAAATACACCTCCGGGCAAACTGCACGCCTGAAACTGGGGCAATAAATCATGCACGGCGAATCACCTATCAAGCGTCGCGTGTCTCGTAAAATCTGGGTTGGCTCGGTTCCGGTCGGTGGCGATGCGCCCATTGCCGTCCAGAGCATGACCAACACCGATACCAACGATGTCGCCGCCACCGTTGCGCAAGTCCAACGGCTGCATGACGCCGGCGCCGACATCGTGCGCATCTCGGTACCTGATATGGACGCAGCGGAGGCCTTCGGGCGTATCAAGCTGCTGACCTCGGTGCCGCTGGTGGCGGATATCCACTTCGATTACAAGATCGCCTTGCGCGTCGCCGAACTGGGCGTCGACTGCCTGCGCATCAACCCCGGCAACATCGGCCGTGAAGACCGCGTGCGTGCCGTGGTCGATGCGGCCCGTGACCGTGGTATCCCGATCCGTATCGGCGTCAACGCCGGCTCGCTGGAAAAGGACCTGCAAAAGAAATACGGCGAGCCAACGCCCGAAGCGTTGGTCGAGTCCGCACTGCGCCATGTCGAACATCTGGCGCGCCTGGACTTCCAGGACTTCAAGGTCAGCGTCAAGGCTTCCGATGTGTTCATGGCCGTCGACGCCTACCGCCTGCTGGCCAAGCAGATCAGCCAGCCGTTGCACCTGGGCATCACCGAAGCCGGTGGTTTGCGTTCAGGCACGGTGAAATCTGCCGTCGGCCTCGGTATGCTGCTGGCCGACGGGATCGGCGATACTATCCGCATCTCGCTTGCGGCGGACCCGGTGGAGGAGGTCAAGGTTGGTTTCGACATTCTCAAGTCTCTGCGCCTGCGCTCGCGTGGCATCAACTTTATCGCCTGCCCGAGCTGCTCGCGGCAGAACTTCGACGTGGTCAAGACCATGAACGAGCTCGAGGGCCGCCTCGAAGACCTGCTGGTGCCGTTGGATGTCGCGGTCATCGGTTGCGTCGTCAACGGCCCGGGTGAAGCCAAGGAAGCCCACGTGGGGTTGACCGGCGGCACGCCCAACCTGATTTACATCGACGGCAAGCCGTCGCAGAAGTTGACCAACGACAACCTGGTCGATGAGCTGGAACGGCTCATTCGCCAGAGGGCGGCCGAAAAGGTCAAAGCCGATGCCGCGCTGATCTTGCGCAGCTGATCGGGCCTGTTGATACGTATCGCTAAGGATTTTTTGTGAGTAAGTCTCTGCAAGCCATTCGTGGCATGAACGACATCCTGCCCGAGCAGACGCCGCTGTGGCGCTACTTCGAAGGCACCGTGGCCGGTTTGCTGGACAACTACGGCTATCGGCAGATTCGCATGCCGATCGTCGAGTTCACCGAGCTGTTCAAGCGCTCCATCGGCGAAGTCACCGACATCGTCGAAAAAGAGATGTACACCTTCGAAGACCGCAACGGTGATTCCCTCACTCTGCGCCCAGAAGGCACCGCCGCCTGCGTGCGTGCGGCGCTGGAGCACGGCATCACCGGTGGTGGCCAAGTGCAGAAACTCTGGTACATCGGCCCGATGTTCCGTCACGAGCGTCCGCAGAAAGGCCGCTATCGCCAGTTCCACCAGATCGGCCTGGAGGTGTTCAACCTCGAGGGTCCGGACATCGACGCCGAGCTGATCATCCTTACCTGGCGCCTATGGGCTGCGCTGGGTATTCGTGACGCCGTGACCCTTGAGCTCAACAGCCTGGGCACGAGCGAGTCCCGTGGTCGCTATCGCGAAGCGCTGGTGGAGTTTCTCACCGCGCGCCTGGACCAGCTCGACGAAGACAGCCAGCGCCGTCTGAAGACCAACCCGCTGCGCGTGCTCGACACCAAGGACGCCAATACTCAGGCGGCCTTGGTCGGTGCGCCGCAATTGGCGGACTACCTGGATGACGATTCGCGTACGCACTTCGAGGGCCTCAAGGCGCGTCTCGATGCGGTGGGCATTCCCTACGTGATCAATCCCAAGCTGGTGCGTGGCCTCGATTACTACAGCAAGACCGTGTTCGAATGGGTCACCGACAAGCTCGGCTCCCAGGGGACCGTCTGCGCCGGGGGGCGTTATGATGGTCTGGTCGAGCAGATGGGCGGCAAGCCGACCCCGGGGGTAGGTTTTGCCATGGGTATCGAGCGTCTGATCCTGCTGCTCGAAACCCTCGACAAGGTGCCGGAGTCCATCGCCCGTCAGGTCGATGTCTACCTCTGTGCCTTTGGTGAAGCGGCCGAACTGGCCGGGCTGGCGATCAGCGAGCGTCTGCGTGATGCCTTGCCGTCGCTGCGCCTGCAGGTGAATGCCGGTGCCGGCAGCTTCAAGAGCCAGTTCAAAAAGGCCGACAAGAGTGGCGCCCTCTACGCGCTGATTCTGGGTGACGACGAGATGGCTGCGCAGACCGTTGGCGTCAAGCCGCTGCGTGGCCAGGGCGAACAACAAAACATTGCCTGGGATGCTCTCGCCGAGCATCTGGCGACTCACGTCGTCCAGGGTTGAAGCTGGTTCAACAGCCGAATTTGCGAAATAGGAGTATTGGGGTGTCAGGTACTGAAGATGAACAGCTCACCGAGTTGAAAGACTGGTGGCAGCGTAATGGCAAACCCTTGGTCACCGGCGGCCTGTTGGCACTGGTGGTGGTATTCGGTTGGCAGGCCTGGCACAAGTACCAGACCAATCAGGCCCAGGGTGCTTCGAATCTGTATCAGCAACTGCTGGAAACCACGCTGAACCCGAGCGGCAAGCCAGACACTGCCCAGGTCGCCGACCTGGCCAACAAGCTCAAGACCGACTTTGGCGGCACGGCGTATGCCCAGTACGGCAGTCTGTTCGTCGCCAAAGTGGCGGTGGATAACAACAAGCTCGACGACGCTGCAGCTGAGCTGCGCGCCATCGTCGACAAGCCGTTCAACCCGACCTTGGGCGAAGTCGCTCGCCAGCGCCTGGCTCAGGTGCTGGGTGCGCAGAACAAGCCCGCGGATGGCCTGAAGCTGCTCGACGGCGATGCCGACAAGTCGTTCCTGGCTGCCCGTGAAGAACTGCGCGGCGACCTGCTGGTTCAGCTGGGTCGTGGCGATGAAGCGTTTACTGCCTATCAGAAGGCCAAGGCTGCACTGTCTGACGACGCTGCGGTCGGTAGCCTGCAAATCAAGCTGGACGACCTGGCCAAAGGGGATGCGTGACGTGATTCGTTGGAAACATGCAGCATTGCTGGCTCTGGCCATTTTGGCCGCGGGTTGCAGCAGCAACAGCAAAAAAGAACTGCCACCGGCCGAACTCACCGATTTCAAAGAAGAAGTCGTGTTGCAGAAGCAGTGGAGCACGTCGATTGGTGACGGCCAGGGTGAAACCTACAACATGCTGGTCCCAGCGGTTGATGGCGGTACCATTTATGCCGCCGACGTGAATGGCGAAGTCTTCTCGCTGAACCGCGCAACCGGCGACGTGAACTGGAAGAAGAAGCTCAAGCTGCCGGTCTCCGGGGCTGTGGGTGTAGGCTCCGGGTTGGTCATGATCGGTACCATCGCCGGTGAAGTGATCGCGCTCGACGCCAGCAATGGTGAAGAGAAGTGGCGCGCTCGCGTGTCCAGCGAAGTGCTCGCGCCGCCTGCCAACAACGGTGATCTGGTCGTTGTGCAGACCCAGGACGACAAAGTCTTCGGTATCGACGCGGCCACCGGCACCCAGCGCTGGATGTACGACAGCACTCCGGCGGTCCTGACCCTGCGTGGTACGGGTGCTCCGCTGGTGACCAGCCGCCTGGCAATTGCGGGCTTGTCCAACGGCAAGGTCGTTGGCCTGGATACCCAGAACGGCGTGCCGGTCTGGGAAACCCCGGTCGCCGTGCCCCAGGGTCGCTCGGAGCTCGAGCGTGTGGTCGACATCGATGGCGGCTTGCTGCTGTCGGGCAGCACCCTGTACGTGACCAGTTATCAGGGGCGCATGGCCGGCCTCGATCTGGACTCCGGGCGTATCCTTTGGCAGCGTGACGCATCGAGCTATGCCGGTGTCGCCGAGGGTTTCGGTAACGTCTATGTGGCACTGGCCAGCGGTACCGTCGAAGGTGTCGACGAGCGCAGCACCACGGCGTTGTGGAGCAACGACAAACTGGCTCGCCGCCAGCTGTCGGCCCCCGAAGTGTTCTCCAGCTACGTGGCGGTAGGCGACATGGAAGGTTATCTGCACCTGCTGAGCCAGGTCGACGGGCGTTTCGTCGGCCGTATCCGTATCGACAGTGACGGCCTGCGCGCGCGTCCGCTGGTGGTCGGCGATACAATCTACGTGTTTGGTAACAGCGGCAAGCTCGAGGCGCTGACTATCAAGCAGTAAGTTGCGTCTATGCTTGAGGTCAAGGTATGGCCTCAAGGAGCCCCATTCATGGGGGCTTGCGGCACCTACCGTGCCGCTCCGAATTCCGGCCGCTGCCCTGCAGCGGCTTTTGTATTTTCTGAATTAACGAAGTGGAGAGCCGCATGGTTCCCGTAATCGCCCTGGTGGGCCGACCGAACGTCGGCAAGTCCACCATGTTCAACCGCCTGACCAAGAGCCGCGACGCTATTGTCGGTGATCTCTCTGGCCTGACCCGTGATCGCCAATACGGTGAGGCGCGCTGGCAAGGGCGTTCCTATATTCTGGTCGACACCGGTGGTATTTCCGGTGACGAACACGGCATGGACGAGAAAATGGCCGAGCAGTCGCTGCTGGCCATCGAAGAAGCCGATGTGGTGCTGTTTCTGGTGGATGCCCGTGCCGGCTTCACCGCAGCGGATCAGATGATCGGCGAGCACCTGCGCAAGCGTAACAAGCGCTCCTTGCTGGTAGCCAATAAGGTCGACAACGTCGATCCGGAAATGGCCCGCGCCGAATTCGCCCCGCTGGGCATGGGCGATGCCATTCCGGTGGCTGGTGCTCAGGGTCGCGGTATCAACGCCTTGCTGGAAGCCGCCCTTGGCGAATTCCCCCGTGATGTCGAAGAAGACCTCAACGCTGACGTGAAGGAAGGCGAGGAGGCTGTGCTGATCCCCGGTCCGAGCGAGAAGGATGGCATCAAGATCGCCATCATCGGTCGCCCGAACGTCGGCAAATCGACCCTGGTCAACCGCATGCTCGGTGAAGACCGGGTGATCGTCTATGACGAGCCCGGCACCACCCGCGACAGTATCTACATCCCATTCGAGCGCAACGAAGAGAAGTACACCCTCATCGATACCGCCGGGGTGCGCAAGCGCGGCAAGATCCATGAAGAGGTCGAGAAGTTCTCGGTGGTCAAGACGTTGCAGGCCATCAAGGATGCCAACGTGGTGATCTTCGTCATGGACGCCCGTGAAGGCGTGGTCGACCATGACCTCAACTTGCTGGGCTTCGCGCTCGAAGCCGGCCGCGCCATCGTCATCGCCCTGAACAAGTGGGATGGCATGGTGCCAAGTGAGCGCGACTACGTGAAGACCGAGCTGGAACGCCGGTTGTTCTTCGTCAGCTTCGCCGATATCCACTTCATTTCGGCGCTGCACGGTACTGGCGTCGGTAATCTGTATGCTTCGGTACAGGCTTCGTTCAAGTCGGCGATCACTCGCTGGCCGACCAACCGTCTGACCCAGATCCTTGAAGACGCGGTGCAGGAACACCAGCCGCCGATGGTCAACAGCCGTCGCATCAAGCTGCGCTATGCTCACCTGGGTGGCGCCAACCCGCCGTTGATCGTGATCCATGGCAACCAGGTCGAGAAGGTGCCTACCTCTTACGTGCGTTACCTGGAGAACACCTACCGCCGGGTGCTGAAGCTGGTCGGTACGCCGATCCGCATCGAGTTCAAGGGCGGCGAGAACCCGTACGAAAAACTCAAGAACACGCTCACCGACCGCCAGGTCAACAAGAAGCGTCGCTTGATGTCGCACCACAAGAAGGCCGACAAGAAGCGCCGCGACAAGCGCTGATCTGTGCGGGGCCGGTAGCGAGGGGGGCGTGCCCCCGATGGTGTCTTGTCAGTGGTATCTACGCTTCTGACACACCGCAATCGGGGGCAAGCCCCCTCGCTACATTGGCGATTCCTTCTGCTATCCTGCCCCTCCACCCCGCGCCATTGGCGGACCGTCGTGCAGCAGGAACCGGCCCATGATCAGCAGCAAGTTGCCGAATGTCGGCACTACCATCTTCACCACCATGTCCCAGCTTGCGGCGCAGACCGGGGCAATCAATCTCTCTCAAGGCTTCCCCGACTTCGACGGCCCTCAAGGCCTGCGTGATGCCGTGGCCTATCATGTCGCTAAAGGCCACAACCAGTATGCGCCCATGACCGGGCTGCCTGCCTTGCGCGAGCAGGTGGCGATCAAGATCGCCCGCAGCTATGGCGTTACCGTCGATGCAGAGCGCGAAATCACCATCACGCCAGGGGCCACCCAGGCTATTTTCTGCGCGATCCAGACGGTGGTGCGAGCCGGCGACGAAGTGATCGTTTTCGATCCTTGCTACGACAGCTACGAGCCCTCCGTGGAGCTCGCTGGTGGTCGCTGCGTGCACGTGCAGCTCAGTGCCAAAGGCTTCGGTGTCGACTGGCAGGCGCTGACCGGTGCCATCAGCTCGCGCACGCGCATGATCATCCTCAACAGCCCGCACAACCCCAGCGGCGCCTTGCTGAGCAGTACCGATCTGGATCAGCTGGCTGCGTTGATCGCCGACCGGGACATTTATCTGGTCAGTGACGAAGTCTACGAGCATCTGGTCTACGATGGTGCCAGGCACATCAGCGTGCTGGCGCATGACGCCCTGTTTCAGCGTGCCTTCGTGGTCAGCTCGTTTGGCAAGACCTACCACGTCACCGGCTGGAAAACCGGTTACGTGGTGGCGCCGCCGGCCCTCACGGCCGAGCTGCGCAAGATTCATCAGTACGTCAGTTTCTGCGGCGTGACGCCGCTGCAGTATGCGCTGGCCGACTACATGGCCGCGGCGCCGCAACACGTGGAAGAGTTGCCGGCGTTCTATCAGGCCAAGCGTGATCTGTTCTGCGACCTGCTGGACAACTCGCGCTTCACCTTTGATCGTGTGGGCGGTACCTATTTTCAGTTGGTCGATTATTCGCAAATCCGCCCCGACCTCAACGACGTCGATATGGCGTTATGGATGACCCAGGAGCACGGCGTGGCGACCATTCCGGTGTCGGTGTTTTATCAAACGCCGGTACCGGATCAGCGCCTGGTGCGCCTGTGCTTCGCCAAACGCGAGGAGACGCTGCGAGCAGCAGCCTTGAAACTATGCGCGATCTGACGACCCTACCCACTCTCGATATTGCCTTGGTGCAGACCACTCTGGCCTGGCACGACCGTACGGCCAACCTGCAACACTTCGACGAGCTGCTGGAGCAGGCGCGGGGGGCGGACTTGATCATTCTCCCCGAGATGTTTACCACTGGCTTTTCCATGGACTCGGCCGGGCAGGCCGAGCCGGAGCAGGGCCCTACCAGCAAGTGGCTGCGGGCACAGGCAGAGAAGTTCTCGGCGGTGATCACCGGCAGTGTAATCATCCAGGCGGCCGACGGCAGCTACCGCAATCGCCTGTTGTGGGCCCAACCCGACGGGCAGATCCTGCATTACGACAAGCGCCATCTGTTCCGCATGGCCGATGAGCATGCCCATTACACCGCAGGCTCTGAGCAGGCGGTATTCGAGGTCAAGGGCTGGCGGGTGCGGCCGCTGATTTGCTACGACCTGCGCTTCCCGGTGTGGAGCCGAGATGCCGAGACGACCGACCTGCTGGTCTATACCGCCAACTGGCCGGGAGCACGACGGTTGCACTGGAATCGGCTGCTGCCCGCGCGCGCGATCGAGAACCTGTGCTATGTGGCAGCGGTGAATCGGGTCGGCACGGACGGCAAGGGCTTCGCTTACACGGGTGACAGCCAGGTGCTGGATTTTCAGGGTGAAACCTTGCTGTGCGCAGGCGAGCTGGACGGGGTAGTGCGGGCGATCCTGAGTGCGGGCGATCTGGCCAGTTATCGCGAGCGTTTTCCGGCGTTTCGGGATGCTGATGGGTTTAGTCTGAGCTGATTTTTTTGGTGCTGAGGTGGGTTGCAGCATTTTTTGGTATGGGGAGTGGGGTGGTTCTGCTTTCGAGCCGGCCTTGGGGGCGCTGCCCGCCATACGGCCCTCGCCCAGGCTCGGGGTGCCCACGCTGCGCCCCACTGGCGCTGGGCACGCCTCGACGCGCCTTCCATGGCGCAACGAGGCTTAGCCGGCATCCATGCAGGCTAGCCCTGCGCCAGTGGGCCGCAGCGCGGCCGGGCTGGCTAACGGGCGGCGACCCCAAGGCCGGCTCGAGAGCAGACTTCGAAATTTGTGTGGGCAACACGGTTTTTTAAAAGCGTCTGTGCAGCATCAATCTCGTGTGCATGCCCACACTCAAATCCCCGGCCCCTCGGCCCAACTCCGCTCTCAAGACAAAACCACCAGACACAAAAAAACCGGCCACTGAGGGCCGGTTTTTTATTCAGCAGTGCATCAAGCCGCTTTTGCTTGCTGCTGGCTCAGCGAACGATTCAGCGCGCTGAACAGCGCCTTGAAGCTGGCCGTGGTGATGTTCTCGTCAACGCCGATGCCATGCACCGGACGCTCACCGGCTACACGCAGCTCGATGTAGGCCGCCGCCTTGGCGTTGGTACCCGCGCCAATGGCGTGCTCGTTGTAGTCCATGATCTCTACCGAAATCGGCAGGCCCGCCACCAGGGCTTCCAGGGCGCCGTTGCCCTTGCCGCGCCAGTGCTGAGTCTCGCCGTCGCTGTGCACTTCCACATCCACAGCGCTGTTGCCGTTCTCTTCCTGCAGCTTGTGGCTGATCAGCGCGTAGGGGGTGTTGGCTTGCAGATATTCTTTGCGCAACAGACCGTAGATCTGCTGAGCGGTCATTTCCAGCCCCAGGCGGTCGGTTTCACCCTGCACGACCTGGCTGAACTCGATCTGCATGCGCCGCGGCAGGCTGATCCCGTATTCCTGCTCGAGCAGATAGGTGATGCCGCCTTTGCCCGACTGGCTGTTGACGCGGATCACCGCCTCGTAGCTGCGGCCGATGTCGGCTGGGTCAATCGGCAGGTAGGGCACTTCCCACACGGTGCCTTCTTTTTGCTGAGTGAGGCCCTTGCGGATGGCGTCCTGGTGCGAGCCGGAGAACGCGGTATGAACCAGATCGCCGACATACGGATGACGTGGGTGCACCGGAATCTGGTTGCACTCTTCGACCACTTTGCGCACGCCGTCGATGTCGGAGAAATCCAGCTGCGGGTTGACGCCTTGGGTGTAGAGGTTCAGGCCCAAGGTCACCAGATCGACGTTGCCGGTACGCTCGCCGTTGCCGAACAGGCAGCCTTCGACGCGATCGGCACCGGCCATCAGGCCCAGTTCGGTGGCAGCGACGCCGGTACCCCGGTCATTGTGGGTATGCAGGCTGATCAGGACGCTGTCGCGGCGTGATACATGGCGGCCGAACCATTCGATCTGGTCGGCATAGATGTTCGGAGTCGACACCTCAACGGTGGCTGGCAGGTTGAGGATCACCTTGTTGGCTGGGGTCGGATTCCACACCTCGATCACGGCGTCGCAAACTTCAACGGCGAAATCCAGCTCGGTGGCGCTGAAGGTTTCCGGAGAGTACTGGAAGGTCCATTGAGTTTCTGGCTGCTGGGCGGCGTATTTGACGAACAGCTTGGCCGCACTCACGGCGATCTCTTTGACGCCAGCCTTGTCCTGATTGAAGACGATCTTGCGGAATGACGGCGAGGTGGCATTGTACAAGTGGACGATGGCTTTTTTAGCGCCGCGCAGGGATTCGAACGTGCGCGCGATCAGGTCTTCACGGGCCTGGGTCAGCACCTGAATGGTGGTGTCGTCCGGGATGTGCCCGTCCTGGATCAGGGTGCGTACGAAGTCGAAATCGGTTTGCGAGGCAGAAGGGAAGGCCGCTTCGATTTCTTTGACACCAACGCTGACCAAGGTCTTCCAGAAGCGCAGTTTTTTCTCGGCGTCCATTGGCTCGATCAGCGACTGATTGCCGTCACGCAGGTCGGAGCTGCACCAGATCGGCGCGGTGGTGATGGTCTTCGATGGCCAGGTACGGTCGGCAATGTCGACGGTGGCGAAGGGGCGGTACTTCTGCGAAGGGTCTTTGAGCATGCTCATGGCGAAAATCCTTTGAATGCGGCCGATGGAGAGGGCCTGCCGATAATGAAATAAAGAAGACGGGCGAGGCGACGCGATTCAGCCTGGCAGTCGGGCACTCACCAGGCAGAGGCTGGCGTGCTGGCGGAGCAGAATGTGGGTGTTTGCGTTGTTCATGAGGTCAACCCTAACCATTGAGGGGAAAGATGGCAAGGGTGTCGAAAAAATTGGTAGAAGTTGCTTTTAATCTGGCTTTATTGGATTTTTATCGCGGTGATGCTTGGCGAATACATGGGTAATTGCTCACGGACTTCGATGGGCGCAATGGGTAGGTATGTCATTTGCGGCCCCTTCGCGGGCAAGCCTTGCTCCCACAAGTGTAAGGCAATAGACCTGCTTGCACTGTGGGAGGCAAGCATTGCTCTCACAGGTGTAAGGCAATAGACCTGCTTGCACTGTGGGAGCAAGGCTTGCCCGCGAACGACGCACCACTGCATTAAGGTTGAAACGCCCCGATAAAAATCGCCGGATCAACCCGAGCGTCATTCAGGCTGACGTTCCAATGCATATGCGGCCCCGTCGCCCGTCCGGTCGATCCAACCCGTCCGACCACCGCGCCGCGGGCCAGCACCTGGCCCCGCTGCACGTCGATCTTCGACATATGGCAGAACATGCTGATAAAGCCCTGGCCGTGGTCGACGAACACCGTGTTGCCGTTGAAGAAGTAATCGCCCACCAGAATCACCGTGCCGGCGGCTGGCGTCTTGATCGGCGTGCCCGCCGGGACGGCGAAGTCCAGGCCTGCATGGGGGTTGCGCTCTTCACCATTGAAGAAGCGGCGTACACCGAAGCGACTCGACAGGGGGCCGTTCACGGGCTTGTCGAGCAACAGATTGCTCGGTGTGCCGGGGCTGAAGCTGCGGTAGGCGGTTGTCTGGATTGCCAGTTCCTGATTGATGCGAGTCAGGTCCTGGGGTTCGGGATTGACCTGGCGCTTGTTCTTGAGGGTGATGCGCTGCTCGGGATACTGCTTGCTGGTGACGCTGAAGGGCACTTGGCGCGTGCCGCTGGCGCTCTGCACGCTGAGGGTCTGGCTGCCGGGCTTGACCGTCAGCGCCAGGCCGACGATGGCCCGCCAGATGTCCTGCTCTTTGACCACCAGTACCGGTTTGCCGTCGATAAAGGCCTTGGGCGCTATGGCCGCGGGGCCGAGATCGACGACCGCGACGCCACCCGGCACCGGTTTGTTCAATAGACGGGTGATGTAGCTATCGGCCTGGGCCATGGACGAAAGGCACAACAACAGCAGGGCAATCAGGCGCATGGCTCAGTCCAGAAGTGACAGGGTGACCGGTGTCAGGTGGTTGTCTTCGACTCGCACGTCCAGCGCGCCTTCACCCAGGCGGGCCGTCAGGCGTTGGCCAGTGCGGGTCTGCTCGGCGCTGCGGATGGCCTGGCCGTGTTCGTCCAGCAGAATGCTGTAACCGCGTCCCAGGGTCGCCAGTGGGCTGACCACGTGCAGCGTCTGCATCTGTGTCTGCAACTGCTGGCGACGGTCTTTGAGGGTGGCGGTGATGGCCTTGGGCAGGCGTTGGTCCACTGCGTTCAGGCGTTCATGGTCGCGCTTGAGGCGTTGCTCCATGGCGCGGCGCATCAGGGTGTCCAGACCTGCCAGGCGCTGTTTGAGCAGGGCCAGGGCACGCCCCGGATGCTGCGTGGCCAGGCGTGTATCGAGATGAGCGAGGCGCCGTTTGCGTTCATCGAGGCGTTGCTCGAAAGCCCTGCGCATGCGCATGTCCAGATCGTCCAGGCGCTGAGCCTGCTGGCGCAGACGCTCGCCGGGATGGCGCAGGCGGCGGGTCAGGCCTTCAAGACGCAGGCTGTGGTGAGCCAGCTGATTGCGCATGCGCAGCAGTAGCCGGCGCTGCAGGTTCTCGATGCGCCGTTGCAGGTCGCTCATGTCCGGCGCCAGCAGTTCGGCAGCGGCGGACGGCGTGGGGGCGCGGACGTCGGCCACGAAATCGCTGATCGACACATCGGTCTCGTGCCCCACGGCACTGACGATCGGCGTCACGCAGGCATCGATGGCGCGGGCCACGGCCTCTTCGTTGAAGCACCAGAGGTCTTCCAGCGAGCCGCCGCCACGGGCCAGGATGATCGCATCGAAGCCGCGGCTGTCAGCCAGCTTGAGGGCGCGGACGATCTGGTTGATGGCTTCGCGGCCTTGTACGGCGGTAGGGATCAGGGTCAGTTCGACCTGCGGCGCGCGGCGACGAAACACACTGATAATGTCGCGAATCACCGCGCCGGTGGGCGAGCTGACGATGCCGATGCGTCGCGGATGAGCGGGCAGGGCGACCTTGCGCTCGCTGCTGAACAGCCCTTCAGCGCCGAGCTTTTCCTTGAGCGCCTCGAACGCCTGGCGCAGGGCGCCATCACCGGCCGGTTCGACGGTGTCGAGGATCAGTTGATAATCGCCGCGACCTTCGAACAGCGAGACTTTGCCGCGCACCTTGACCGCCAGTCCGTCCTTCAATGCCTGGCGCACCTTGGCGGCGTTCTGCCGAAACAAGGCGCAACGCACCTGGGCTCCGCTGTCCTTGAGGGTGAAGTACACGTGCCCGGAAGCCGGGCGCGCGAGGTTGGAGATCTCGCCTTCTACCCAGATATTGCTGAACACGTCCTCGAGCAGTACCCGGGCACGGCCATTGAGCTGGCTGACGGTAAGCACTTCGCGGTCCAGACCGAGTCTGGCAAAGGGATCTTTAATCATGGGGGCATCATAAAGGGTTGCCGAACCTGTAGCGAGGGGGCTTGCCCCCGATTAGGCAGTGCCAGCACCATTCGTGTGGCAAACCCCATCGGGTACGAGCCCCCTCGCTACAGCAATGTGCGGTGGTATCATCGATAGCTGTATTCGTTAAGAGGTCTGCCGCTGCATGAACACCCAAAGCATCATCGTCCCGCGCATTTCTACCGTCCCGGTTCACGAACCCAAGGCACGGGCGATTCTGCGCTGGCTGGTGCGCAAGGAGATCATCCAGGAGGCGCTCACCACCTGCGGGCGCACCGGCAATCGCATGGCCTACGGCATCGGCCCGGGCGCGCGCAGTGTGGTATTGAAGCCGGAACTGTTGCCCTATGAGGACTCGGTCAACGGGCTGGAAGTGGTCACCGATCGCTGCATCTTTACCCCGGACGTCGGTTTTCTCCACGAGGCTGGTTGCGCCGAGTGCCGCCGCGAGGTCGGCGAGGCGCTGTTCGACAGCCTCGAAGACTGGATGCCGGGCTACACGGACAACTTCACCTGCCCCGAATGCGGCCATGAAGACGACATAAATGGTTTCCTGTTTCTGCAACCATGTGCCTTTTCCAATCTAGGCTTCATCTTCAATAACTGGCAGGCAGCAGGGTTACAGCAAACGTTCGTCGACGAGTTCGCCGATTGGCTCGATCAGCCCGTGGCCAACGTCTCGGTGTTGCTGCGAGACAGCTGAGGCCGTCGCTGCCAGTAAATGGCGTTGCCACGCAGGTTTACCTTTCATCCACCAGTATGTATAGGTACAATGGCGCGCTTCCATTTTTCCCGCTCGGGAGCTCCCGCGATGCTGCGTATCAGCCAAGAAGCACTGACCTTCGACGACATTCTTCTCGTACCCGGTTATTCCGAAGTACTGCCTAACGAAGTCAGTCTCAAGACCCGTTTGACCCGTGGCATCGAGCTGAACATCCCCCTGGTTTCAGCTGCGATGGACACCGTCACCGAAGCCCGTCTGGCCATTGCCATGGCACAGGAAGGCGGCATCGGCATCATTCACAAGAACATGACCATCGAACAACAGGCTGCGGAAGTCCGCAAGGTCAAGAAGTTCGAAGCCGGCGTGGTCAAGGACCCGATCACCATCGAGGCCGACGCGACGGTTCGTGATCTGTTCGAACTGACCCGCATGCACAACATCTCCGGCGTACCGGTGCTGCACGATGGCGACCTGGTCGGCATCGTCACCTCCCGTGACGTGCGTTTCGAGAATCGCCTGGACGTCCCGGTCCGCGAAGTCATGACCCCCAAAGAGCGTCTGGTTACCGTCCGTGAGGGCGCTGACAAAGCCGAGGTGCGCGAGCTGTTGCACAAGCATCGCCTCGAAAAGGTCCTGATCGTCGACGCCAACTTCCAGCTCAAGGGCATGATGACCGTCAAGGACATCGAAAAGGCCAAGGCCTACCCGCTGGCCAGCAAGGACGATCAGGCCCGCCTGCGCGTCGGTGCTGCGGTCGGTACCGGCAAGGACACCGCTGAACGCGTCACTGCGCTGGTCAATGCCGGCGTCGACGTGATCGTGGTCGACACCGCTCACGGCCACTCCAAAGGCGTGATCGACCGCGTTCGCTGGGTCAAGCAGAACTTCCCGGACGTTCAGGTCATCGGCGGCAACATTGCTACCGGCGCAGCCGCCAAGGCCCTGGCCGAAGCGGGCGCTGACGCCGTCAAGGTCGGCATCGGCCCTGGCTCGATCTGCACCACCCGTATCGTTGCTGGTGTCGGCGTACCGCAAATCAGCGCTATCGCCAACGTCGCGGCGGCATTGGAAGGCACCGGTGTGCCACTGATTGCCGACGGTGGCATCCGCTTCTCCGGTGACCTCTCCAAGGCCATCGTCGCTGGCGCCTACTGCGTGATGATGGGCTCGATGTTCGCCGGTACCGAAGAAGCACCGGGCGAGATCGAGCTGTTCCAGGGCCGTTCGTACAAGGCCTACCGTGGCATGGGGTCGCTGGGCGCCATGTCCCAGGCGCAGGGTTCTTCGGACCGTTATTTCCAGGACTCGTCGGAAGGTGCCGAAAAACTGGTACCGGAAGGCATCGAAGGCCGCGTCGCCTACAAAGGCTCACTGGCTGCGATCATCCATCAACTGATGGGTGGTCTGCGTTCGTCCATGGGCTACACCGGCAGCGCCGACATGGCGCAAATGCGCACCAAGCCCGAGTTCGTGCGCATTACCGGTGCCGGCATGGCTGAATCCCACGTCCACGACGTGCAGATCACCAAGGAAGCGCCAAACTATCGCGTCGGCTGACGCCTCCAGCTGAAAGCCACCAGCTACAAGCTGCAAGCGGTACTGCGTTCATGCAGCTACCGCGCAGCTTCCGATTACTTGCAGCTTGCAGCTTGAAGCTTGCAACTGCTTTGCAGAGTTTCTCCCATGGCCCTCGACATTCACGCCCACCGCATCCTGATCCTCGACTTCGGTTCCCAGTACACCCAGCTGATCGCCCGCCGCGTGCGCGAAATCGGCGTGTACTGCGAGCTGCATCCGTTCGACATGGACGACGCAGCGATTCGCGAATTCGCCCCTAAAGGCGTCATCCTTGCCGGCGGTCCCGAATCGGTCCACGAAGCCGACAGCCCGCGCTGCCCGCAGGCGGTCTTCGATCTGGGCGTGCCGGTATTCGGCATCTGCTACGGCATGCAGACCATGGCCGAGCAACTGGGTGGCAAGGTCGAAGGTTCCGATCTGCGTGAATTCGGCTATGCCCGCGTTGACGTGGTCGGCAAGAGCCGCCTGCTGGACGGCATCGAAGACCATATCGACGCCGACGGCCTGTTCGGCCTCGACGTGTGGATGAGCCACGGTGACAAGGTCACCAAAATGCCGGCGGATTTCCACATCCTGGCCAGCACCCCGAGTTGCCCGATCGCTGGCATGTTCAACGACGAACGCGGCTACTACGGCGTGCAGTTCCACCCCGAAGTGACCCACACCAAGCAAGGCGGGCGCATCCTGTCGCGCTTCATCCTCGACATCTGCGGTTGCGAAGCGCTGTGGACTCCGTCGAAGATCGCTGAAGACGCCATCGCCAACGTCCGTGCCCAGGTCGGCACCGATAACGTCCTGCTGGGCCTGTCCGGCGGCGTCGACTCCTCGGTAGTCGCCGCGCTGTTGCACAAAGCCATCGGCGACCAGCTGACCTGCGTATTCGTCGACAACGGCCTGCTGCGCCTGCACGAAGGCGAGCAAGTGATGGCCATGTTCGCCGAGAACATGGGCGTCAAGGTGATCCGCGCCAACGCTGAAGATCAGTTCCTGAGCAACCTGGCCGGTGAGTCCGACCCGGAGAAGAAGCGCAAAATCATCGGTCGCACCTTTATCGACGTATTCGATGCCCAGTCCAACAAACTGGACAACATCAAGTACCTCGCGCAAGGCACCATCTACCCCGACGTGATCGAATCGGCCGGCGCCAAGAGCGGCAAGGCCCACGTGATCAAGTCCCACCACAACGTCGGCGGCCTGCCGGAAGAGATGAACCTCAAGCTGGTCGAGCCCCTGCGCGAACTGTTCAAGGACGAAGTCCGTCGCCTCGGCCTGGAGCTGGGCCTGCCGTACGACATGGTTTACCGCCACCCCTTCCCGGGCCCGGGCCTGGGCGTGCGGATCCTTGGTGAAGTGAAGAAGGAATACGCCGACCTGCTGCGTCGCGCTGACCACATCTTCATCGAAGAACTGCGCAAGGCCGACTGGTACCACAAGGTCAGCCAGGCCTTCGTGGTGTTCCAGCCGGTCAAGTCGGTCGGTGTGGTCGGTGATGGCCGCCGTTACGCCTGGGTCGTGGCCCTGCGTGCGGTAGAAACCATCGACTTCATGACCGCTCGCTGGGCGCATCTGCCATACGAGCTGCTGGAAACGGTGAGCGGCCGGATCATCAACGAGATCGAAGGGATTTCGCGGGTGACGTATGACGTGTCGAGCAAGCCGCCTGCGACGATTGAGTGGGAATGAGCCTACGCCTGCGATGGGCCCTGCGCTGACTAACAGAAACGCCCGCTGAGTTGCGGGCGTTTTGCATTCGTCACCGCCCGAAATTGGCACATGTGTGTAAAGGCTGCTCAACACGGTCGCAGCCTCGAGGCTGAGATGCGAGGCATTTTTGGATCTATCGGTGAAACCACCAGGCCGGGTCAGGCTGGGCAAACGGCGTACGCGCAATAGGCAGCTCGGTGTATCTTGCCTCCCAGTGTGCTACCGTAGGGACAGAAGATTATCGAACCGTTTGGGGTACTAAAGTCATGAGCCACAAGCTGGACACCTATGGCGTATCCATAGTAGAGAGGCCTAAAGTTAAAGCCATCAAGAAGCTGGACTTGGGTGGCGACTCGGGTAAGCAGATCGTTTATTCAGAAACCAAGCTCGTTCTCAGGACTCACAAGAAGACCTTTCAGAAGTTGGCTGACATGTAATGGAATTGATCTTCTTTCCATTTGAACGTGTTATTGAAATAAATACTCAAATCTTGACTACCGAGCCCGGCATGAAGGGGATAGTGAATATCCCGACCTTGCAAGGAGCTCTGGCACGAATCGATAGTGCGATCGCTTATAATGGCCTTGACGATGTATTTGAAATTGCCGCTAAGTACACTGCCAGCATCGCGCAAGGCCACGCACTGCCTGATGCGAACAAGCGTACCGGGCTTGCAGTCGGCTTGGAGTACCTTTCGCTCAATGATTATGAAATTACTTTAGATAATGATTTGATAGCGGATGCCGTTAGGGATTTGGTTATCGGCGATATCAATGAGCATGATTTTGCTGATATTCTCTACTCTTGCTTCATCGCTTCTCAACACCAGGTTTAGCACCTGGAAGGCCTGTCAAATCCGCCAGCTCGATTAGCCGTATTCATGATTAAGCGACAGCGAAGTGTTCCAGGCTGATACATCATATGTAGTTGAGCTATTGGCTAAAGTTGCGCGTGGTAGTCATTAAAACTAATGCCCGCCGGTCCCGGAGCGTCAGTTACCGACTGCCATTGCTGTGAAGGATGTTGGCTTGGCCCCATGGGTAGTACTTTTGGTCCTCATGGTACTGTTCATGGGTCCTTGAAATAGGTAGGTTTTATCCTATTGATTCATATGGTCTTTCATCGTCTGTTGATAACTAAGTGGGAATGATCAGCACCTGACCCCGCTACACAGCCAACGTAAAAGCCGAGCAAACCCGTGTGGGGTTGCTCGGCTTTTTCGTGTCTGGGGGCTCTGCGGTCTCGTCAGGTTCCACTCTCTCCCAGTCAGACCGGGATGTACGTGAGCCCATTGCTGATAAGCAACGTCACCAACTCGCCGACTCCTGCCATTCGGCGTTTGTCGATCCAGGACCATTGCGTTCGGTTGATGAAAAGATAACGGCCTTCGTGCTGGATCGGAGTGTATTGCAGGGTAAGGTCCTTGCTGCGATGGACCAGGTTCAATTGGCCTTCAACGTCCGTAAAGCAAAACGAGCCGGGCGTTGCCAATCGCTGTTCCAAAGGGCTCCGCATTCGCTGCGGCTGCTTGATCCCCACTTGCAGGCGCAGGTCGCTTTGTATGCGGCGGGCCTTGAACCCGGTTTCGACGGTGCTGAAGCCTGGATCGACGTCGATCCGGTCGGCCAGGCCTGCCTGGATGTCTTCGACCCGCAGGCCAATGGCTCCTTCCAGCTCGCTGATACCGGCAACATTTTCATAAGTGTTGGCATGGGTGTTACCCACCAAGGCAACCCATTTGCTCGTGCCTCGCAGTGTCTGGTCGGCTTCGATGACCCTGTGCGCGAAGAAGTTCATCATCTGCTGTCGGATCGCGCCTTCAGGCTTTAGCGACCATGCCTGACGATAGCTGGCCATGCAGTCGATCGCTTGAATGCGGATGCCGTGTCGCTGTGCCGCAACCAATACCTGCATGAACGTGTAGCGCTGGGCCGGATCAGTCCCGTGGCCCTCATCTTGGCTGATGACATAGGCTTTGAGGTCCTGCGGCATTTGCCCTGTACGGTTGAAAACATCCAGGTCGGCCTGCTGGAAATCTGTCATGAAGTGCTCCATATAGAGCACGCGTACCTGCTGTTTTTTGAACTGCTGCATGTTATCGATCAAAAAGCGTTTGCTGCCGAGCGCCGAGTGGGACTCTCCGATCACCAAACCACTGCTGTGCTCGTAGAGGCGGGTGATCATCTGATTCGGGCTGGCGTCGATGTCCAGCACGGGTATCTGCGGACGCTGTGGCAGTTTTGCGCCCTCAAAAAAGTCTTGGGCGTCGGCGGCCAGGCGGTCGCGCAGGTTTCTGTACTCGGCGTAGGCTTGCTCTAACCTGGGGTTGCTGGGGTCGAACAGGTCTCCGCTCAAGTGGGATGTCTTTTGGCCGATTGCCGCCGATTTCAACGCCTCGCGCATCGCCTTGGGGGCTTCGTAGGAGGGCAGTTCAAGTTCCGGCAATGCTGGCGTGGGTGCCGGGCGCCCCCATAGTTTGAGGCGAAAGCGTGGAGCGCCACCCTTGAGGCCTGACTCCAGAGCTTCCCAATCGCCGTGCTCATTGAGTCGTATCGGGACATTGCGATAGAACGAGTAGGGGTTCTGCGGATCGACCACCACCCAGGTGCTCAGCTCGCCCACATAGCGTACCCGATAGGGCAGGTTTTCAACCTGGGCATAGTAATCGCCCTTATGGGTATAGATCCCTTGGAATTTCCCGCTGCCGGGTTCACCTGCAAGCAACATGTTGGTTTCGAAGGGGGTCAGTAGTCGGGACGGGTTGGACGTCCTGTACGGGGCGGGCACCCAGGCCTTGAGTTCCTCCCGCGTGGCCGGCAGGGCTTCGGCGAGATCGACGGGACTCGGGGCGGGCGGCGCAGGTGGTTGACCCGTATTGGTTTCAGTGACTTCGCCCAGTTCGTCAACGACGGTGGCGGTGCCAGCCAGCGTAGCGGCATTGAACAGAGTATTGATCGAAGCAATCACTGCGCCGATAACGCCAGCGCGCCGCTCGGCAGTGGTGTGGCCATTGATGGCTTGATCAATGTTCAAACCTGTTTCCGCCAGCCCTGCACCCACCGCCGCCAGTGCAACAGGCCAGTCGACGGCAGCCATTGCCGAGGCGAATTGTCCAAAGGCTCGCAGGTAACCGATCCACAATTGTTTGCGCAAATCGGCGTTGGAGCGCAGCGAAAAATCGCTATCGTCGATCATCCGCTGGCGGGCGGCATTGCGCAGATGGGTAAAAGCATCGATCGTAATGGTCGCGTTGACTTGGTTGAGTGCGCTGTGTCGATTGCTGCCCCAGTTGTAGAACAGCAAATCGATCATGTGATTGAGGCCGACATCATCTTTCTTTTCCGCGTGGCTCGATTGCGCGAAATGTGCCATGAAGCGCGCGCGGTCTTCGGTGGAGCGGGTGTTATGCAACACCCACCAGTACAGCTCATCGTTACTGGCGAAGGTGTGGAGCGCCTCGACCGCGCCTGGGGTGTAGAGTACCTGGCAGCCGTCTGCCAGCTCCACTCGCAGTATATCGGTGGCAACATGCCCACCGATATCGAAGGTGCAGACACGTATGCCTGCTACCGGGTCAGCCTGCTGCTGCAGTTGAGTCAGGCTGGGTGGCCAGCCTTGAATGCCGGTGAGGGCCAAAGCTACTCCACGATAGCGATTGACCTTGGCATCGTCGTGTTCGTTTTCGCAGGCCCAGACCACCTTTGCCAGGAAGTTGGCCTTGGCCAGCGTGCGGAAGTTATCCGCATGTCGAGTCCAGAACTGCCCGACCTGCTGGTGAAAGTCGGCGCTGAAGTCAACGTGCCACAGGTCAGCGAGAATATCTCTCGGCGCCAGGCGCACCTCGTTCGAAGCATCGAACGAGAGGTGCTCAGGCCCGTCGCTGTAGAAACCGGTGCGGTAGCTGAGCAGATCATCGTTATCCTGATCGTTCACGTCGAAGCGTTGCATGACCAGTTGCGGCAGGGTCAGGCTTCGATAGGGCATCTCGTGGTGTACCCAGCCGCTGAACGCGCGTGGATCGCTCCTGGCGCCTTTGAAACGATGCAGGTAGACGTTGTCCGGGTCCAGGTGTCCTTGGTCATGCCGTTGCAGTATTCGAATGGCGACATCCCTGGCCATCTGGCGCATGTCCGGGCACTGCTTGACCAGTTGTCTGCCAAGGCCTTGCAGGTGTTGCTGGTCGAGCTGTTGGTTGCGCGTAAGCATGGTGATCATTCCTTGATCCGTGTTGTCGAGCCTGGCGACCCGCTCGAGCGTTCTTGCGGTGCCGCGTGCCAGGGGAGGGCGGTCAGGCCCAGCATGTCGAGGCTCCACCGGCGAGGTGCGGTAAATAGCGCGATGGCGGTGTAATCCCCCCGACGCGTAGGCAGGCCGAACAGTTACCATTTGTTTCAGATGAAAATCTTTCTCAATCGGCGGTGTATCGTATGCGGCCTTCCCGCTTCGATGATTGCCAAAGATGCCTGCACACCTGTCATTCACGCGTCGCCAAGTCCTCGCTGGCCTGGCCGTGGTAGGCGTGGCCGGCGCGGCGCGCTACTGGTTGGGGCGGGCCGACCCGGATGCCGGTCATGACTACGAGTTGATCGCCGCGCCCTTGGACGTGGAGTTGGTGCCCGGCCACCAGACGCCCGCCTGGGCATTCGGCCCGTCGGCGCCCGGCACTGAGCTGCGGGCGCGGCAAGGCGATTGGCTGCGCGTGCGGTTCATCAATCGGCTACCGGTCGAAACCACCATCCATTGGCACGGTATCCGCCTGCCGCTGGAAATGGACGGCGTGCCTTATGTCTCCCAGTTGCCGGTCAAACCGGGCGAATTCTTCGACTATCGTTTCCGGGTGCCCGATGCCGGCAGCTACTGGTATCACCCCCATGTCGCCAGCAGCGAAGAGTTGGGGCGCGGCTTGATCGGGCCGCTGATCATAGAAGAGCGCGAACGTACAGGCTTTGCGTATGAGCGTACGGTGAGCCTGAAGAACTGGCACGTAGACGAGAAGGGGGCTTTCCTGCCTTTCAGCATTGCCCGCGAAGCGGCCCGTAATGGCACGCTAGGGCGTCTGTCCAGCGTCAATGGCGTGCATTTGGGCGTGGTCGACCTGCCGGCTGGCGAAGTAGTGCGGGTCCGCTTGCTGAATCTGGATAACACCGCCACTTACAGGATCAACCTCAGAGGCCAGTTCGAGGCGCGTATCTATGCGCTTGATGGCAATCCGGTAGTTCCGCGGCCGTTCACCGAGGAATACTGGCTCGGCCCGGGCATGCGCATCGACCTGGCGATTCGCGCGCCGGCGGTCGGCGAGCTGATCGCCCTGCGCGATGGTTCGGTGCGGCTGGGGACGTTTCGCGTGGTCGCGCCGGTCGAGCATTCGGCGACCACCCGCGATTGGCCGCCCGCGTTGCCTGCCAATCCTGTGGCCGAGCCGGACCTCGCCAACGCTGAAAAACTCAACTTCAACTTCGAATGGGTTGGCTCCGTCTCGGTAGATACCGATAATGGTCGCCCGCCCAGCCTCTGGCAGATCAATGGCCAGGCCTGGGACATTACCGACAGGACCTGCGCCGATCGCCCCATCGCGCGTCTGGTCAAAGGCAACAGTTATATCCTCGAATTGAAGAACATGACTCAGTATCAACATCCGATCCACCTGCACGGCATGACCTTCAAGGTGATCGCATCCAGTCGTCATGAGGTCATTCCGTACTTCACCGACACCTATCTGCTGGGCCGCAACGAGCGGGCTCAGGTGGCGCTGGTGGCGGATAATCCCGGTACCTGGATGTTCCACTGCCATGTGATCGACCACATGGAAACCGGCCTGATGGCCGCGATCGAGGTGGCCTGATGCGTCAGCCCTTGATCGTCGATCGCAGCCGTGATCGGGACTTCATGCTCGAGGCTCTGGCGCTCGCGGCGCAAGGCGCGGCCATGGGCGAAGTGCCGGTAGGCGCGGTGCTGGTACAGAATGGCGAGATCGTCGGCCGCGGCTTTAATTGCCCGATCAGCGGCAGTGATCCCAGCGCCCATGCCGAGATGGTCGCGATCCGCAACGCGGCGCAATCGGTACAGAATTACCGGCTACCGGGCAGCACGCTTTACGTCACGCTGGAGCCGTGCAGTATGTGCGCGGGGCTGATCGTGCATTCGCGTATCGCGCGGGTAGTGTTTGGCGCGTTGGAGCCCAAGGCGGGGATCGTGCAAAGTCAGGGGCAATTCTTCGCTCAGGGTTTTCTCAACCACCGTGTGGTGGTCGAGGGCGGTGTCATGGCCGACGAGTGCAGCGCTATTCTCAGCGAGTTTTTCAAGGCCCGCCGCGCCAGATCTTGACCTGGTGCGAGTCAATCACCCCTTCTTATAAAGGCGGCGTCTGCTCCGGCGCTTTGGTCTTGTCGATCGCGGGCACATGCAGATTGCCGTCCGCCACCTGGCTGCCTTCGAGCTGCGGCTGGGTCACCCAGGTGAGGATGTCGTAGTAACGGCGGATGTTGGCCACGAAGTGCACCGGCTCGCCGCCGCGGGCGTAGCCGTAGCGGGTCTTGCTGTACCACTGCTTCTGCGCCAGGCGCGGCAGCATCTTCTTCACGTCTAGCCACTTGTTCGGGTCCAGGCCTTCGTTCTGCGCCAGCTTGCGCGCGTCGTCGAGGTGCGCCGAGCCAATGTTGTAAGAGGCGAGGGCGAACCAGGTGCGGTCGGGTTCAAGGATGCTGTCATCGAGCTGATCGCGTACATAGGCGAAGTATTTGGCGCCGCCGATGATGCTCTGCTTGGGGTCGAGGCGGTTGGACACGCCCATGGCCTGGGCGGTGTTCTGGGTCAGCATCATCAGGCCGCGCACGCCGGTCTTGGAGGTGACGTCGGCCTGCCACATGGACTCCTGATAGCCGATGGCCGCGAGCAGGCGCCAGTCCACCTCTTCGGTCTTGGCCGAGGTGCGGAACTGCTTCTCGAATTTTGGCAGGCGTTGCTGCAGATGCTGAGCGAAGGTGGTGGCGCCGACATAACCAAGTACGTCGACATGACCGTAGTAGCGATCCTTGAGGCGCTGCAGCGTGCCGCTCTTGTCGACCTTGTCGATGTAGCGGTTCAGCTCGTCGAGCAGGCTGTTGTCTTCGCCTGCCGCCACGGCCCAGCGTTGCTGGCGGGCATCGCCGAGGTCGAAGGCGACGCGCACGTTGGGAAAGTACACCTGGTTCATGGCCACTTCGTTGGAGTCGACCAAGGTCAGGTCGATCTGGCCTTCGTCGACCATACGCAGCAAGTCCACCACTTCGACGGCGTCGGATTCTTCATATTGTATTGCAGGATATTGCTTTTTCAGTTCGGCGAGCAGTTCGGCGTGGCTGCTGCCCTTGAGCACCAAGATTTTTTTGCCCACCAGATCGGCCGCTTCTGTCGGCCTTGATTGGCCGTTGCGATAGATAATCTGCGGGGTGACTTCAAGATAGGGGTGGCTGAAGCGTACTTGCTTGTCTCGCGTCGGGGTACTGACCAGGCCGGCTGCGGCGAGCACCGGACCGCCCGGTTTGCCCAGGCGACCGAACAGATCGTCGAGGTTGTCGGCAGTCTCTATTTGCAGCTTGACGCCAAGATCGTCGGCGAAATGCTTGACCAGTTCATACTCGAAACCGGTTTCACCGTTTCGATCCTGGAAGTAGGTCGCTGGGCTGTTGCGGGTGACAACGCGCAGGACTCCATCCTCCTTGATGCGCTCCAAAGTGGTGGTTTTGTCCACACAGCCACTGAGCGCCAGGAAGATACCGAGAGCGCCGAGCCATTTGGCGCAACGCGAGCGTGAAACTCTCTGGGCAAACATCGGTGCAGTATACGCAAAGCGCGTCCGTCGCCATATCTCGACAGAATGGGGGTTGTCTGCTATGCGAGCCGCTCACTGGCGAATGTTTCAGGCGTTACACACGGTGGGAGCGGCCTTGCGCGTCAGGCGGCGAAGCCATAAAAGGCATGAAAGCTCCGCGGGCAGAGACCACCCCCGCAGGTTCCGACACGCGGATTGGCGCTGCGACACCGTTTCGGGTGCCCTGAGCAACGGTTTAGTCTAGAATGCACGGCCTCAAAGCACACCCCTTCTCGAGGCTGTCCCGAAGATGTTGATCCTGCGCGGCGCTCCTGCCCTTTCTGCCTTTCGCCACGGTAAATTACTCGAGCAACTGAGCCAGAAAGTCCCTGCTGTTACTGGCCTGTATGCTGAATTTGCCCACTTCGCTGAAGTCACTGGCGAATTGACCGACGAGCAACAGCATGTCCTGGCTCGTCTGCTCAAATACGGCCCGAGCGTGCCGGTGCAGGAGCCTGCGGGGCGCCTGTTCCTGGTCATGCCGCGCTTCGGCACTATTTCGCCCTGGTCGAGCAAGGCCAGCGATATCGCCCACAATTGCGGGTTGAGCAACGTCGCGCGGCTTGAGCGCGGTATTGCCTTCTATGTAGCGGGCGAGTTCGATGCAGTCCAGGCACAGCTGGTCGCGGACGTGCTGCACGACCGCATGACCCAGATCGTGCTGGGCAGGCTTGAAGAGGCTGCCGGCCTGTTCAGCCACGCCGAGCCCAAGCCGCTGACCGCCATCGATGTGCTCGGTGGGGGTCGCGCCGCGCTCGAAGCCGCCAACGTCTCGCTGGGCCTGGCCCTGGCAGAAGACGAAATCGACTATCTGGTAACCAGCTTCGAGGGACTGGGGCGCAACCCCCACGACATCGAATTGATGATGTTCGCCCAGGCCAACTCCGAGCATTGCCGTCACAAGATCTTCAACGCCAGTTGGGATATCGACGGCCAGAGCCAGGAAAAAAGCCTGTTCGGCATGATCAAGAACACCTACGTGATGCACAGCGAAGGTGTCCTGTCGGCCTACAAGGACAATGCCTCGGTGATCGTCGGCAGCGTTGCCGGGCGTTTCTTCCCGAACCCTGATACCCGCCAGTACGGCGCGGTGCAGGAGCCGGTGCACATCCTGATGAAGGTCGAGACGCACAACCACCCGACCGCGATCGCCCCGTTCCCGGGCGCGTCAACCGGTTCCGGTGGCGAGATTCGCGACGAGGGCGCGACCGGTCGTGGTGCCAAACCAAAGGCCGGCCTCACCGGTTTCACCGTCTCCAACCTGAATATCCCGGGCTTCGAACAGCCTTGGGAAAAGGCCTACGGCAAGCCCGAGCGCATCGTCACCGCGTTGGACATCATGATCGACGGCCCGCTGGGCGGCGCCGCGTTCAACAACGAATTCGGTCGCCCGGCGCTGACGGGCTACTTCCGTACGTTCGAGCAGACCATCAAGACCCCCCACGGTGAAGAAGTCCGCGGTTATCACAAGCCGATCATGCTGGCCGGCGGGATGGGCAACATCCGCGCCGAACACGTGCAAAAAGGCGAGATTACCGTCGGCTCCAAGCTGATCGTGCTCGGGGGGCCGGCCATGCTCATCGGCCTGGGCGGCGGCGCTGCTTCATCGATGGCGACCGGTGCCAGCTCGGCTGATCTGGACTTCGCCTCGGTACAGCGCGAAAACCCGGAAATGGAACGCCGCTGCCAAGAGGTCATCGATCGTTGCTGGCAGTTGGGCGACAAGAACCCGATCAGCTTCATCCACGATGTCGGCGCCGGTGGGCTGTCCAACGCCTTCCCGGAACTGGTCAACGACGGCGGTCGTGGCGGTCGTTTCGAGCTGCGTAACGTGCCGAACGACGAGCCAGGCATGGCGCCGCTGGAAATCTGGAGCAACGAATCCCAAGAGCGTTACGTCATGGCCGTCGACGCGGCCGACTTCGAACGCTTCCAGGCCATTTGCGAGCGTGAGCGCTGCCCGTTCGCGGTGGTCGGCGAAGCCACTGCCGAGCCGCAACTGACCGTTACCGACAGCCATTTCGGCAACAATGCCGTGGACATGCCGCTGGAAGTCTTGCTGGGCAAGGCGCCGCGCATGCACCGCAGCGCCGTGCGCGAAGCCGAGATGGGCGATGATTTCGACCCGAGCACCCTGGACCTCGCCGACTCGGTGAGCCGCGTGCTGCATCACCCCGCCGTGGCCAGCAAGAGCTTTCTGATCACCATCGGCGACCGCACCATCACCGGTCTCGTGGCCCGTGATCAGATGGTCGGCCCTTGGCAGGTACCGGTGGCCGACGTTGCCGTGACCGCCACCAGCTTCGACGTCTATACCGGCGAAGCCATGGCCATGGGCGAGCGCACGCCGCTGGCGCTGCTGGATGCCCCGGCTTCCGGGCGCATGGCGATCGGCGAAACCCTGACCAACATCGCCGCCTCGGCGATCGGCAAGATTTCCGATATCAAACTGTCTGCCAACTGGATGTCCGCTGCTGGTCATCCGGGCGAAGACGCTCGTCTGTACGACGCGGTAAAAGCGGTCGGCATGGAACTGTGCCCTGAGCTGGGCATCACCATTCCTGTGGGCAAGGACTCCATGTCCATGAAAACCCGCTGGAGCGACGAGGGCGTCGAGAAGAGCGTCACCTCGCCGATGTCGCTGATCATCACCGGCTTCGCGCCGGTCACCGATATCCGCAAGACCCTGACCCCGCAGTTGCGCATGGACAAGGGCGAGACCGATCTGGTGCTGATCGACCTCGGTCGCGGCCAGAACCGCATGGGCGCCTCCATCCTTGCCCAGACCCACGGCAAGCTCGGTGCTCAGGCGCCGGACGTCGATGATGCCGAAGACCTCAAGGCCTTCTTCGCCGTGATCCAGGGCCTCAATGCCGACGGTCACCTGCTGGCCTACCACGACCGTTCCGACGGTGGCTTGCTGACCAGCGTGGTCGAAATGGCCTTCGCCGGTCACTGTGGCCTCAATCTGCAACTTGATACCCTGGCCCATAACACCGCGGAAATCCCGGCCATCCTCTTCAACGAAGAGCTGGGCGCGGTGATCCAGGTTCGCCAGGATGCTACCCCGGACATCCTCGCGCAGTTCAGCGCGGCGGGCCTGGGGGGTGACTGCGTCGCGGTGATCGGTCAGCCGGTCAACAATGGCGAAGTGTTGATCAGCTTCAATGGCGAAACGCTGTTCACCGGCGAGCGCCGTCTGCTGCAGCGTCAGTGGGCCGAGACCAGCTATCAGGTCCAGCGCCTGCGTGACAACGTCACCTGTGCCGAGCAGGAATTCGATGCCCTGCTGGAAGAAGACAACCCGGGCCTGAGCGCCAAGCTGGGCTTCGATGTCAACGACAACATCAGCGCGCCGTACATCAAGAAAGGCGTGCGCCCGCAAGTGGCGGTGCTGCGCGAGCAGGGCGTCAATGGCCAGGTCGAAATGGCTGCGGCGTTCGACCGTGCCGGCTTCAATGCGATCGACGTGCACATGAGCGATATCCTTGCCGGTCGTGTCGATCTCAACGAGTACAAGGGGCTGGTCGCTTGCGGTGGCTTCTCCTACGGCGACGTGTTGGGTGCCGGCGAAGGCTGGGCCAAGTCGGCACTGTTCAACGCCCGTGCCCGTGATGCGTTCCAGCAATTCTTCGAACGCACCGACAGCTTCACCCTCGGCGTGTGTAACGGTTGCCAGATGATGTCCAACCTGCACGAGCTGATTCCAGGGTCGGAGTTCTGGCCGCACTTCGTGCGCAACCGTTCCGAGCAGTTCGAGGCGCGAGTGGCGATGGTTCAGGTGCAGGAGTCGAACTCGATCTTCCTGCAGGGCATGGCCGGTTCGCGCATGCCGATCGCCATTGCTCATGGTGAAGGTCATGCCGAGTTCGCCAACGAAGATGCACTGCTGCAAGCCGACCTGTCGGGTTGCGTGGCACTGCGTTTCGTCGACAACCACGGCAAGGTCACTGAGACCTACCCGGCCAACCCGAACGGTTCGCCGCGCGGGATCACTGGCCTTACCAGCCGTGACGGCCGTGTGACCATCATGATGCCGCACCCGGAGCGTGTCTTCCGTGGCGTGCAGAACTCGTGGAAGCCGGACGACTGGAACGAAGACGCCGCCTGGATGCGCATGTTCCGCAACGCCCGCGTGTGGGTGAACTAAGGCGTGTACAAGCTGGCCTTTTTCGTCCCGCCCAGCCACCTGGAGGTCGTCAAGCAGGCGGTCTTCACGGCTGGCGGGGGACGTCTCGGTGCCTATGACCAGTGTTGCTGGCAGGTGTTGGGGGAGGGCCAGTTCCGGCCATTGGACGGTAGCGAGCCGTTCATTGGCCAGAGCGGCATGGTCGAGAAAGTCGTGGAGTGGAAGGTCGAATTGGTGGTCGATGAAAGTGTGATTGCCGACGTCGTCACTGCGCTCAAGGCCGCCCACCCCTACGAGACGCCGGCCTATGAGGTTTGGCGGCTCGAGACTTTTTGATAACCGGTTATTTTGCTTCGTGGCTACTGGTGCCTTCGCGGGCAAGCCTTGCTCCCACAGTTCAGAGACCCTGAGTCGTCTGCCCGTGGGAGCACAGCTTGCTGGCGAAGAGGCCGGATCTGCCTCCGCGATAACGGCACTAACGCTGTTGTACAGTCGCTTTGAGCTGCTGTGTCTCGTTATGTCCACCCCCTCGAACCAGGCCCAGATTGACGCCGCTATCGGTGTCCTTGCCGAATGAGTCTTTCAATCCCTTCACCAGATCCAGCGGTGCATTCGAACCGTTGATGCCTGCTTGTGCCCGATAGTCCTGACCGCTCAGGTCGGTCTTCGTCACCTTGCCATTACCTAGCTGGACGCTGCTCGCGGCCAGGCTCGCACCGGTCAGCGTGGTGTTGCCTTGCACTTGCAGGTTGATGTTCTGGGTCGCAGTCAATTCGGTTGGCTGCAAGGCGGTATTACGATGCTGCTCCACCACGTCAATGCCTACCGAAGGGGTGATATTCGGATCGACCTTCGACAGTCGCTTGCCAGCGGCGTCCTGGACCTTGGCGCCGAAAGGCCCGGCCAGGGAGGTAGCGCCGTTGACCAACCCTTGCGGGTTTTGCTCCTTGCTCAGTTTCAGGTCGACGTTCACCGCCAGGCCATCGACCTGATCCTGGCGGCTCTCGACACGCAGGTCGCCACCAACAGTACCGGCGATACTGCCGGCTTCCAGGTTGGCACCGGCCACTCGGGTGTCGCCAGCGCTATTGATCGTCAGGGTGTCAGCCTTGAGATGGGCGTTGCTGTGAGTGCTGCTATCCAATTGCTCGAGCCCCACCTTTACCCGGCCGTACAGACCTGAAGTATTGGCGCCAGGGTTGGAGGGATTGCTTTTGCTATTGGCGCCGATGCCGGCGGCCACGTCGAGATTGTCGCGATGGTCAGTCGACTGTGCCGACTCGATCAATACACCGCCGTTGCTGGCATTCACTTGCAGGTCTTTGCTGGTGGCGTTAAGGCCCTGCAATTGCACGGCGTCGTCCGCCTTTGCGGCACTGGTGATAGTGCTGGTGTCGCGGGCGTGAAACTCGGCGCCGCGCGTGGTCTGTGCCTTTTCGTCGATGCGCGATGTGCTAAAGGCACCCCCCAGACCACCACCCTTGCCGCCAGCGGTCGGGTTGCCGGATGCCGTGATTTGCAGCGCGCCGCCCATGCCCGAGCCTTTGGCTTCATGGGTGTTGGTGCTGGCCAATACCTGGTTCCGCCCGTTCGCTTGCAGATCGATGCTCGCTACTGGCTGCTGCGCGCTACCGATGTGCGTGCCTTCAAGGCGCAGATCGCCCTGACTTTTCAGGAGGACCTTGCCGGCCGTGTCGATCTGCGTGACGCGGGCCTGAGAGTCTTGAGTGTGGTTTACCTTGCCATCAAGCTTGCCCAGCAGGCTGGCAGCTTTACTGGCGCCAGGCGTGGTCCCCGCCTTTATTTGGCCGAAGCCGCCGAGGGAATTCTCGTCGACGCTCTGTCGGTCGTTGGCCTGAGTCGCGGACAGTGTGCCGCCGCTGATAATCGACACATCGCCCGAGCCGCCGTCAATCCGTGTGCCCTCATAGACACCATTGGTGCCAAGCTGGATGGCGATGCCTTGCCGGCCTGTCAGGCTGCCCGGCACTGCCACCTGCTCGGTGTAGGCGTTGTTCATCGAGGCGCCGACCCCCAGAAGCTTGGCGTTGATATCACTACCGGTGACGGTATCGACTCGTGCGGCGGCATCGACGTTCCAGCGATCAAGCGTCTTTTGCTGCAGGTTTTCGGCGGCGAGCATCTGGTGTTCCTGAGCGATCATTTCGATCTTGCGGGCTTCATACTGAGTGGCCACATCAGTCACAGTGCCCGCCACTTGCACGTCGATCACATCGGCCTTGATCTGGGTGCCACGCGCGGTTTTAGTGGATTCCTCGGCCTTGCGCTTCTGATAACCGGCCGCGATATCGATGCCCAGGCTGGGTGGGTCTAAGGCATCTTCGAGACCGTTTTGTTGCAGGCGAGTCTGTTCTTCGCCGTTGATGGCTTTTTCGATCGGGCGAGTGACGTCCTTGTACTCGACACTCAGCCCGGCCTTGCCCTCGATGGTGGTTTTTTCGGTGGTCTTGCGGGTCGTGTCGTATACAGCCTGGTTGTTCACCGTGCCGGCTCGTTCTTTGAAGGTGCCGTCCACCTTGAGCTTGGCGCCCTGTTTCTCGATCAAGCCTTGGCCTTTATCGGCAACGATCAGCAGATCCCCCTTGGTGACGTCCAGCTCAGTGGTGCCCGCTTGCGTGCCCCGCTCGACCTTGCGCTCGTTCTCGTATTTACCTAGCGATGCAGTACCCACGCGATCGATACCGCCCTCGGCGCCTAGATAACCGCCTGATTGGGTGCGTTCCTCCTCGCGGCTGCTATTGGCATCCGTGCTGACCAAATGCACGGACTCGCTCTTGATGGTCGCGTCCCCGTTGGTGGTTTTGAGCTTGGAATCGGCGATCACCGTCTTTTTGCCGGCGATGATATTCACGCTTTGCCCCTCGACCTTGCTGCCCTGCAACGCTTCCTGTGTGATTTTGGTACTGGCGCTGTTCCTTTCCCAGCCCACCTTCGCCACGAACTGCTTGCTCCCGGGCTTGCCGTCTTCGGCCGGTTTGGTCTCGCCTGCCGAAGCGACGAATCCGTGGGTGATACGCCCGGTTTTTCCAACGGTGCGGTCCTTGACGGCTTCGATGTTGACATCGCCACCCGCTTCGAGACCCACATCACCGTCGGCGATCAAGTCAGAGCCCTTGACGACGATATTCTTGGGACTGACGACCTTGAGATTACTCTCGGAGCGCACCTCGCTGCGCTTGCCGAGCGTCTCTTCGCGCTCATGACGGCGCTCGTCCTTGAACAGGCCAAACACCTTGCTGTTATCTTTGCTGGTCTCGACCTTGCGAATGTTTTCGACACTCTCGATGAATACTCCGTCTTGCTTGCTGATCAGCAGCGCGTCCTCGCTGCCCTTGACCTGACTGCCGCGTACCGCCAGACGATCCGTCTCGATGATCAGCTTGCCACCGGCCTCCACCGTGCTGCCTTGGTGAGTCACGCGCTGGTCGCCGTCCTTGGCGGTGTCACCGAAAAAATGCCCGGAGACCAGATCGCCGCGATAGCGTTTATCGCTCTTGCTGTCTTTCAAGGCGACCGTGTCGATATCGACGCTTCGCGCATTGAGCTTTATGTCGGTACGGCTTTCCAGGGAGCTGCCACTGATGCGCAGCTTGCCGCCGCTTTGCAGGGCAATGTCGCCGCCGAGCAGCATGCTTTGCTCGGCGGTTTCCTCGATCGTTTCGCTGTGGGTGTCCTGGCGCCACAGGTGTTTGCGGTGGGCGCTTCGTTCACCCACCTCGATGCGATCGACTGCAGCCACGATCTGCAGATCGCCGCCGGTCCTGACCTGCAACTGACCGCTCGCCCTTACGAAAGCGCCACGGACGATAGCGTTTTCCCCGACTTCCACCTTCATGTCCCCAGTGGTGGCGAACAGGCTGCCGAGCTGCTGGGTCTCGGTCGTCGTACGATCGCGGTTGAAGGTTTCGGTGGTCACGAACCAGGCTTTGTTTTTCCAGTTTTCATTGTTCTTGGCAATGGTCTCGCGGGTCGCCGCATCGAGATAAAGGTTCTTGCGGGTGCGCACATTGATGTGGCTGCCCGAGGCATCCAGCGCGCTCAGATGCATATCGCCCTCACTGCGCAGGTCCAGGCGTCCGGCGCCTGCATCGAGGCGGGTCAGTTTTATGTGATTGGCGTCGCGTCTGTCCCCGGTCAGATGCAGCTCGCCGGCCGAATGCACCTGCACGCCGTCACCGGCCTCGATCAACGGGGAGGCGAGCCGCACTCCGGCGCCCTGCGCGGTGCTGACGATACGAATGCGCCCGGCCCGCATGGCGCCGAACAGGCTGGCATCGTAGCGCTGCTCGGCTTGGCTGCGCTGGGCGGTCTCGACGATTTCGCCATCGTCATAGCGAATGCGGTTGTTGCCGGCAATGATGTCCAACTGGCCTTGGTTGGTCACTTCGCCATTGGTTTCGATGCGGGGTGCGATCAAACCGATGGTGCCCTGAAGGTTTTGCAGGCCTTTGGGGCCCACTTCCAGCAGGCCGTCGCCGCGCAGGGTATCGAGGTGGACGAGGTCAGCGCCGTCAATGTCCGGGCGACCGACCAGGAACGAGGCCCGCGGCGCATTGATGAAGCCCCCGCCGTTCACGTAGATGCCATTGGGGTTGGCAAGTACATAGTCGGCGGCCTGGCCGAAGATCTCCTGGGTACCGAGTATGCGGGACTGCTGCCTGCCGATGACAAAGTTGAAAATCATGTCGGCGGCCTGCCCTTGATATTGCGGGTTCGCCGCCAGATAACCGGCGAGCTGCGACTGCCCGGCAGAGAGGGAATTGTTGATGACCACTCCTTCCTTGGCGACGTTGTACAGCTCGAAGAAGTTGACCGAGTCGCCATGGGCATTGGGGGCCACGGGGGTGATCACCGTGGCGGCGCCGTTAGGGTCGACCCCGGCAATGCCGCCGCCTGGCCCGGGTGCCGGCTGGATACCGCCTTGTGCACTGGCCAGCGCCGGGGCCAGCAGCAAACTGGCGATGATCCAGCGCAGGGGGTCATGACGCAGGCGAAACAGGGGAGGGATCAATGAGGTCATTGGGATTTCTCTAGTTATTGTAAGTAGGGATGTCACAGTTTCAGCGTCAGCTCCAGGCGCCAGAATCCCGGGGGCAGGGGCGCCCCGGACAGGTGCAGGGCGTGCTGGTAGCTAAGGTCCAGGCGGGTATGACGGTTGGCCAAGGCGATGCCCGCGCTGGCGCCGGCCATGCGCGCTACCTGCGCGAAGGGGTCATTGATGACGCGCTGCGTGGGGTCGAGGCGCCGCCAGCCCATGTCGAGCCCTAGCTGGGGCTCCAGCGACCAGCCGGCACCCAGCGCATGTTTGAGAATTAGCGTGTTGTGCCAACTGGCGGCAGTGCTGGCCGCCAGCGACAGATCCTGCAGGCCGCGCACGGCGTACTGCTCGGTGAGCACCTGCTGCTCGGCGGGCGGTATCGGGTAACGGCTGTATTGCGCGGCCAGTTGACTGCTCCATTGCCATTGCTGGCCAGCCCATTGGCGCTGGTTCAGGTAGCCCAGGGACAGGCGCCATTTGGTGAATTGCCCGCGCGGCGAGTCGGGTAGCCCACTAGGGTTGCCGCCCGATTTGCGTAACCAGTCGCGGTGCAGGGCGTCGCTGCGCCAGTCGCTCAGCCCGCGGGTGACACCCACATACGCGCTCCAGATGCCTCGCTGGGTCCATAGCAGGTTCAGGCCGGCCTCGGCATTGAGCAGCCGCGGACTTTGCGGCTCCAGTAACTTTTCGCCAATCAAGGCGTCGGTGCTCTTGTGGTCGAGCCGCACGGTGGCGCTCAGCAGTCGGTGCTGATCCCGCCAGAGGCTGCGTTCCAGTCCCATGCCATAGGCAGTATTGCGGCCGTGGCTCAGGCTAGACCCCGCCAGAGTAGCCAGCGGTATCTGGTATTCGGATTGGTTGGCGCTGAGGTTGAAGGTCCATGCATCGAACGGTATGGCGTAATAAATGCCCAGGCTGCGACTCAAGGTCGGCTGCTGGGCGAAGGTCTGACCGGCACTCAAATAGATGAAATCGTTCAGGTGCAACGGGCTGTCCAGGCTCACTGCCAATTGTCCCTGATGCCGGCCGGTATTGGGCTTGCCGGCATTGTTGAGGTTGGCGTTCAGGCTCCAGCGCGACGGCCGACTGAGGGGGCGGATGATGATACGGCTGGCACCGATAGCATCGCCGGGCTCGACGTCGGCGGTGAGGTCGAAGGCCTGCAGGCGGTTGAGTTGTTCGAGGCCTCGTTCGAGGGTGCGTAGCTGCAGCGGCTGCCCAAGCATGCCGTTGAAGGCGCTGCGCAGTGACAGTGGCAGGCTCTGGTCGCTGACCTCGATGGACTCGACGAAACCTTCGGTGATGTCGAGACGCAGCGGCTCTCTATCTGCTGGGGGCAATGCCAACTGGGGGCGGCTGGCAATGTAGCCTTTATCCACATACAAAACCGTGATGGCGGCGAGCAGGCCATTGATCTGTTCGGTGTCCATGCACGGTGAAAGGTACGGACCTATAGCGTCAGTGATGTCGGTCTGGGCGATCAGGCGATTGCCGGTCAGGCGTATGCCGTCGACCCACCAGCAGCGTTGGCTGAGGGAGTAAGGCATGGCGGGGTTCGACTGCGCCACCGGGGCAGCCCCCAGAATGGGTGGCGGGCGCCGCATGCTGCGCAGGCGCTGTCCGAGTTCGAGTTGTTCGCGCTGGCGCACCACGCTTTGTGCATCGATCAATGACTGCGCGGCCACTTCCGGGCTGAGCAGCAGGACGAAGGCCAGGGTAGTCATGACCCATGCACGGCACGTTACAGGACGCTGTAGAAGCGTGGGGGTCATGTGCTTTACCCGAATCTGATTGTTTCGGGCAACTCTACTGAGCCAGGCCGTTTACGTCGGCAGGGCGAATCCTACGTGTGTGTCAGAGAGGGACGAACAGCGTGTGGGGCATTTCCTACACAGGTGCAAAACGGTTCAGTGCACGATTATCAGGGGCGAATCTCGATCATCGTGCCGTCCTTGACCAGCGACCACACCTCGCGCATGTCCGCGTTGTTCAGGGCGATACAACCATCGGTCCAGTCCAGCGAGGCGAAGTACCACTCGGGGTAGTCGTCGCTGATCGGCGTCCCGTGGATCATGATCATGCTGCCCGGGCGGTTGCCTTCCCGGCGCGCGCGCGCGGCGTCGTCGATATTGGGGTAGGAGACGTGCATGGCCAGGTTAAAGCGGTCGCTGGTCTTGCGCCAGTCGAGCCAGTAGAAGCCCTCGGGGGTGCGCCGGTCACCCTCGGCCAGTTTGGGCCCGCGGGGCTGCTTGCCCAGGGAGATCTTGTAGGCCTTGACCGGCTCGCCATGGCTCATGAGTTCGAGGCGGTGGGCCGATTTGATCACCAGCACCTTGTCGATGGTGACATCGGCGAGGGTGCGGGCAGGGCTGGCAGGTGCCGGGAGGGTCGTCGCGGGGGCAAAGGCGACCGAGGGTACCGCTGTTTTTACAGTCGGCGCAGATACCGCTGTGCCGGGGGCCGCCAGCCGTGGGGCAATTGCTGCCGGATTGACGGCTTGCGGTGCCGACGCGGGCGTCGAGTTCGGCGCAACTGGCGCAGGTTGCGAGACCGCAGTGATAGGTTTTTTGATCACCGTGACGGTGAGCTCTGCGCAGGCAAACGCCGGAAGAGACAGACAAAGCAGGGCAAGCAACCAGCGCATTGAACGACATCCTGAATGATTACGCGCCCCGCAGGGCGTCAGGTGGGGCTGCCCGGCAGGTTGGCGAGCAGAGGGGGCAATGATTCGTTTCGAACCGGGAAGTGATCCCCCAGCCGGTCAGCGAAATAGCATTCTAGGGTACGTCCGACGGTTGGAAAAGCCAGATCCGACCAAGGTATTTCGCTTTCCTTGAACAAGCGGGTTTCGAGGCTTTCGCTGCCCACGGCGAAATCCAGATCGTCCAGCGTGGCGCGGAAGAATACGTGCACCTGGCTGATGTGTGGCAGGTCGAACAGCGTATAGAGCGCCAGATCGCGGACGCGGGCGCAGGCTTCCTCGTCGGTTTCCCGACAGGCGGCTTGCTCGAGGGTCTCGCCGTTCTCCATGAACCCCGCCGGCAAAGTCCAGAACCCGTAGCGTGGCTCGATGGCGCGCCGACACAAGAGCACCTGGTCGCCCCAGATCGGCAGACAGCCCGCGACTATATTGGGGTTCTGATAATGGATGCAGTGGCAGTGCTCGCAGACGAAGCGCAGCCGGTTGTCGCCTTCTGGAATCAACTGGCGGACGGGGTGGGCGCACTGGCTGCAGAATTTCATGGAAGGGCTCCTGGTCGATGCGCCTATCTTGGCGCCTGCCGGTCCCTCCCCGCAAGCCGCACCGGCTCCTTCGCCGGCATCCGTAGCGCAGATATGCGCTTTTGCCGGCGCAGCGCGGGCCAACAAACAGCACTTGGGCAGCGCGTCGCTTTGGTGCATCATGCAGGGCAAGCAACGCATTGAGAGAAGCCATGCTGGACGAGCTACTTCGCCGTGTAAGCAGTCATACGCCGCGCATCCTGGAGACGGATCAGCGTTTTCCCGAGGCCGCCGTTTTATTGCCCATCACCCGTGGGGACACGCCCGAGCTGGTACTCACCCTGCGTGCCAAGGGGTTATCCACCCATGGCGGTGAAGTCGCCTTTCCCGGTGGGCGACGCGACCCCGAAGACCCCGACCTGATGTACACCGCCCTGCGCGAAGCCGAAGAAGAAATCGGCCTGCCGCCCGGTCTGGTGGAAATCGTCGGGCCCCTGAGCCCGCTGGTGTCCAAGCACGGCATCAAGGTCACGCCTTTCGTGGGCATCATCCCCGACTTTGTCGAATATCGCGCCAATGATGCGGAGATCGCCGCGGTCTTCAGTGTACCGCTGGAATTCTTTCGCCAGGACCCGCGCGAGCATACTCACCGGATCGATTATGCCGGGCAGAGCTGGTATGTGCCCAGTTACCGTTACGACGGCTACAAGATATGGGGCCTTTCGGCGATCATGATCGTCGAATTGATGAACCTGCTGTATGACGCCGATATCAGCCTGCATCGTCCGCCTGCGCACTTCAGCGCCGTCTGACCCCATGACCGAGGAACATTCTCCATGATCTACCGCCTGGGCGATGATGCTCCCGAACTTGATCCCGGCAGCTGGGCCGCGCCCAGTGCCACGCTGATCGGCAAGGTGCGTCTGCAGGCAGGCGCCAGTGTCTGGTTCGGCGCCGTGCTGCGCGGTGACAACGAGCTGATTGATATCGGCGTGAACAGCAATGTTCAGGATGGCACCGTGATGCACACCGATGTGGGAGTGCCGTTGACCATCGGCATGGGCGTGACCATCGGCCACAACGCCATGCTGCATGGCTGCACGGTGGGTGACTACAGCCTGATCGGCATCAATGCCGTGATCCTCAATGGCGCAAAAATCGGCAAGCACTGCATCATCGGCGCCAATTCGTTGATCGCCGAAGGCAAGGAAATTCCCGATGGCTCGTTGGTGATGGGCTCCCCCGGCAAGGTGGTGCGCGAGTTGACCGAGGTCCAGAAACAAGGTCTGCGGGCGTCCGCCCAGCACTATGTCGACAATGCCCGGCGCTATGCTCGGGATCTCAAACCCCTGGACCCAGCATGAGCACTGAACGCGAACGCCCGGTAGCATCGCCCTGCATCAGCGTCTGCGCCCTAGACGATCACGATATCTGCACGGGTTGCCAGCGCACTGCGGCGGAGATCACCCGCTGGGGGCGCATGGACAATACCGAGCGGCGCGCGGTATTGGCGCAATGCCATGAGCGGGCGAGGGGGCAGGGGTTGTTGTTCAGTTTGTGACATCGGTGTTGAACTGGCGAAGGGACCCTTGAGATTGCCGCAGATGTGTAAACTAGCCCCCTTTCTCGCCGCCTGCCTACACGCCCATGCCCTTCCTGATCGCCTACATCGCCAGCGTCGTGCTGATCAACTACGCTTTTTCTGCGGCGCCTCATTTGGATGTCCTCTGGTCGGCCTGGGGCGGACTGGTGTTCATCCTGCGCGACATGGTCCAGACCCGATTCGGTCACGGCACGATTCTGGCGATGCTGGCGGCCCTGGTGCTGTCCTATATCACCTCCGATCCGGCCATCGCCCTGGCCAGCGCCACTGCGTTTGGCTTGTCGGAGCTGATCGACTGGCTGGTGTTTTCCATCACCAAGCGGCCTTTGCATGACCGTTTGTGGCTGAGCTCGGCGCTGAGCATTCCGCTGGATACCTTCATCTTCTTCGGCATGATCGGTGCTCTCACTCCGGCGGTAGCCGGTACAGCGCTGGCGTCGAAGTTCGCTGGCGTCAGCGTGGTGTGGATGGCCATGCATTGGCGGGCGCGCAAAAACGTCGCGAGCCGCTGAACAGCAGAGGCCCGCTCATGTAAAATGCCGGGCTTTATCGGGTAGCTGCCCTGTGCCCGTGCCTCTCCTTATTGTTCGAGGACCTGAAATGACCCGTATCGGAACCCCCCTGTCGCCGACCGCGACCCGTGTCTTGCTGTGTGGCTCTGGCGAGTTGGGCAAGGAAGTGGTGATCGAACTGCAACGCCTGGGTGTCGAGGTGATTGCCGTCGATCGCTACGCCGATGCGCCGGCCATGCAGGTCGCGCACCGCAGCCACGTCATCAATATGCTCGATGGTGCCGCGCTGCGTGCGGTGATCGAGGCTGAGAAGCCCCACTACATCGTCCCGGAAATCGAAGCCATCGCCACCGCCACTCTGGTGGAGCTGGAGGCTGAAGGCTACACGGTGATTCCGACCGCGCGGGCCACGCAGTTGACCATGAATCGCGAAGGTATCCGTCGCCTGGCCGCTGAAGAGCTGGACTTGCCGACCTCGCCGTATCACTTCGCCGACACCCTCGAAGACTACCGCGCCGCGGTACTGGACCTGGGCTTCCCGTGCGTGGTCAAGCCGGTCATGAGCTCCTCGGGCAAAGGCCAGAGCCTGCTCAAAAGCGAAGACGACATTCAAGCAGCATGGGATTACGCCCAGGAAGGCGGTCGTGCCGGTAAGGGACGGGTGATCATCGAGGGCTTCATCGATTTCGATTACGAAATCACCCTGCTGACCGTTCGCCATATCGGCGGCACCACCTTCTGCGCGCCGGTCGGCCATCGTCAGGAGAGGGGCGATTACCAGGAGTCCTGGCAGCCGCAGGCCATGAGCCCTGTAGCGTTGGCTGAATCCGAGCGCGTCGCCCGGGCAGTGACCGAGGCGCTGGGTGGTCGTGGCCTGTTCGGCGTCGAGTTGTTCATCAAGGGTGACCAAGTGTGGTTCAGCGAAGTCTCGCCGCGCCCGCACGATACTGGCCTGGTGACCCTGATTTCTCAGGACCTGCCGCAGTTCGCGCTGCACGCCCGCGCCATCCTCGGCTTGCCGATCCCGGTGATCCGTCAGTTCGGGCCGTCGGCTTCGGCGGTGATTCTGGTGGAAGGGCAGTCGACGCAGACGGCCTTTGCCAATCTGGGACAGGCGTTGAGCGAGCCGGATACGATGTTGCGTCTGTTCGGCAAGCCCGAAGTCAACGGTCAGCGCCGCATGGGCGTGGCGCTGGCGCGTGATGAGTCGATCGAGGCGGCACGTGCCAAGGCGACTCGTGCGGCTCAGGCGGTCAAGGTCGAGCTCTGACAGCGGTATCTCTGGCTCTCTGCTGCGACGCAGGATATGCGTCGTTTCATGGGGCCCCTTCGCGAGCAGAGCTCGCTCCCACAAGTGCACGCGGTGCTGATGTGGGAGCGGGTTTGCGCGTTTGCTGGCGAAGGGCCCGTCTGGCGCAAGTCCGCGTCGAGCCTTTAGTCAGCAAGGCTTCATGGTGATCCCCCTCGCACCTATAGCGGCGGCGGCAGACTACTGGTGTGCCAGATCAGCACGCTGGATACGCGATTGTCCTCGGTTTCGAGGATCTCCAGGCGATACCGCCCCAGCTTCAGGCACACGCTGCTCTCAGGAATGTTCTCCAGCGCTTCGGTGATCAGGCCGTTGAGGGTCTTGGGACCGTCGCTGGGCAAGTGCCAGCCCAGGCTGCGGTTGAGGTCGCGCAACGAGGCCGCGCCATCGATGACGAAGCGTCCGTCGGCCTGCGGGTGAATGTGGGGGTTGTCCTCGGCATGCTCGTCTTCGAATTCGCCGACAATTTCTTCGAGGATGTCTTCCAGTGTCACCAGACCTAGCACTTCGCCGTACTCGTCCACCACCACGCCAAGGCGCCGTTGCTGCTTGTGAAAGTTCAGCAGCTGCATTTGCAGAGGCGTGCTTTCCGGCACGAAGTAGGCTTCGTAGCAGGCGCCCAGCAGTGCTTCCATGGTCAGTTCGCGGCGCGGCAGCAAATGGCTGATCTGACGGGTGTTGAGCACGCGCTCGACCAGATTGATGTCGCTGTGGAAGACCGGCAGGCGGGTATGGCGGCTGGCGATCAATTGATCGGTGATCTCTTCCATGGAGTCATCGAGGTTGATGCCGTCAACATCATTGCGCGGCACCAGAATGTCGTTGACGGTGATCTTGTCCAGCGCATGCAGGGTATTGAGCAGGTGCGGTTTGTTGGCTCGCGCCTCGCTGGACAACTCGTCCAGCACCGCGCGCGGTGACGGCGAGTTCTGGTCGGTGCTGGGGCTTCGTCTCTTGACCTTGAAGGGTTTCGCCAGCAGTCGCGCGAAGCCCGCCAGCAGCCAGGCGATCGGGTACAGCACCCTGAGCGGCAGGCGCAGCAAGGTGTTGCCCAGAATGATGAACGCCTCGGGATTGCGCCGGGCCAATTGGCGCGGCAAAAACTCCGCGACGATCAGCAGTATCGCAGCGATGATCAATGCCGCCACCCAGGCACCGCGATCGCCCCACAGGTACATGCCCAGTGTGGTGGCCAAGGTAATAGTGAGGATCTTGCTGACCGTGACGCACAGCACCAGGCTGTCGAGTGAGGCATGCAAGGTCGGCGCATCCGGGGCCTTGCGCTTGCCCTTGGCGCGTTGATTGAGCTGGTGCTGGGCGGCTTCCACCGCTGTGAACAGCGCCGCCCAGAGCAAGGTCAGCGCCAAGAGGCAGAAGAGGGGTGCCAGAGGCAAAGTGTCCATGATCCGCCGTCAGATATGCAGGATGTATTCGCGTACCAGCTTGCTGCCGAAGTACGCCAACATCAAAAGGCAGAAGCCCGAGAGGGTCCAGCGAATTGCCTTGTGACCGCGCCAGCCCAGGCGGTTGCGCCCCCACAGCAGCACGCTGAAAACGATCCAGGCAAGGCAGGCGAGCAGGGTCTTGTGCACCAGATGCTGGGCGAACAGGTTTTCGACGAACAGCCAGCCGGATATCAGCGACATCGACAGCAGCACCCATCCGGCCCACAGGAAGCCGAACAGGAGGCTTTCCATGGTCTGCAGGGGCGGGAAGTTCTTGATCAGCCCTTTCGGGTGCTTGTGCTTGAGCTGGTGGTTCTGCAACAACAGCAGCAAGGACTGCACTACGGCGATGGTGAACATGCCGTAGGCCAGCAGCGACAGGAGGATGTGCGCCAGGATGCCGGGCTCTTCATCGATGAACGGTACAGTGCCCTTGGGCACGAATTGCGTGAGCAGCACCGTGATGATCCCTAGCGGGAACAGCAGAATGAGCAGGTTGTGTACCGGCAGGCTGAAGCACGCCACCAGAGTCAGGGCGATGACCGCTGCGGCAATCAGGCTGGCCGAATTGAGAAAATCGAGGCTCAGCCCCTGTGCCGTCCAGAGTTGGGGAAACAGCGCCGTACCATGGGCTAGCACTGCCAGTGCGCCGAGCACGAACAGCAGTCGCCGGCTGGCCTTTTCGCCTTGGCCAAGGCGCAACGCTTGATAGACGGTCGCAGCGGCATATAACAAAGCGGCGGCGAGGCTGGGTAACAGGCTGGGTGACAAGGGGGGCATAAGTCCTGACGAGCGGGCTCTAAAGGCGCGAGTTTGGCATAGAAAGCGCGCCGGACGAAAGACTGCACTCAACGGCAGTGTCGGCCGGCCTCACTCTTGGTTATAATCGCCGACCTGCCCTTGGAGCGGGCCCCTTGAGTGCGCTCGAGCCACCCGCTACCAAAACCTCGGTTCAACCGAACCTGTATAGGATCGCGCATGTTTGAAAATCTAACCGACCGGCTCTCACAGACGCTCCGCCATGTCACCGGCAAGGCCAAGCTGAATGAGGACAACATCAAGGACACGCTGCGCGAAGTGCGCATGGCGCTGCTCGAGGCTGACGTCGCCTTGCCGGTGGTCAAGGACTTCGTCAACGCCGTCAAGGAACGGGCCGTCGGCACCGAGGTGTCGCGCAGCCTGACGCCAGGGCAGGCGTTCGTGAAGATCGTCCAGGCCGAGCTCGAAAGCCTGATGGGCGCCGCCAACGAAGACCTGGTGCTGAACGTCACGCCACCTGCGGTCATTCTCATGGCTGGTCTGCAGGGGGCGGGTAAAACCACCACCGCTGGCAAGCTCGCGCGCTTCCTTAAAGAGCGCAAGAAAAAGACCGTCATGCTGGTATCGGCCGACATCTATCGTCCGGCAGCCATCAAGCAGCTCGAAACCCTGGCGGGTGAAGTCGGTGTCACCTTCTTTCCGTCCGACCTGAGCCAGAAGCCCGTCGATATCGCCAACGCGGCGATTCGTGAAGCCAAGCTCAAGTTCATCGACGTGGTCATCCTCGATACCGCCGGTCGCCTGCACATCGACGCCGAGATGATGGCCGAGATCCAGGCCTTGCATGCCGCGGTCAAGCCGGCCGAGACGCTGTTCGTGGTCGACGCCATGACCGGCCAGGACGCCGCCAACACCGCCAAGGCCTTCGGCGATGCTTTGCCGCTGACCGGCGTGGTACTGACCAAGGTCGACGGCGATGCCCGTGGGGGTGCCGCGCTGTCGGTACGCGCCATTACCGGCAAGCCGATCAAGTTCATCGGCATGGGCGAGAAGAGCGAAGCGCTCGAACCGTTCCACCCTGATCGTATCGCCTCGCGCATCCTCGGCATGGGTGACGTGCTCAGCCTGATCGAGCAAGCCGAGCAGAACCTCGACAAGGACAAGGCCGACAAGCTCGCCAAGAAACTCAAGAAGGGCAAGGGTTTCGACCTCGAAGACTTCCGCGACCAGCTCGTGCAGATGAAAGGCATGGGCGGCCTCGGTGGCCTGATGGACAAGCTGCCGACCATGGGCGGCGTCAATCTGGCGCAGATGGGCAACGCCCAAAGTGCGGCAGAAAAACAGTTCAAGCAGATGGAAGCCATCATCAACTCCATGACCCCGGCCGAGCGCCGCGACCCTGATCTGATCAGTGGTTCGCGCAAACGTCGGATCGCCATGGGCTCCGGCACCCAGGTGCAGGACATCGGTCGCTTGATCAAGCAGCACAAGCAGATGCAGAAGATGATGAAGAAGTTCTCCACCAAAGGCGGCATGGCCAAGATGATGCGCGGCATGGGCAGCATGATGCCTGGCGGCGGCGGTGGCATGCCGAGGATGTAAAAGATTCGGTTCGATGGCGGCTTCTGCCGCTGTCGAACGATAGGTCCGCGTTGCCGCGGGCTGTCTGGCCAAACGGCCGAAACCCGTTGTTCGCAACGGTTTATGAGCAAATCTGCATTGCAAGCCGGAGTACCGGAATAACCCCCGGAAAAAGGCATTTGCAAAAGTCCGTGTATTCCTTGAGAATATGCGGCCTTTCGGGCACCCGTGTGCCCGCTGTGCATTATGATTTGCAGCACCGACTACAGGAACGATGTTCAATGCTAACCATTCGTCTGGCTCGTGGCGGCTCCAAAAAGCGCCCATTCTACCAACTGACCGTGACCGACTCGCGTAACCCGCGTGACGGTTCGCACAAAGAACAGGTTGGCTTCTTCAACCCTGTTGCTCGTGGTCAGGAAATCCGTCTGTCCGTGAACCATGAACGCGTCAACCACTGGTTGAGCGTGGGTGCACAACCTTCTGAGCGTGTTGCTCAGTTGTTGAAGGAAGCTGCCAAGGCTGCGGCCTGAGCAATATGAACGCGACGCCAGATTCCGCTGATGACTTGATCGTCGTCGGCAAGATTTTCTCGGTTCACGGCGTTCGCGGCGAGGTGAAGGTCTTTTCCTTTACCGATCCGATAGAAAACCTGCTCGATTACAAGACCTGGACGCTCAAGCGTGACGGCGTTGTGGTCAAACAGGTAGAGCTGGTCAGCGGCCGTTCCACTCAAAAGGATCTGGTTGCCAAGCTCAAAGGCCTCGACGATCGTGACGAAGCACGCCTTCTGTCCGGTTACGAGATTTGCATCTCGCGTAGCCTTTTGCCCGACCTGACCGAAGACGAGTACTACTGGTACCAGCTCCAAGGTCTGAAAGTCATCGATTTGCAGGAGCAACTGCTCGGCACCATCGATCACCTGTTGGAGACCGGCGCTAACGATGTAATGGTGGTGAAGCCCTGCGCGGGCAGCCTGGATGATCGTGAACGCCTGTTGCCCTATACGGCGCAATGTGTGTTGAAGGTCGATCTGGCCGCTGGCGAGATGAGGGTTGATTGGGATGCGGACTTCTAAGCGATGGCCAGCCTTCGCGTAGAAGTGATCACCTTGTTCCCCGAGATGTTCTCGGCCATCAGTGAATACGGCATTACCAGCCGCGCGGTAAAGCAGGGGTTGATGCAATTGACCTGCTGGAATCCGCGGGACTACACCACGGATCGCCACCATACGGTGGATGACCGGCCCTTTGGGGGCGGCCCCGGGATGGTAATGAAGATCAAGCCTCTGGAAGACGCTCTGGCCCACGCCAAAAGCGCAGCAGGGGAAGCGGCGAAGGTGATCTACCTGTCGCCACAAGGCCGACCGTTGACACAAGGCGCGGTGCAGGAACTGGCGAAATCGGAGTCATTGATTCTGATCGCCGGGCGGTATGAAGGCGTTGACGAGCGGTTCATTCAAGCTCATGTCGACGAAGAGTGGTCGATTGGAGATTACGTGCTGTCTGGCGGCGAGCTGCCAGCCATGGTCCTGATCGATGCGGTTACACGACTGCTGCCCGGAGCTTTGGGGCATGCGGACTCGGCGCAGGAAGATTCCTTCACCGATGGTCTGCTGGATTGCCCGCACTACACCCGACCGGAGGTGTATGCGGATCAGCGTGTTCCCGACGTATTGCTTAGTGGCAATCACGCACATATCCGGCGCTGGCGTTTGCAGCAGTCCCTTGGGCGGACCTACGAACGACGTGCCGATCTTCTGGAAAGACGCTCGCTTTCTGGAGAAGAGAACAAGCTGCTCACGGAATACCTTCGTGAGCGGGACGATAGTTAACGTATCGATGGTAAATCGAGAGATTTTCCTTAGGAGCACAGCATGACTAACAAAATCATCCTTGCACTCGAAGCAGAGCAGATGACCAAAGAGATCCCTACCTTTGCCCCAGGCGACACTGTTGTCGTCCAGGTGAAAGTGAAGGAAGGCGATCGTGCACGTCTGCAGGCGTTCGAAGGCGTTGTTATCGCCAAGCGCAACCGCGGCGTGAACAGTGCTTTCACCGTACGTAAAATCTCCAACGGTGTTGGCGTAGAGCGTACTTTCCAGACCTACAGCCCGCAAATCGACAGCCTGGCCGTGAAACGTCGTGGTGACGTGCGTAAAGCCAAGCTGTACTACCTGCGTGACCTGTCTGGTAAAGCCGCACGTATCAAGGAAAAACTGTCCTGAGTGCAGTTTTGATCTGATAAGAAAAGCAGCCTTCGGGCTGCTTTTTTGTTGCCTGCGATTTATCGGCGAGGGGCAGGTAGAATGCGGGCAAACCTGTCTTCGAGTTTTTTATGCCCGCCATCGAACACCCGCTGATCGACCAGTACCTGGATGCCTTGTGGCTCGAAAAGGGGCTGTCGGACAACAGCCGTGAGGCCTATCGCAGCGACCTGGCGCTGTTCAATGGCTGGTTGCAGGAGCGGGGCGTCGAATTGGCCAGCGCCGGGCGCGATATGATCCTCGACCATCTGGCCTGGCGTGTCGAGCAGGCCTACAAGCCGCGCTCGACCGCGCGGTTTCTGTCCGGCGCGCGGGGCTTCTATCGCTATCTGCTGCGCGAGCGGCTCATTGGTGTCGATCCGACCTTGCAGGTGGATATGCCGCAACTGGGCAAGCCCCTGCCCAAGTCTCTCTCCGAGGCCGATGTCGAAGCCCTGTTGCAGGCTCCGGACCTGAGCGAGCCCATCGGTGAGCGCGACCGTGCCATGCTTGAAGTGCTGTACGCCTGCGGCCTGCGGGTCACCGAGTTGATCAGTCTGACGCTGGATCAGGTCAACCTGCGTCAGGGTGTGCTGCGCGTGGTCGGCAAGGGCAACAAGGAGCGGCTGGTGCCCATGGGCGAGGAGGCTGTGGTCTGGGTCGAACGGTACCTGCGCGGTGCCCGGGACCAGTTGCTGAACGGTCGGCCAAGTGACGTGATGTTCCCCAGCCAGCGCGGCGAGCAGATGACCCGGCAAACGTTCTGGCACCGCATCAAGCACCAGGCGCTGGTGGCCGGGATCTCCAAGTCGCTGTCGCCACACACCTTGCGCCACGCCTTCGCCACCCATTTGCTCAACCACGGCGCCGACCTGCGCGTGGTGCAGATGCTGCTGGGGCACAGCGACCTGTCGACCACCCAGATCTACACCCACGTGGCCCGCGCGCGCCTGCAGGAACTGCATGCGGTGCATCATCCTCGGGGATGAGGGCGGTATTGTGAAAAACATCGAGTTACGCCCTGCCTGTTCGGCCCGGCGTAGCGAATGTGATAGGCTTGGCGGGTCAACAAAGCCGGACCTCGAACGCCGCTCCAGGCGCGTCGCTATCGTCTCCGGCTGTCCATACGTCGCCCCAGGAGTTCTCATGCGCGTAACCCATATCGTCGCTGCTGCTGCGCTTGCGTTGTTCAGCGTCGCGGCCTCGGCGGATACCCCCGAGCAGGCCATTCGCAACACCTTGCAAACCCTCAAGCTGGATGTGCCGGTCGAAAGTGTGGCCGCCAGCCCGCTCAACGGTTTGTACGAGGTCAAGCTCAAAGGGGGGCGCGTGCTGTATGCCAGCCCTGATGGCCAATTCGTGATGCAGGGTTACCTGTACCAGCTCAAGGACGGCCAGCCGGTCAACCTGACCGAAAAGGCCGAACGTGAAGCGATCGCCAAGACCATCAACGCCATTCCTCAGGCGGAGACCGTCGTGTTTCCGGCCGTTGGCGAGACCAAGTCGCACATCACCGTGTTCACCGACACCACCTGCCCGTATTGCCAGAAGCTGCACGCCGAAGTGCCTGAACTGAACAAAATGGGCGTCGAAGTGCGTTATGTCGCGTTCCCGCGCCAGGGTCTGGATTCGCCAGGCGACCAGCAACTGCAAGCAGTGTGGTGCTCCAAGGATCGCAAGGGCTCGCTGCAGAAGCTCATGTCCAACAAGGATGTCGAGGCACCCAAGTGCGCCAATCCGGTCAGCAAGCAATTCGCCCTGGGCCAGTCGATCGGCGTCAGCGGCACGCCAGCCATCGTCCTGGCTGACGGTCAGGTGATTCCGGGCTACCAGCCAGCGGCTCAGGTGGCCAAGCTGGCCCTGGGTGGCGAATAATCGCTACAGGCAACAAAACATCAGGTCGCAACCCGTTTGTGATCGTATTTCACGGCCGACTTAGCGTCGGCCGTTTCATGGGGAGTTCAGAGTGAAACCGGTCAAAGTAGGCATCTGTGGGTTAGGTACCGTCGGTGGCGGCACCTTCAATGTGCTTCAACGTAACGCCGAGGAGATCGCCCGCCGTGCCGGGCGTGGTATCGAAGTGGCACAAATTGCCATGCGTTCGTCCAACCCGAATTGCCAGATTACCGGAACCCCCATTACCAACGATGTCTTCGCGGTCGCCACCAACCCCGAGATCGACATCGTCATCGAACTGATCGGCGGTTACACCGTTGCCCGCGAACTGGTGCTCAAGTCCATCGACAACGGCAAGCACGTGGTCACTGCCAACAAGGCGCTGATTGCCGTGCACGGCAACGAGATCTTCGCCAAGGCGCGCGAGAAGGGCGTTATCGTCGCTTTCGAAGCCGCTGTGGCCGGGGGCATCCCGGTGATCAAGGCGATCCGTGAAGGGTTGTCCGCCAACCGCATCAATTGGGTCGCCGGCATCATCAACGGCACCGGCAACTTCATCCTCACCGAGATGCGCGAGAAGGGTCGCACCTTCCCGGACGTGCTGGCTGAAGCCCAGGCGCTGGGCTATGCCGAAGCCGATCCGACCTTCGATGTCGAAGGCATCGATGCGGCACACAAGCTGACCATCCTGGCGTCCATCGCCTTTGGTATCCCGCTGCAATTCGACAAGGCCTACACCGAAGGCATCACTCAGCTGACCACTGCGGACGTCAACTACGCCGAGGCGCTGGGCTATCGCATCAAGCATCTGGGCGTGGCTCGCAGCACTGCCAATGGCATCGAGTTGCGTGTACACCCGACGCTGATCCCGGCCGATCGCCTGATCGCCAACGTCAATGGCGTGATGAATGCGGTCATGGTCAACGGTGACGCCGCGGGCTCGACGCTGTTCTACGGCGCTGGCGCCGGCATGGAGCCCACCGCTTCGTCAGTGATCGCGGACCTGGTCGACGTGGTTCGCGCCATGACCAGCGATCCCGAGAACCGCGTCCCTCACCTGGCCTTCCAGCCTGACTCGCTGTCCGCCCACCCGATCCTGCCGATCGAAGCCTGCGAGAGCGCCTACTACCTGCGCATTCAGGCCAAGGATCACCCGGGTGTGCTGGCTCAGGTGGCTAGCATCCTCTCGGAGCGTGGCATCAACATCGAGTCGATCATGCAGAAGGAAGTCGAGGAGCAAGACGGCCTGGTGCCGATGATCCTGCTGACCCACCGCGTGGTCGAGCAACACATGAACGACGCCATCACCGCTCTTGAAGCCCTGCAGGATGTCATCGGCAGTGTGGTGCGCATCCGTGTCGAACAACTGAATTGACAACAGCCTGCAAGCGACAAGCCGCAAGCTGCAAGATCAACGCCACGGCGCGCTGACTTGCAGCTTGAAGCTCGCAGCTTGAAGCTCAAACCAAAGGTTTGCTCTTATGCGTTATATCAGTACGCGCGGCAAGGCGCCGGCGCTCAATTTCGAAGATGTGCTGCTGGCTGGCCTGGCCACCGATGGCGGCCTCTATGTGCCAGAAAACCTGCCGCGCTTCACCCAGGAAGAAATCGCCTCCTGGGCTGGCCTGCCGTATCACGAACTGGCGTTCCGGGTGATGCGCCCGTTCGTCACCGGCAGCATTCCAGACGCCGATTTCAAGAAGATTCTCGAAGAGACCTACGCCGGCTTCAGCCACGCGGCGGTGGCCCCTCTCCGCCAGCTCAACGGTAACGAGTGGGTGCTGGAATTGTTCCACGGCCCGACTCTGGCGTTCAAGGACTTCGCCTTGCAGCTGCTCGGCCGCCTGCTCGACTACACCCTGGCCAAGCGCGGCGAGCGCGTGGTCATTATCGGCGCCACCAGCGGTGACACCGGTTCGGCCGCCATCGAGGGCTGCAAGCACTGCGAAAACGTCGACATCTTCATCCTGCATCCACATCAGCGAGTCTCCGAAGTGCAGCGTCGGCAGATGACCACGTTGTTCGGCGACAACGTCCACAACATCGCCATTGAAGGCAACTTCGACGACTGCCAGGAAATGGTCAAGGCCAGTTTCGCCGACCAGAGCTTCCTCAAAGGCACTCGCCTTGTCGCGGTCAACTCGATCAACTGGGCGCGGATCATGGCCCAGATCGTCTACTACTTCCACGCCGCTCTGCAATTGGGCGGCCCCGCGCGCTCCGTGGCGTTCTCGGTGCCGACCGGCAACTTCGGCGATATCTTCGCCGGTTACCTGGCGCGCAACATGGGCCTGCCGATCAGCCAACTGATCGTCGCGACCAACCGCAACGATATCCTGCACCGCTTCATGAGTGGCAATGGATACGCCAAGGAAACCTTGCACGCCACGCTGTCGCCATCGATGGATATCATGGTGTCGTCCAACTTCGAACGCTTGCTGTTCGATATGCATGGCCGCAATGGCGCTGCTATTGCGCAGTTGATGGACAGCTTCAAGCAGGACGGCCAGTTCAGTGTCGAACAGGACCGCTGGACCGAAACGCGCAAGCTGTTCGATTCTCTGGCGGTCGACGACGAGCAGACCTGCGAGACCATCGCCGATGTCTTCGCTCAGACGGGTGAAGTCCTCGATCCCCATACCGCTATCGGTGTCCGGGCCGCGCGCGAATGCCGTCGCAGCCTTGATACGCCAATGGTGGTGCTGGGCACGGCGCATCCGGTCAAGTTCCCTGACGCGGTGCTCAAGGCGGGTGTCGGCAAGGCGCTTGAGTTGCCTGCCCATCTGGTCGATCTGTTCGAGCGTGAAGAGAAGTGCACGGTGTTGGCCAACGACCTCAAGGCCGTACAGCACTTCGTGGCGCAGCACGGCAATCGTGGCAAGCCGCTGTAACTGAAGCGTCCTGCAACACTTGAAGCCCGTCGAACGACGGGCTTTTTTCCTCTTCCGTGTCAAACTTGGTGCTTGTCGCTTCGTATAAGCCCGCGCCAAGGATGCCCGCATGTCTTCCCGTATGTCTCAATATGTCTGCCGATCCTGGCGTCTGCTTCTGCGGGTTTTACTGCTGTGCGCCTTTGCGAATGGCGCCTGGGCCGCCCAGGCCTTGCCGTTTACGTTGGTACAGCCGATCGCCCAGTTGGCGCCGATGGCGTTGGCTCCAGCAGAGCAACAGTGGCTGCAAAAGCATCAACAGACACTGCGCATCGGCATGTCGATCAACGACAACGAACCTCTGGATATCGCCGTCGATCGCAACCGCTACCAAGGCGTGAGTGCCGACTACCTGAACTTGATCCGCGCCCGGCTGGGCGTCACTCTGCAGATTCATGGGTTTACGCGCCGTGACGATGCCATCGAGGCGTTGCACCGGGGCGAGATTGATGTACTCACCGCGTCGAATAGCTATGAGCAGGGGTTTGCAGGGCTGGCGTTTACCAGCCCCTATCTGTTCGACCGCCCCGTGCTGGTCCGTCGCAGCTCTGATATCCGTCAGAGCGGTGATGGCCTCGACGATCAGCGTGTGGCGGTGGTGGAAGGTTATGCTTCCGTCGATGCGGTGCAGGGGGCGTATCCGAACAGCCGCGTGGTGATTGCCCCGAGTTTGAGCAGTGCCTTGGAGGCGCTAAGGCAAGGCGCGGTCGACGCAGTGGTCGGCAACGAAATCATTCTGCGTTCCTATATGGCGCTGCGGCCCTATGTGGAGTTGCGCATCACGGGTGACAGTCGCCTGTCGTCCAGCGGCTTTGCCTTTGCCATTCGCAGCACCGATGCGCCGCTCACGGCGATGTTCGACCGAGCGTTGGGCAGCCTTCAGGGCGCGTTGCAGCGTGAGATTCTCGGCCGCTGGACCTCGGGTCTGGGCGCCGGGATCGCCCAGCGCCCAGTGCAGCTCGATAGCGACGAGCAGGCCTGGATTGCCGCTCACCCCAAGGTTCAGGTAGCAGCCACCGAATATGCTCCCTATCTGTACCGGGATCGCCAGGGGCGCTGGGTCGGGCTCAATGTCGATGTCCTGGCAGCGCTCTCGCAGATGACCGGCCTGCAGTTCGAATACGTGCACGCCGGCTCGATCGCCGAGAGCCTCGACCTGCTCAAGAGTGGCCGTGCACAGATGAACACTACCCTCAGCGAGACGCCGCAACGCCGATCCATGCTGGAGTTCACCCATTCCTATGGTGGGCAGAGCTGGGTCTTCATCCTGCGCCGTGATGGTGTTGCTTTTGACTCTCTCGAGGAGATGGCCGACCGGGTGCTGGCGCTGCCGGCGCAGCACGCCCTTGAGGAGTTCATTCGTCGCGAGTATCCGCAGATTCGTCTCAAGCAGGTAGCGACCATGGATCAGGCCCGGGATGCCGTCGCTCGCGGTCAAGCCGATGCTACCATCGACAGTGAAGTCGGCGCCTATCGTGCGGTCCAGCGCGAGGGCGATGCCGGGCTGACGGTCGGGCGCAGCCTCGATGGCGCGTGGTCGCCGGATCGCTTTTCGGTCACGCTGGCCAATCCACAGCTGACCAGCATCCTCAACAAGGCGCTGGAAGCGTTCCCGGTGGCGGATCTGCGAGCCATTCGCCTCAAGTGGCTGGGGGCGGCCCTGCCCGAGGTGCCGGTGTGGCAACGCATTGCGCCGTGGGTCTATTGGGGCGCTGCCGTCGCCGGCCTGATTGCCTTGATATCACTGCTCTGGAGCGGTCGCCTGCGGGTGCAGATCGCTCAGCGTCAGCGCGCCGAGGAAGCTCTCAGCGACCAGTTGGCCTTCCAGAAGGCACTGCTCGACGGCATTCCCCATCCCATCTACGTACGTGATCTGGAGGGGCGGCTGCTGTCCTGCAATCGCAGCTATGAAGAAAGTTTCGCGACCCGCTTCGAGCGTATCAAGGGATTGCAGTTGCCCCAGATCGGCTTGATCGGCGCCGAGGATGCCCAGCGGGTGCATGCCGACTATCTCAAGCAGCTGGAAAATCCCCAGCCGGTGTTCGTCGACCGGCAAATAGAACTGGGTGGCAAACGCATCGATGCCTATCAGTGGACAGTACCGTTCTACCGCGCGGATGGCCAGTTGCAAGGGCTGTTGGGCGGCTGGATAGATATCACCGAGCGCAAGCGTCTCGAGGTGGCTCTCACCGAGGCGCGGCAGGCGGCGGAAGACGCCAATTTGGCGAAGAGCTCTTTCCTGGCGACCATGAGCCACGACATCCGTACCCCTCTGTCGGCGATCATCGGCTTGCTGGAGCTTGAACGGGATACCGGCAGAGCCCGGGGGCAGACGTTCTCCCAGGGGCTGGAAGTCGCCTTTCGTTCCGCCTGCGAGTTGCTGGAGCTGGTTGGCGACAGCCTTGATCTGTCGCGTATCGAGGCCGGCAGGCTGGAACTGAATCTGACCCCGGTCGCGCTTTCGCCATTCTTTGCTGATATAGCACGCCTGTTCGAGCCGCAAGCAGTGCGCAAGGGGCTGGGCCTCCAGGTGCAGGTCGCGCCGGGGCTGCAGGGCCAATACTGGGTCGATGCGCTGCGCCTGCGTCAGGTCATGCACAACCTGCTGGGCAATGCACTCAAGTTCACTCACCGGGGTCGCGTGAGCCTGGTGGTCGACGCGCGCCTGGAGGGGGCGCTATTGGCACTGGACATCAGAGTCGAAGATACCGGTATTGGTATCGATGCGGACCAACAGGCACAACTCTTCCAGCCCTACGTCCAGGCCGGAGCCGACGCAGCGCAGCTGTATGGCGGGTCGGGGCTGGGGCTGAGCATCTGCCAACGGTTGATCGCCTTGATGGCCGGGCAGATGCAATTGCACAGCACGCCAGGGCAGGGCACCTGCATCAGCCTGCAATTACAGCTGCGTCAGGTCGAGGCCGTCACCCTCAAGGAGCCCCCCGCGCTCGCGAGCGTCGTCAGCCCTGAACAGGTACCGCGAATGTTGCAGGTACTGATTGCCGATGACCTGTCTTCCAACCGACTGGTACTCAGCCGGCAATTGGAGTACCTCGGCCATCAGGTCGAGGCGGTCGCTGGCGGGGAAGACGCTTTGGAGGCCTGGCAGGGCGGTGATTTCGACGTGTTGATCAGCGACTGCAACATGCCGGGTATCAGCGGTTACGAGCTGGCCACGCGGATTCGCGAGTTGGAGGTCGAACAGGGGCTGGTGCACACGCCAATCATCGGTTACACCGCCAATGTCATGAATGACGAGCGTCAGCGCTGTGAACAGGCCGGGATGGACCTGTGGTTGCCCAAGCCGCTCTCGCTCGATGCGCTGAGCCAGGCATTGACGCAATTGACCCGCCCAAGGCATTTCGATCCATCGACCTTGCAAGCCTTGACCCACGCCAATACTCGATTGCTGCAGCGTATGTTGAGCGAGCTCGACGGTAATCTCGAAGAGGAGCTCGGACGTCTGCAAGGTGCCGTCGAGGCTTTGGACTGGCTGGTGTTGGAGGGTGTTCTGCACCGGCTCAAGGGGGTATGCGCCATGATCGACGCCGCGCCTCTGGCGAGGGCTTGCGGTCAGTTCGGCAAAGGCTGCTCAGTTCGCAATGAGCCACAGGTACAGCAGGACTGGCCAGCGCTCAGGGCCGCCATCGAGGACTTGCAAGCCGATATCCTGCGCGCCTTGCGGGGCATGGTCGCTGACGTGTGAGGTGACGTGCAGTGGCCATGGCGAAAAGTCCTACAGCTGTTTCAGATTCGTCCTATAGCTGCCTTTCGGCCGAGTCTTTTACAGTGTGTGCCATCGCGGCACTCGGCCGTATCGTTTCTGGAGGCATGCCCCATGCGCTCACTCAGAGTTCTGATCCTCGAAGACAACCCTTTTCAATTGATCGCGCTGCACCAGATGCTCAATGCCAGCGGCGTCTATGACGTGCTGGTTGCCGCTACGGTGACCGATGCCTGCCGCTCTCTGGCGCGGCGTGGTAGCGTCGATCTGGTGATATGCGACCTCGAGCCTGATCGTGCCGGCAGTGGTCTCGATCTGGTGCGTCACCTGGCGGTCAGCCGTCAGGCCGAAGCCCTGATCATTCTCAGCAATGCCGACGAGGCCCTTCGAGACGAGGCGGCGCGGGTGGCACGACAATCCGGATTATGGGTACTGGCGGCACTGAGCAAGCCGGCCTCGACCCGGACCTTGCACTCATTGCTGGAGGTCTACCAGCAGAACACCCGCTGCTCGGCTCGCGCCTTGGCGGCCTTGTAACCGGGTCTCAGCTCAGGCCGTTTTCCTGCAGGTAGATAAACAGCGCCGCATCATTGGTGACCCCCAGCTTGCGCATGGCACTGACCTTCTGCGCACTCACGGTTTGTTTGCTGCGGTGCAAACGGCCGGCGATTTCGCTGACCGACAAGCCCGAGGCCAGCAATCGAGCAACCTCCTGCTCCTTGGGTGAGAGTTCCACGGTGATCAGGGTCCCATCCCCATCTGCCATGTCACCGGCTTGCAGGGTCTGGGAGACTGATTGTGCAATGTACAATTTGCCTTCGCGTAAATGCTCGATAGCCGTCGGCAGCTCGCCGGCTAGGCTGCCTTTGCCCAGCAGCCCAAGTACTCCGAGCTTGAGCATTGAACGGAACAGCGCAGCGTTGTTGAGCATGGTCACTACCAGTATCGGTAACTCCGGCCAGCCGCGGCGGATGCTTTCCATCAGCCGCAGCCCGTCATTCTCCTGGTCTACCGGCATCATGAAGTCGCTGATCAACACATCACAGGGTGTCGTCCGCAGGCAATTCAGCAGGCTTTGAGGACCATCTGCTTCGGCGATCACTATGATCGACGGATCCTGCTCCAGCACTGCACGCAGGCCCAGACGGAAAATCGGGTGGTCGTCCGCCAGCACGATGCGCAGCGGCGAATCGGGCGAAGTGCTCAAGAACGGGCTTCCTTAGAAAACTCATGAAACATTATATCTAGCATCTTTGCTTTCCCCCGCTTCGTCAGCCTGTCATGTTCGCTGTGCACTGTGCTTGGAGGAAGCCGGACCGGATCGAACTTTTGTGATCGGTTGACAGTCATTGATAGGCAACCTTTATTCTTGACGAGTGAGTGGTGATCGTATTGGAAAATATCAGCTTGCTGTTGAATGAAGCCCTGAGCCCTTACCTGGTCAGCGTGGGGCCCGTCGATACACTTGGAAATCGCCGTATCGCAGTCAAGGATCAGCACGGATCATTAATGGCCGAGCGCCTGATCAATGGTAGCCAACTCAAAGACAATCGTACCCTGATCGATGTCGTCGACGGCTTTCATCGCGATCTTCTGGTCGCCCAAGGCCGTTTGCAACCTTGCGTCATCGCCGCCTTGCAGCACGCAGCGCAATCGCGCCAGGTTTTTTCCGCTGGCATCTAAGCGATGAGGAACCTTTCTAACAGGCGTTGCTCAAATTTTGTAAGGGCAGGCAGTGACATTGTGCTCCGGTATCTCTGACCTGTCGTGCTGGTCCGTAAGGACCATGTTTGACCCCGATCGGCTTCCCCTCCGTTCGGGGTTTCTTTTTGTCGGTGAAAGTTGCCAGTTAACACTTGCCTCCTCAAAAGTCCTAGCGCGCGGGCACAGCCGCAGCGGCCTTGTCGTTGAAAAAAGTCTTGGCATCTTCCAGGTAATGGTCGCGTGAATCGTGATCCAGCCAGCTGGCGTAAAACTGCGCAAGCGTGTTCTGGCGCAAGGTTTCAAGGACAGGATTGATGCGGCTGATGGCCTGCTGGCCATCTGCGTTATCGCTGCAGCCAACATGATTGAACTGGTATTTCTCGACGCCCTTGATTGGGATGAAGCTGAAATCATCGGCCGGCATGCCCCGTTGCCTGGCCAGATAGTGTGCCTCGATCAAATAGCCAATCAACGCCTGCAGACGACCGCGCTGTTCCATCTGCATCAAGCTGGTGACCGCATCGTTACCGTAGTGGGGCGATAGCACGTCCGCAGGCGATCGCCTCAATATCCGATCGATGGACGGCCCATAGCTGCGCTCGGCGACTATGCCGACTTTCAATTTTCCGCTATGCAGCACGGCATCAAGGTCGACTTCGCCGTTTTCCATGAAGGGCGTGAACCTTTGCCGGTCGGCCGGACGAATGATCAGGCCATTGCTGTAAGTGACCACGCTGGGGGTGGAAAAGACGATGAACCTGGCGCGTTCCGCGCTCCACAGCAGGGTCGGATCGCACCGCAGGCCAGGCTCATGGAGCATTTGCAGGGCCCGCGCGCGGTTGACTCGCTGAATCACGTGATCATATTGAGGCAGGTTCCGGATCAACAGGGCGAGCGTCTTGTCCACCACGCCTTGATCGCGTTGCGCACCTTCGAAAATGGTCAGCGGTGGCAGTTCGCGCAGCAGCCAGACCAGGGTTTCCTTTGCCTGAACCTGGGGCATGAAAACCATGTTCAAGCTAAAGGCCAGGCAAGCGCCAAGACATGCTTTCATCGGCGCCATAGGCCACCATCGAATCCATGGGCTGATGCGTAAAGCCATTGCGCGGGAGACTCCTGCATGCCAGTTGATGCCTTCGGCGCAGTTGTAGCATAGCCGTGACATCGGCGTAACCGTTTGTCCGGGTTTCGTGGAAACGTGTGCCATCAGTTAGACTGGGCGACTTTTTCCGTTTCCAGAAGCGTCCCCATGGCCCAGCCGTCCACGACCTACAAGTTCGAACTGAATCTCACCGACCTCGATCGCAATGTCTATGAGAGCGTCAAACAGACCATCGCCCGCCATCCCTCTGAAACCGAAGAGCGTATGACCGTGCGGTTGCTGGCCTATGCCTTGTTTTACAACGCGCAACTGTCGTTCGGCCGCGGCCTGTCGGATGTCGACGAGCCGGCGCTGTGGGAAAAGAGCCTGGATGATCGGGTGCTGCATTGGATCGAAGTCGGCCAGCCGGATGCCGATCGCCTGACGTGGTGTTCGCGTCGCACCGAACGCACGAGCCTGCTGGCCTATGGCAGCCTGCGCGTCTGGGAAGGCAAGGTGATTCCGGCCATCAAGAACCTGAAAAACGTCAATATCGCCGCGGTCCCCCAAGAAGCCCTCGAGATCCTCGCCAAAGACATGCCGCGGGTGATCAAGTGGGACGTGATGATCGACGAGGGCACGTTGTACGTTACCGATGACCGCGGCCAACACGAAGTGCAGTTGCAATGGCTGCAAGGCGAGCGCGGCTGACCCATGCGTATCGAACCCCGTCCGCTGCCCGCTACCCTTCCATTTCTCGGTGATCTGCCGCCCTTGTTGACCCGTTTGTATGCGGCCCGAGGGGTCAATAGCGAGGCCGAACTGGACAAGAGCCTGGCGCGGTTGATTCCGTTCCAGCAACTCAAAGGGATCGATGCGGCGGTGGACCTGCTGGTCACGGCGTTGGAGCAGCGTCAGCGCATTTTGATCGTCGGCGATTTCGACGCTGACGGCGCCACCGCCAGTACGGTCGGGGTGCTGGGGCTGCGCCTGTTGGGGGCTGCCCATGTTGATTACCTGGTACCAAGCCGCTTCAAGTTCGGCTATGGCCTGACCCCCGAGATCGTCGCCGTGGCGCTGGAGCGCGAGCCCCAGTTGCTGGTGACGGTCGATAACGGCATCTCCAGCGTCGAGGGCGTGGCGGCGGCCAAGGCGGCGGGCCTGCAAGTACTGGTCACCGATCACCACTTGCCGGGTGCCGAATTGCCAGCCGCCGACGCCATAGTCAATCCCAATCAGCCTGGCTGCGAATTCTCCAGCAAGGCGTTAGCCGGCGTCGGCGTGATGTTTTACGTGCTGATGGCCCTGCGGGCACGCTTGCGCGAATTGGGCTGGTACGCCAGCACGCCGCAGCCGAATATCGGCGAACTGCTCGACCTGGTGGCCTTGGGCAGCGTCGCCGACGTGGTGCCGCTGGACGCCAACAATCGCATCCTCGTGCATCAGGGCCTGGAACGCATCCGTGCCGGCCGCGCCCGGCCGGGTATCAAGGCGATTCTGGAAGTGGCCAAGCGCGATGCCGCGCGGATCACCTCCACCGATCTTGGCTTTATCATCGGCCCGCGGCTTAACGCGGCCGGACGCCTGGATGACATGAGCCTGGGGATCGAATGCCTGCTCAGCAGTGATCCGGCCAGCGCGCGGGAGATGGCCGAGGAACTCGACGGCATGAACCAGGACCGCAAGAATATCGAGCAAGGCATGCAGCGTGAAGCCTTGGCGCAGCTCAAGGAGCTGCCGCTGGAGTCGATGCCGTTCGGCCTGTGCCTGTTCGACGCCGACTGGCACCAAGGGGTGATCGGGATTCTCGCTTCGCGCCTCAAGGAGCGTTATCACCGCCCGACCATCGCTTTCGCCGACGCGGGGGAGGGGCTGCTCAAGGGGTCGGCGCGCTCGGTGCCCGGGTTCCACATTCGCGATGCGCTCGAAGCCGTCAACACCCTCCATCCGGGATTGATGAGCAAGTTTGGCGGTCACGCCATGGCAGCGGGCCTGACCCTGGCCGAGGCCAATTTTCCGGTCTTTGCCGAGGCCTTCGACACCGAGGTCCGCCGGCAACTGCAGGCCGAAGATCTGACCGGCCGGCTACTGTCGGACGGTGCGCTGGCCGTCGAGGAGTTCCACCTTGAGCTGGCCCGCGCGCTGCGCCATGCCGGGCCTTGGGGGCAGCATTTTCCCGAGCCGCTGTTCCATGGCGTGTTCCAGCTGGCCGAGCAGCGGGTCGTGGGCGAGCGTCATCTCAAGGTGGTGCTCAAAAGCGAATGCGGCACCGTCAAGCTCGATGGGATTGCCTTTGGCGTCGACCGCGAAGTATGGCCCAACCCGACCGTGCGCTGGGTGGAACTGGCCTACAAGCTCGACGTAAACGAGTACCGCGGCCAAGAAACCGTGCAGCTGATGATCGCCCACATCGAGCCGCGCTAGGAACCAGCCAGCGCCGGCGGTTGTCGACTAGTCTCCAGAGACTGCCGCACGCCGGGCGCTATGTTCCAGGCCAGCCTGCGGTCCAGCTTCGCAGCCGAACCATAATCAAAAGAGGTGGCCCATGAGCCTGCTGCTCCAACCTTTCACTTTGCGTCAGTTGACGCTGCCAAATCGCATCGTGGTCTCGCCGATGTGCCAATACTCGGCAGCTGACGGTCTGGCCAACGATTGGCATCTAGTGCACCTGGGCAGCCGCGCGGTCGGTGGCGCGGGTGTGGTGTTTACCGAGGCAGTCGCGGTCACCGAAGACGGCCGTATCACCCCTGAAGACCTTGGTCTGTGGCATGACGAGCAGATCGAGCCGCTGCAACGTATCACCCGTTTCATCACCGCCCAGGGTGCGGTGCCGGCGATTCAGCTGGCCCACGCCGGACGCAAGGCCAGTACCTGGCGGCCATGGCTGGGCAAAAGTGGCAGCATCCCCGTCGATGAGGGCGGCTGGCAGCCGGTCGGGCCATCGAAAATCGCCTTCGACCCTAAGCACACCGCGCCCACCGAGCTTGATGAAACGCAGATCAAGGGCATCATCCAGACCTTCGTCGACGCCGCGAAACGCTCCTTGACGGCCGGTTTCAAGATCGTCGAATTGCACGCCGCCCACGGCTACCTGTTGCACCAATTCCTCTCGCCATTGAGCAATCAGCGTCGCGATCAGTACGGTGGCTCGTTCGACAACCGCATCCGTTTCGTCCTGGAAGTGACCACGGCGGTACGTGAAGTCTGGCCGCAGGAACTGCCACTGTTCGTGCGGGTATCGGCCACCGACTGGGTTGAAGATGGCTGGAATCCGGATGAAACCGTCGAGTTGGCGCGGCGCCTGAAGCAACTGGGCGTCGACCTGATCGACGTGTCCTCGGGCGGTACGGCCAGCAGCGCCGAGATCCCGACCGGGCCCGGCTATCAGACGCGTTTCGCCGAGCGGGTGCGTCAGGAGTCGGAGTTGGCGACCGGGACGGTAGGGATGATTACCGATCCGGCACAGGCCGAGCATATTCTGCGAACCGGTCAGGCGGATCTGATTTTCCTGGCGCGGGAGTTGTTGCGCGACCCGTACTGGCCGCTGCACGCCGATGATGATCTGGGCGGCCGAGTGGCCACCTGGCCAGCACAGTACCAGCGCGCCACGCACCGGGATCAGCCGATCCACGAGTCCGACCTGCGCGACTAGGCACCGCTTGATGCCCATCACCTCTGGAAGCGGGCTCTGCCCGCGAAGCTTACAAAGGCTTCGCGGGCAGAGCCCGCTTCCACATGGAACCCACGATCAGTAGGTGTACTTGCGCTTGTCCGCCGCCGGTGGGAAGTACTGGTACAGCCACGTCTCGCTCAAGGTGCGATCCGCCGTCTTGATGAACATGCGCATGTTCACCGGGTCGACCTTGTCGTTGGTCGGGTACCAGTCGAACAGCACGCGGTAGCCCTTGATATCCGGCAGCCAGAGGATCTGGAAATCCTTGACCTCACCATTGGACACCGTTACCACCGGCTCGATGTGGGTGCCATCCGGGAGTTTCTCCAGGCCGCCGCCAGCGAAGTCCACCGCGAAGCGGCGTGCCCACACCTCTGGGTAGTGCTCGCCCGGTGCCCAGCCCTCGGTAAAGCCACCCATGCCTGAACGCGTCGCCGCAACGTGCGCCAGCGGCGTGCTGACCGGCGGCAGGGCGCTCCAGTACAGCTTGTAACCGTAGTTGAGGGATTCGCCGGCCTTGACCGGGTCTTTCGGCGTCCAGAACGCTACGATGTTATCCAGCGTCTCGCCCGTGGTCGGCAGTTCCATCAGGTCGATGGAGCCTTCGCCCCAAGGCGTCGTCGGCTCGACCCACAAGCTTGGACGCTCGTGATACCCGTCGACTGTATCCTGGTAGCTGGCGAACGTATGGTCGGTCTGCACCAGACCGAATCCCTTGGGGTCCTTGTCGACGAAGGTGTTGAACTGGATGTGCTCGGGGTTGTTCAGCGGTCGGCAGATCCACTCGCCATTGCCGCGCCACATGGCCAGCCGGTCGGAGTCGTGGATCTGCGGGTGCAGCGTGTCGCACATGCGCCGCTCGTGGGTGCCGCAGCTGAACATGGTGGTCATCGGCGCGATGCCCAGTTGCTTGATGTCCTTGCGGGCGTTGATGTGGGCGTCGATGGCCATCACCACCTGCTGCGCCTGGCAGTCGATGTCGAAGCGATACGCACCGGTGGCGCTTGGCGATTCGAGCAGGGCGTAGACCACGAAGCGGGTGCCGTCCTTGCTCGGCGCCTCGAACCAGAACTTGGTGAAGTCGGGGAACTCTTCCGGGCCGCCGGCATAGGTGTCGACGGCCAGGCCGCGCGCGGACAGACCGTACTGGCCCGTGGCATCCACCGCGCGGAAGTAACTGGCACCGAGAAACGAGAGGATGTCGTGGTGATCGATCTCCGGCGCCTTGAACAGGCGGAAACCGGCGAAGCCCAGGTCACCCTTGAGCTGCTGGGTGTCGATCTTGGAGTCGGCATAGTTGAACAGCTCGGGGCGGAAATGCACTTCGCGCGCCTGCTGGGTGGCGGTGTCGACGCTGTACATGCGCACCGGGGTCTTGAAGCCCATGCCGACGTGGAAGAACTGCACGTCCAGTTGACCGTGAAGGTCGTACCACAGCGAATGCTTGGCGTCGTACTTGATGGCGTTGAATTGCAGCGGATTCATGTTGGCCAGGGTGGCGGGCAAGACCTGCTTGCGATCCACGAAGCCTTTGCCGGCCAGGTCCTTGGCGTGGGCCTTGAGCCCGTCGAAGCTGAATTTTTGCAGTTCACCATCGGCTGTGGCGGCCATGGCCTGGGCGGCGAACAGTCCGGCAGAAGACAGACCGGTGTAAGCCGCAATGGCCATCGAGGCTTTCAGAAGGTTCCGGCGGTGCATAGATAACCCTGTACAGAAGGAGTCCCAGCCGCTCCGTGCGGCATGAAAGGGAGACAAATGGCGTTCGGATATCCGTGGGTCCGAGTGTGACAAGACCCTAAAGAGATACCTGATATGGGGTGTGGTTCGCCAGAGGGCTGATTATTTTTTAACAAATGATGTCTGGTAGACGCCTCCACCCCATGAAGTGCGGCAACATTCGGAAGCATTTCTCCGGGAGCGGGGCGGCAACGCTGGCCGTAATCTCTGTGAACCCGTTTCACCAAACCCTAGTGGAGATTGCCCGATGAATACCCGTGGATTGCTCGATCAGTTGCTCAAGTCCGGCCAGCAGATGCTGCAAAACAAGACCGCCGGTTCCGCCTCCCACAAAGGCGCAACGGGCCTCGGGGACCTGACCGGCTTGCTCTCGGGCGCCGGCGGCGGCGCATTGGCTGCAGGGGCCATCGGCCTTTTGATGGGCAGCAAAAAGGCTCGTAATGTCGGCGGCAAAGTTATCACCTACGGCGGTTTGGCCGCCCTTGGGGTGGTGGCCTACAAGGCCTACAGCAACTGGCAGGCCAACCAGCCCGGCCAGGCCACCACCCCGCCGCAGACCATCGACCAGGTGCCGGCGCAACTGGCCGAGGTGCATAGCCAGGCGATCCTCAAGGCGCTGGTGGCCGCCGCCAAGGCTGACGGCCACGTCGATGAGCGCGAGCGCGCGCTTATCGAGGGTGAATTCGTCAAGCTCGATACCGATCGGGAGTTCCAGCAATGGCTGCATCTGGAACTCAACAAGCCGCTGGACCCTGCCGAAGTCGCCCGCGCTGCGCAAACGCCGGAAATCGCCGCAGAGATGTATCTGGCCAGCGTGATGATGGTCGATGAGGAGCACTTCATGGAGAAAGCCTATCTGGATGAACTCGCGCGTCAGCTCAAGCTCGATCCGGGGTTGCGCGTGGAGCTGGAATCTCAGGTGCGGCAGCTGTAAGCGTCTGAAACCGGGGCCTGCCGAGCGGCGAGCAGTCTGCCAATACTGGCACTTTGATGAGAAATCTCGCTGGTAATACCCCAGCAGATGGCGGAAAGTACACATATGGTTGCAATATGCAGAGCTGTGCTCTGCCGTTTTCGCTGGCAGGCGAATGTATTCGAGGGGTAATCGTGAAGAACTGGACCTTGCGCCATCGCATTTTGGCGAGTTTTGCCGTCATCATCGCCATCATGCTGTTGATGGTCGTCGCCTCCTACACCCGTCTGCAGAAGATCGAAGAAAGCTCCGACGACGTGCGCACCGACAGCATGCCGGGCGTCTACTACAGCTCGATGATTCGCAGCGCCTTCGTCGACAGCTATGTCTATACCCAGCAGTTGATCGGGCTCAGCAGCCAGCGTGAACTGGTCACCTCTGACGAAGAACAATACAGAGGGTTCGAAGCGCGTCTCAACCAACAGATCGCCAAATACGAAGGCACCATCCATGATGACGCCGATCGGGCGGCGTTCGGTGAGTTCAAGCGTCTGCAAGTCATCTACAGTGAAATCCTTGGCCGCACTGTCGAAGCCTACCGGCAGAAAAGATTCATGGAAGCCCAGGATATGGCCCAGAACGACCTCTCGCCTGCCTGGTTTGCCGGGCGCAAAGCGTTGAACGCGGTCATCGAACTCAACAGCAAGGCGGCCGACAGTGCCACCCAGCAAATCGCCAACGCCGTGACGTCGGCCAAGATCACCATGGGCATCGCCTTGCTGGTCGCCGTGATCGCTGCGGGCATCTGTGGCTGGCTGCTGATGCGCACGATCATGGCGCCGATGGAAAAACTCCTGCGTATTCTGGAAGTCATGCGTACCGGTGACTTGAGTACGCGCCTGCAGCTGGATCGCAAGGACGAGTTTGGTGATCTGGAGGTCGGTTTCAACGACATGATGACCAATCTGACGTCTCTGGTATCCCAGGCTCAGCGCTCTTCGGTGCAGGTCACGACCTCGGTCACCGAGATTGCCGCGACCTCCAAGCAGCAGCAAGCCACCGCGACCGAGACGGCCGCCACGACCACTGAAATCGGTGCCACCTCGCGGGAAATCGCCGCGACGTCCCGGGACCTGGTGCGGACCATGACCGAGGTCGCCTCGGCGGCCGATCAGGCCTCACTGCTGGCGGGTTCCGGTCAGCAAGGCCTGACGCGCATGGAAGAAACCATGCATCAGGTCATGGGCGCCGCTGAACTGGTCAACAACAAGTTGGCCGTGCTCAACGAAAAAGCCGGCAACATCAATCAGGTGGTAGTCACCATCGTCAAGGTTGCCGACCAGACCAACCTGCTGTCGCTCAACGCGGCCATCGAGGCCGAAAAGGCCGGAGAATATGGCCGTGGATTCGCCGTGGTCGCGACCGAGGTGCGGCGCCTGGCCGACCAGACCGCAGTGGCCACCTACGACATCGAGCAGATGGTCCGCGAAATCCAGTCCGCCGTGTCGGCAGGGGTGATGGGCATGGACAAGTTTTCCGAGGAAGTACGCCGGGGCATGTTTGAGGTGACCCAGGTAGGCGAGCAGTTGAACCAGATCATTCATCAGGTCCAGGCGCTGGCACCGCGGGTGCTGATGGTCAATGAGGGCATGCAGGCTCAGGCCACCGGTGCCGAACAGATCAACCACGCGCTGGCGCAGTTGAGCGATGCCAGCAGCCAGACAGTCGAATCCCTGCGCCAGGCCAGTTTCGCCATCGACGAGCTCAGTCAGGTGGCAACCGGGTTGCGCGGTGGCGTGTCGCGATTCAAAGTCTGATGACCCAGGTGTCCACTTCGGTCCGCGCTGCGGCGCCTGCCACCAGCAAGCTGTTTCTGGTCTTTCAGGTAGGCGGGCAACGTTTCGCCCTGGCGGCGGTGGAAGTGGCGCAGATCCTGCCGTTGTTGCCCCTCAAGCCGATTCCGCGCGCCCCCGAGTGGGTGGCGGGGATTTTCGCCCATCGTGGTCAGGTGGTGCCAGTCATCGATATCGGCGCCTTGACCTTCGACCGCCCGGCGGTAGCGCGCACCAGTACGCGGTTGGTGCTGGTGCATTATCGCGGGCAACCGCAACAGCCTGATGCCTTGCTCGGGCTGATTCTGGAGCAGGCCACCGATACCCTGCGGTGCAACCCGGCCGAGTTCCAGCCCTATGGCCTGGACAATCCGGCGGCGCCGTATCTGGGGCCGGTTCGCGAAGATGCCTTGGGGCTGCTGCAGTGGGTCGGGGTGCAGGACCTGCTCGACGATCAGGCGCGCGCGATGCTGTACGCGCCGAGTCTGGCTGCCAGCTTGCACGAGGACAGCCCTCGATGAATAGCGACCAACGCTTCTTCAAATACCTGTTCGAGCGCATCGGGCTGGACGTGGCCTCGGTGGGTTCGGCGATGATCGACCGGGTGGTTGAGCAACGCTGCGCCAGCTCCGGCAGCGGGGACCTGAACGCCTATTGGGATTTGCTGCAGCATTCGGCCGCTGAGCAGCAGGCGCTGATCGAGGCGGTGATCGTCCCGGAAACCTGGTTTTTCCGTTATCCCGAATCCTTCGTTGCATTGGCGGGGTTGGCGAAGAAGCGTTTGTTGGAGCTGAAATCATCACGCCCGTTGCGCTTTCTCAGCTTGCCCTGTTCCACCGGCGAGGAGCCTTATTCGATCGCCATGAGCCTGCTTGACGCGGGCATTTCCCCCCAGCAGTTCAAGGTCGACGGAATCGACGTCAGCCCGGCGTCGGTGACCCGGGCCCAACTCGCGCACTATGGGCGCAATTCCTTTCGTGGCGCGGACCTGAGTTTTCGCGAGCGGCACTTCAGTGCGGTGGGCGAGGGCTATCAGCTCAATGCACAGGTGTGCGAGCAGGTCCGCCTGCAGTCCGGCAATGTGCTCGACCCCAGGCTGCTCGCCAGCGAAGCGCCTTACGACTTTGTGTTTTGCCGCAATCTGTTGATCTATTTCGACGTTCCCACCCAGCAGCGGGTGTTCGACGTGTTGAAGAAACTGACCCGCGAAGACGGCGCGCTGTTCATTGGCCCGGCCGAGGGCAGCCTGCTGGCGAGCATGGGCATGCGTCCGATCGGCATTGCCCAGTCGTTCGCTTTTGTGCGCGACCATCAGGTGGTCGCGCCGACGCCGGTACCCGCGCCGATCACTGCGGCCAGCCGCCCGCCGAGCCCTGTTCCCGTGCGCATGCCGCCGCCACAGGCACAACGAGCGACAGTGGCGCGGGCACTGCGCGACGCTGGCCAGCCGACTCGATCCGCCGGCATACCGGCCGTCTCGGCCAGGGACAGTGATGCAGCGACCTTGCTGGCGCGCATCGCTACGCTCGCCAATGAAGGCAACACCGCCCAGGCCCGCGAAATCTGCCAGCAATACTTGCGCGAACATGCGCCCAGCGCCCAGGTGTTCTATTGGCTTGGGTTGCTCAGCGATGTCGCCGGTAATTCCATGGAGGCTCAGGGCTTCTATCGCAAGGCGTTGTATCTGGACCCTCAGCACCCCGAAGCGCTGGCGCACCTGGCCATGCTGTTGGCAGCGCTTGGCGACGCGGTGGGCGCCCGGCGCCTGCAGGAGCGCGCTGCGCGCAGTGAGCGTAAATCATGATCGAGCGCCAAGTGATGGACGTCATCATTGACGATCAACTGATCGACGACTGCTGGAACCGCATCGGTGTGCGGGGCGACAAGTCCTGCCCGCTGTTGGTCGAGCATATTCATTGTCGCAATTGCGCGGTGTACGCCGCTGCAGCGGTGCGCCTGCTGGATCGCTATAGCCTCGGTCAGCAGGAGGTCGCAGCGCTGCAATACAGCGAACTGCGCGGCAAGGTCGAGAGCCGTTCGCTGCTGGTCTTTCGGCTTGCCGACGAGTGGCTGGCGCTGGCCACTCGCTGTCTGGTCGAGGTCGCGCCGTTGCAACCGGTGCACTCCTTGCCGCATCAGCGTTCGCGTGCCTTGCTTGGCGTCGCCAACGTCCGCGGCGCGCTGGTGGCCTGTCTATCGTTGGGCGAACTGCTGGGGGTCGACCCGGATACTGTGGTTGCCAGCACCGCCCGCGTGACGCCGCGGATGTTGATTCTGGCGGCGGAAAACGGCTCGGTGGTAGTGCCGGTCGATGAAGTCGATGCGATTCATCGCATCGATCTGTCGGACATTCAAGCCGGCGAAACGCCCAGTGCGGTCGCTGGTGCGCGCTTCACTCGGGCAGTGATGCAATTCAAGGGACGCAGTTTGCGAGTACTGGATGACGAATTGCTGATGTCGGCTGTGACCCGGAGCCTGACATGACCCCCGATCAAATGCGCGATGCCTCGCTGCTTGAACTGTTCAGCCTGGAGGCCGAAGCCCAGACCCAGGTGCTCAGCAGCGGCCTGCTGGAACTGGAACGCAACCCGACCCAGGCCGATCAACTGGAAGCGTGCATGCGCGCGGCGCATTCGCTCAAGGGCGCGGCGCGGATCGTCGGCGTCGATGCGGGGGTCAGCGTCGCCCACGTCATGGAGGATTGCCTGGTCAGCGCCCAGGAAGGGCGCCTGCGGTTGCAGCCTGAACACATCGATGCCCTGCTGCAGGGCACCGATCTGCTGATGCGTATCGCTACGCCGGGTGACAGCTCGTGCGGGCCTGAGGTGATCGCCGCCTATGTGGCGCGATTGGCTCAGGTGCTGGATCCGGCTTCGACACCATTGCCGTCGCTGCACACCTCGCCAACGACGCTGGACGCAGCTGCGCTGTCGGCGGCGGCCCACGCGCTGTTGGCATCGGCTTCGGCAGACCTTGACGACGCGGCCGTCGGCGACTCGACGCTGGAGCCGCAGGAGGCTGCCGAGCAGAGGCTGGGCACGCAGACGACTACGCCTGCGCTGAGGGGCAAGCGCGTGACCGAAGGCGGCGAACGGGTATTGCGGGTGACCGCCGAGCGCCTCAACAGCCTGCTCGATCTGTCGAGCAAGGCGCTGGTCGAGACCCAGCGTCTCAAGCCGTACCTGGCCACGATGCAACGCCTTAAAAGAATGCAAAGCCAGAGCCTGCGCGCTCTGGACGGCCTCAAGGAACAACTCGACGTCACCTCGCCGAGCGCGGACATCCGCGAGGCACTGGCCCACGTGCAAGAGCTGCTGGGTGAAACCCAGCAGATGCTGTTGCAGCAGACCGCCGAGCTCGACGAGTTCGGCTGGCATGCCGGTCAGCGCGCACAGTTGCTGTACGACACGGCCTTGGCCTGCCGCATGCGGCCTTTTGCCGACGTGCTGGCGGGGCAGGCGCGGATGGTCCGTGACTTGGGCCGGTCGCTGGGCAAGCAAGTGCGTCTGGATATCGAAGGCGAGAAGACCCAGGTCGATCGCGATGTCCTGGAAAAACTCGAAGCTCCCTTGACCCACTTGCTGCGCAACGCAGTCGACCACGGTATCGAAAGCCCCGAGCAGCGCCTGCTCGCCGGCAAGCCTGCCGAGGGAGTGGTGCGCCTGCGCGCTTCGCACCAGGCCGGGCTGCTGGTGCTTGAACTCAGTGACGATGGCGCCGGTGTCGACCTGGATCGCCTACGCACCAGCATCGTCGCCCGCCAGCTGTCGCCGGCTCATACCGCCGAGCAGATGAGCGAGGAGGAGCTGCTGTCGTTTCTGTTCCTGCCCGGTTTCAGCATGCGCGACAAGGTCACTGAGGTGTCCGGGCGCGGTGTTGGCCTGGATGCCGTGCAGCATGGCATTCGGCAATTGCGCGGTGCCATCGAGCTGTATCAGAGCGCCGGGCAGGGCAGCCGTTTTCAGCTTGAAGTGCCCTTGACCCTGTCGGTGGTGCGCAGCCTGGTGGTCGAAGTCGGGGCTGAGGCCTACGCTTTCCCGTTGGCCCACATCGAGCACACCCTCGACCTGCCGACCGAACAGATCGTCCAGCTCGAAGGGCGTCAGCATTTCTGGTACGAGGGGCGCCATGTCGGCCTGGTCGCGGCCACGCAATTGTTGCAACGCCCCGCCGGACAGGTCAGCCAGGACAGCCTCAAGGTCGTGGTGATCCGCGAGCGCGAGGCCATTTACGGAGTGGCCGTGGAGCGCTTCATCGGCGAGCGCACCCTGGTGGTGATGCCGCTGGACGTACGGCTTGGCAAGGTTCAGGACATCTCTGCCGGCGCGCTGCTCGATGACGGCTCGGTGGTACTGATCGTCGACGTCGAAGACATGGTGCGCTCGGTGGAAAAACTGCTGACCACCGGTCGCCTCGAACGCATTGATCGCCGTCAGAACCATGTGGTGGAACAGACTCGCAAACGAGTGCTGGTGGTCGACGACTCGCTCACCGTGCGTGAATTGCAACGCAAGCTGTTGACCAATCGCGGCTACGAAGTGGCAGTCGCAGTGGATGGTATGGATGGCTGGAACGCGCTGCGCAGTGAGGATTTCGATTTGCTGATCACTGACATCGACATGCCGCGCATGGATGGCATCGAGCTGGTGACTTTGCTGCGTCGCGACAGCCGATTGCAGTCGTTGCCGGTCATGGTGGTGTCCTACAAGGACCGCGAAGAGGATCGGCGCCGTGGACTGGACGCCGGAGCGGACTATTATCTGGCCAAAGCCAGTTTCCATGATGACGCGTTGCTTGACGCGGTGGTGGAGCTGATTGGGGGGGCGCAGGGATGAAGATCGCTATCGTCAACGACATGCCCATGGCGGTAGAGGCACTGCGCCGAGCCGTAGCGTTCGACCCGGCGCATCAGGTGGTGTGGGTGGCGACCAATGGCCAGGAAGCGGTGCAACATTGCGCCGAGCTGACCCCCGACCTGATTCTCATGGACCTGATCATGCCGGTAATGGATGGCGTCGAAGCCACACGTCAGATCATGGCCAATACGCCCTGCGCCATTGTCATCGTCACGGTCGATCGTGAACAGAACGTGCACCGTGTGTTCGAGGCCATGGGTCATGGTGCGCTCGATGTAGTCGATACGCCTGCGATAGGGGGCAGCAATCCACAAGAAGCGGCGGCGCCTCTGTTGCGCAAGATTCTGAATATCGGCTGGCTGATAGGTCAGCGCGGGCGAGTTGAAAAAACTCCCGAGGCACCGTTGCGCCAAGCGTCGCAACGCCAGGGCCTGGTGGCGATTGGGTCCTCGGCGGGAGGCCCGGCTGCGCTGGAGATCCTCCTCAAGGCACTCCCCGAAGACTTTCCGGCAGCCATCGTGCTGGTGCAACACGTCGACCAGGTATTCGCCGCCGGCATGGCCGATTGGCTTGGCAGCGAGTCGCGCCTGCCCGTGCGCCTGGCCCGCGAAGGCGAGCCGCCGCAGCCCGGCACGGTGCTGCTGGCCGGCACTAATCACCACATTCGGTTACAGAAGAACGGAACTTTGGCCTACACTGCCGAGCCGGTGAACGAAATTTATCGTCCTTCTATCGATGTTTTCTTTGAAAGTGTGGCACGCTTCTGGAATGGCGATACGGTGGGGGTACTGTTGACAGGTATGGGGCGCGACGGCGCTCAAGGTCTGAAAATGATGCGTCAGCAAGGGTGGCTGACCATAGCGCAGGATCAGCAAAGCAGTGCCGTTTACGGCATGCCCAAGGCGGCAGCGGCGATTGACGCCGCTGTCGAGATACATCCCCTGGAGCGGATTGCGCCACGACTTACGGATATTTTTTTTCGATGATTACACGTTCCCCGCCTCGCCGGCATGAAGGCAGTTACCAGGTGAAAGCGCATGATTGATCTGCAAATCGAAGATTTCAAATCGACCGACGAAAACAAGGCCATGGTGCTGCTGGTCGACGATCAGGCAATGATCGGCGAGGCCATCCGCCGCAGCCTGGCGCATGAAGCCAATATCGACTTCCATTTTTGTGCCGATCCGCGCGAAGCCATTGCCCAGGCAGTGCGCATCAAGCCGACGGTGATCCTCCAGGACCTGATCATGCCGGGCCTCGACGGCCTGACTCTGGTGCGCGACTATCGCAATCACCCCTCGACCCAGGATATTCCGATCATCGTCCTGTCGACCAAGGAGGACGCACTCATCAAGAGCGCAGCCTTTGCGGCGGGGGCCAATGATTATCTGGTCAAGTTGCCGGACACCATCGAACTGGTCGCGCGTATCCGCTATCACTCGCGCTCCTACCTGACCTTGCTGCAGCGTGACGAAGCCTACCGGGCATTGCGGGTCAGCCAGCAGCAATTGCTTGATACCAACCTGGTCCTGCAGCGGTTGATGAACTCGGACGGCCTGACCGGGCTGTCCAACCGCCGGCATTTCGACGAGTACCTCGAACTGGAATGGCGCCGCGCCATGCGCGACCAGACGCAGCTGTCGCTGTTGATGATCGATGTCGACTTCTTCAAGTCATATAACGACAATTTCGGTCACCTCGAGGGCGATGAAGCCCTGCGCAAGGTGGCCGATGCCATCCGCGAGGCGTCCAGCCGTTCCAGTGATCTGCCGGCGCGTTATGGTGGCGAAGAGTTCGCACTGGTATTGCCCAATACCTCTCCGGGCGGCGCGCGGCTGGTGGCGGAAAAACTACGCCAGAGCATCGCTGGGCTCAGGATCGCGCACAATGCCCCCGTCGCGGATTCGGTCCTCACGGTCAGCATCGGCCTGTCGACCATGATCCCGGCGCAGAGCACCAGTTGCCGGCTGTTGATCTCGGCGGCCGACAAGGGCCTGTACCTGGCCAAGCACAACGGGCGCAATCAGGTCGGGATCGAGTAGCGGCTTCGGCCGCCATCATTCCACGCCCGGCGGGCTGCCCTAAAGTCCGGAGTGCGTTATACTCTCCGGCTTTTGAAACGCTACGCACGAGTGCCGCCCGCCATGGAAATCAACCCGATACTTAACAGCATCAAGGACCTGTCCGAGCGCTCCGAAACCATTCGGGGGTATCTTTGACTACGATCAAAAGCATGAGCGTCTGACCGAAGTCAATCGCGAGCTTGAAGATCCGAGTGTCTGGAACAACCCTGCCTACGCCCAGGAACTGGGGCGCGAGCGCTCCTTGTTGGCGCAGATCGTAGACACCCTCGATGAGATGAACTCAGGCCTGGCCGACGCCAAGGACCTGCTGCTAATGGCTGCCGAGGAAGAAGACGAAAGCGCCGTCGCGGACGTCAGCGAAGAAGTCGAGCGCCTGCGCGAGTCGCTGGAAAAGCTCGAATTCCGCCGCATGTTCAGCGGCGAGATGGACGCCAACAACGCTTACCTGGACATCCAGGCCGGCTCCGGCGGCACCGAAGCACAAGACTGGGCCAACATCCTGCTGCGCATGTACCTGCGCTGGGCCGACAAACGCGGCTTCGACACCACCATCATGGAACTGTCGGCTGGTGAAGTCGCCGGTATCAAGGGCGCTACCCTGCATATCAAGGGCGAGTACGCGTTTGGCTGGCTGCGCACCGAGATCGGCGTGCATCGCCTGGTGCGCAAGAGCCCGTTCGACTCCGGCAACCGTCGCCATACCTCGTTCTCGGCTGTGTTCGTGTCGCCGGAAATCGATGACAACATCGAAATCGACATCAACCCGTCGGACCTGCGTATCGACACCTACCGCTCTTCGGGCGCCGGTGGCCAGCACGTCAACACCACCGACTCGGCGGTACGTATCACTCACGTACCGAGCAACACCGTGGTCAGTTGCCAGAACGAACGCTCCCAGCACGCGAACAAGGACACCGCCATGAAAATGCTGCGGGCGCGCCTTTACGAGCAGGAAGTGCAAAAACGCAACGCCGCCTCCCAGGCGCTCGAAGACACCAAGTCGGACATCGGCTGGGGGCACCAGATCCGCTCGTACGTGCTCGACGCGTCACGCATCAAGGATCTGCGTACCAGTATCGAACGCAGTGACTGCGACAAGGTGCTCGATGGCGACATCGACGAATACCTGATCGCCAGCCTCAAGCAAGGGCTGTAAGACCTTTTCGCGCTTCGGTGCGAACAAGGCTGGCCCGCGATCCCTGCCGCAAGGCAGGGGCAACAACCCCGTGACGGAAAATCTAAAGACATGAGCGACCAACAACTCGACCCGCAAGCCCTGCAACAGGAAGAAAACTCCCTGATCGCCCTGCGCAAGGAAAAGCTTGCCGCCGAGCGCGCCAAGGGCCAGGCCTTCCCCAACGACTTCCGCCGTGACAGCTATGCAGCCGACCTGCAGAAGCAGTACGTCGACAAGACCAAGGAAGAACTGGAAGCAGCGGCCATCCCGGTCAAGGTGGCGGGTCGTATCATGCTCAACCGTGGCTCGTTCATGGTGATTCAGGACATGACCGGTCGCATTCAGGTCTACGTCAACCGCAAGACCCTGTCCGAAGACACCCTGGCCTCGGTCAAGACCTGGGACATGGGCGACATCATTGCCGCCGAAGGCACCTTGGCGCGTTCCGGCAAGGGCGACCTTTACGTCGAAATGACTACCGTGCGCCTGCTGACCAAATCGCTGCGCCCGCTTCCCGACAAGCACCACGGCCTGTCCGACACCGAGCAACGCTATCGCCAGCGCTACGTCGACTTGATCGTCAACGAAGACGTGCGCCAGACGTTCCGCGTGCGTTCGCAAGTGATCGCCCACACCCGCGCCTTCCTGATGAAGCGTGACTTCCTGGAAGTCGAAACGCCGATGCTGCAGACCATCCCCGGTGGTGCTGCCGCCAAGCCGTTCGAGACTCACCACAACGCGCTCGACATGGGCATGTACCTGCGCATCGCGCCGGAGCTGTACCTCAAGCGCCTGGTTGTCGGTGGCTTCGAGAAGGTCTTCGAGATCAACCGCAACTTCCGTAACGAAGGCGTTTCGACGCGTCACAATCCAGAATTCACCATGTTGGAGTTTTACCAGGCCTACGCCGACTACGAAGACAACATGGACCTGACCGAAGAGCTGTTCCGTGAACTGGCGCAGCTGGTACTGGGCAGCACCGACGTGCCGTACGGCGACAAGGTGTTCCATTTCGGCGAGCCGTTCGTGCGCCTGTCGGTGTTCGATTCGATCCTCAAGTACAACCCCGAGCTGACCGCCGATGATCTCAACGACATCGACAAGGCCCGCGCCATCGCCAAGAAGGCCGGCGCCAAGGTGCTCGGCTTCGAAGGTCTGGGCAAGCTGCAGGTGATGATTTTCGAAGAACTGGTCGAGCACAAACTGGAGCAGCCGCACTTCATCACCCAGTACCCGTTCGAAGTGTCGCCACTGGCCCGCCGCAACGACGACAACCCGAACGTCACCGACCGTTTCGAGCTGTTCATCGGCGGCCGCGAGATTGCCAACGCCTACTCCGAGCTGAACGATGCCGAGGACCAGGCCGAGCGTTTCATGGCCCAGGTGGCGGACAAGGATGCCGGTGATGACGAAGCCATGCACTACGATGCCGACTTCGTGCGCGCCCTGGAGTACGGCATGCCGCCAACCGCCGGTGAAGGCATCGGTATCGATCGCCTGGTGATGTTGCTGACCAACTCGCCGTCGATCCGTGATGTGATCCTGTTCCCGCACATGCGCCCGCAAGCCTGATGCAGTGAATAAAAAACCGCCTTGCAAGGGCGGTTTTTTTTATGCAACACACACCGGCCCCTTCGCGGGCAAGCCTTGATCCCACAGGTGTATGAACTGCATCTGTGGGAGCAAGGCTTGCCCGCGAAGAGGCCGGTACTGACACCGTAATAAATCCATTACACACAAGGAAAGTCTGTAAGTGATCCCCGCAATGGCACCACAGGGCGCAGCCGGCCTGGCCACCGACGTGGCAAATAACGTTCGTTATCAAGGCCGCAAAGCCAGTCGCCAAGGCAGCGAACAACGCCGCCAAGACATTCTCGATGCCGCCATGCGCATCGTCGTCCGTGATGGCGTTCGTGGCGTTCGCCACCGGGCCGTGGCCGCCGAGGCCAATGTGCCGCTGTCGGCCACTACCTACTATTTCAACGACATCGAAGACCTGCTCACTGACACCTTCGCCCAGTACGTCGAGCGCAGCGCGGCCTATCTGGCCCGTCTGTGGACCGAAAACGAAGAACTGTTGCGCCAGATGGCCGCCCGTGGCGATCGCAGTCCCGCAGCACGCTCGCGCTTGGCCGATGATATCGCCCAGACCACCGCCGACTACATTCAGCATCAGCTACGTACGCGCCGCGATGCCCTGATGGCCGAACAGGCGTTTCGCCAGGAAGCCTTGCTGTCGCCGCGCCTGGCTGAATTGGTGCGTGCTCATCAGGGGATTCTGCTGCAGGGCGCCTGTCAGTTGTTGCAAGTGCTGGGTGCCCGCGAGCCGCACGAAGATGCCAAGGTGTTGACGGCGATCATCGGTCGGATGGAGTATCAAGGCCTGCTGAGCCCAAGCAGTAGCGCCACGGATGCCGAGATGCTCGGTATCCTCACCCGCTATATGCACCGGGTCCTGGCCGCTGCCTGATCCGGCAGGCACTGACAGCAATGCTGCCGACGAAGGCAGCTGACGGCTTCACCAGCGAGGGAAGGGGTTTTGGACGAGTACCAGCAGACCATACGCACGCTGTCCGATCGCATCGTCGCCGCGCAGACGCCCATTCGGGTGCTCGACGCCGTCAAGTGGGACGACAGCATCAAGCAGGCCTTCCTCAAGGCCAAGGGCAAGGCGCTCCCGGAAGTCGACCGCGCCTGGTATCAGAATCGCCCGCTGGCGTTCGACTCCAGTGCGGTAAAACTGGAATTCCAAAACATCGAGCGCGACATCACCCGGCGGCTGGGACAGTTCAGCCCGGTGGGGCAGATCATGCGGCGCATGTGCAAGGAATACCGGATGGTGGTACGCATGCTCGAAGCGCGCGGCACCGAAGACTTCGGCCTGATCTCCCAGGAGCTTTACGGCGCAGCCTCGGATGCCTTTCATGCCGGCGATCCGACCCTGGCCGACCTCGGCCTGATGCTCTCCGATTACCTCAACAATATTGCCGGTCGCGGCGACCTCAAGGATGAAGCCAAGACCTTGACCGCCAAGGACGCCGTGGCGCTGCTGCAAACTCGCCTCAACCGCGTGTTTGGCGAGGCCGAAAGCACCATTCGCGTGTTCGAGTCCGATGGTATCGTCGCCGATGCCGCGGCTGGCGCCGACTACATCAAGGTGCGCAGCGATGCCATGTTCAACGAACGCGATGTGCGCGCGCTCGAAGTACACGAGGGCCTGGTGCATGTCGGCACCACACTTAATGGTCAGAACCAGCCAATCTGCACATTCCTGTCCAAGGGTCCGCCCTCGTCGACAGTCACTCAGGAAGGCCTGGCCATCCTGATGGAAATCATCACTTTCGCGTCCTATCCCTCGCGGCTGCGCAAGCTCACCAACCGCACGCGGGCGATCCATATGGTCGAGGAGGGTGCGGATTTTCTCCAGGTGTTCGAGTTTTTCCGCGAGCAGGGTTTCGAGATGGCCGAGAGCTACGGCAACGCCAGCCGCGTGTTCCGCGGCTCGACGCCGACCGGTCTGCCGTTTACCAAGGACCTGTCGTACCTCAAGGGTTTCATCATGGTCTACAACTACATCCAGCTGGCCGTGCGCAAGGGCAAGCTGGAGCAGGTGCCGCTGCTGTTCTGTGGCAAGACCACTCTGGAGGACATGCGCACCCTGCGCCAGTTGGTCGACGAAGGCCTGGTAGTGCCGCCCAAGTACTTGCCCGACCAGTTTCGTGACATGAACGCGCTGTCAGCCTGGATGTGCTTCTCCAACTTTCTCAATCACCTGAGCCTGGATCGTATTGAAGCGGACTACTCGAACATTCTCTGAGGTCGCACGGCTGGCCGTGCTCGTGGCGCTGCTAGGCCTGGCGGGCTGCAGTCAACTGCTGTTCTACCCCGAGCGCGGTCAGCCGTTCACCCCTGCCAAGGCACATCTGCAATACCGCGACCTGACGCTGCTGGCCAAGGACGGTACGCGCCTCAACGCTTGGTGGCTGCCGGCCAAGGCGGGGCTGGCGGTCAAGGGCACGGTACTGTTTCTGCACGGCAACGGCGGCAATATGGCCACGCAGCTGGGCGGCAGTTGGTGGTTGCCGGAACAGGGCTATCAGGTGTTGATGATCGACTACCGCGGCTATGGCCTTTCAACCGGCAGGCCAAAACTGCCGGACGTGTACGAGGATATCGAGGCCGCGCTGGACTGGCTCGACCAGGCACCCGAGGCGCAGGGCGCACCACGCATTCTGCTGGGCCAGAGCCTCGGCGGCGCCATGGCGATTCACTACCTGGGTGAGCATCCGGAGCGTTTGCGGACTTTCAAGGCCTTGGTGTTCGACGGGGTGCCGGCCAGTTACCGGGATATCGGCCAGTACGCGCTGAGTGAGTCGTGGCTGACCTGGCCGTTGCAGGTGCCGTTGTCGTGGCTGGTGCCCGATGGCGACAGTGCAATTCGCTCGGTCACGCGTTTGAAGGGCGTGCCCCAGCTGTACTTCCATAGCATCGACGACACCATCATCCCCGTGCGCAACGGTATCGCTCTGTACCAGATCGCCCCGCCGCCGCGGGTGCTGCAACTGACCCGCGGTCCCCACGTGCAGACTTTCTCCGACCCGACCTGGCGCACCGTGATGATGAGTTTCCTGGACGATCCGCATCGCTTCAGCGGCTTGCGACGCTTGGCGCAGATTCCTGATGATGGTGACACCAGCGGCCGTTGAGCGCGGCCGCTGGCGGGTAAGGGAGGCCGCCTGTCAGTGACAGGCGGCTGGGTGCCACGCATCATCAGTGACGCGAGGATGGCCCGGGTTGTGGCTCCAGCAGGGCGTGGGTCAGGTCCAGTCTGGCCTGGGCGACCCGTTTGGCCAAGGCCTCATAGGCGGCGCGGTACTGATTGCTGTTGAGGCTCAGCACCTGCGGCAACGGATCGAGCCGGCCGAGCTGGCCACTGCCGATCAACACCTGGCGCAAGTGCTCGCGTTCCATCTCGCTCAGCTGCGGCGGCAACTCGTCGTCGCCACTCACCGCGTCCAGGTACTCACCGAGGCGATCTCTCCACTGATTGATAGCCCCGATACGGTCCGCGTGGGCCGAGTCGAGAAAGCGCTGCCAGTAAGGTTGCTCATTGAGGTAATCAGGCAGCAGCTCGGCTTGCGGCGCCAGCACGGCCGAGTACGCCGTGTCGAGCATGTCCTGAGTGACCCAACTGGTGTAGCTGGTGAAAACCTGAGAGGTCGGCTGGTCACGCAGGCCCAGGCGTGTTGCCAGGGCGATGCGGAAATACAGTTCGATCTCGCTGTAGTCGATCGAGTGTCCCGCCAGGCGCCAGGTGGTGATGTTGGCGGTGACATGCTCCTTGAGGCGGTGCACGCGCCAATGGCTGGTCGCCAGTGCGATCAATTCGCCGCCAGCCGCCGCATCGTCGGCCTTGGCCAAGGCCTGGTCGGCGTGCAGCAGGTTCTCCATCTGCGAGAACACCACCGCATCGCGGTCCACGCAGCTGATCGCTTGACGGGCCTGTTCATGCAGGGCCTGGCGCAAGTCGGCAGTAAAAGCCCCGCGCACCAGTGCCTGGATCCGAGCGCGCATGTTCGCCTCGGGTCGCCGCGCCGGTGCGGACACATCGACACGCAACAGCAGGGAGAAGAATTCGGCGATCGACGATTCGCCGGGTACCAGCAGCTGCGCCGCCTGGGCACGGTCGTCGCTGGACATCCCCTCGAACAAACGTGGGGCGTCGCGCAGGGCGTTCTGGTCGCGTACCTGGGGTCCCTCGTCTTCCGAAGAGCCTTGGGAGCCGGAATCGTATTCGGCGTCATCATCGTAGACGTCGTTGCCCACCGCGAGCATTTCCGCTTCGAAGCGCTCGCGCTGAGTTTCGGACAGATTGGCCGTGGACATGTACAGGCCGCGCGTACGTCCGGCGCCCTCGGGCACCTGGGTGATCGGCACATGGCGCAAATCGGCACTGACCACGCGCGGTAGGCGCTCGAGCCCTTCAGGCCATTGGCTGATGGGGCCTTGCAACCGCGATAGGTCTACCTCCTCCAGATCCTGCAGGTTCGACAGGTTGGGCATTCGCGACAGCGGGTTGTTGGACAGGTCAAGGCTGCGCAGCTGCTGCAGGTTGCCCAGGTCCGTTACGTCCTCGGCGCTGAGGACGATGTCGTTTTCGCCGAGGTTCAGCGTCATCAGGTTGGCCAGTCGACCGAGTACGGCAAACACGCCGGGGCCAAAGCTGGTCTGCGAGCCCTGCATGGTCAGGGTCTGCAGCGAACCGCTGGCCGTGACTCGGGTCATGTCTCTGGCGCTCCAGTTGTAGGGGCGCAGGGTCATATCGTTGAGGATCAGCGTTTGCAGGTTGCCCATGGTGCCGAGCCGCGCCAGGCTTGCGGGGGACAGCGCGGTGCG
>CAJCIO010000032.1 GCA_903970465.1 Gammaproteobacteria bacterium
TCGCCACATCCGCCGTCACGCAGCGCAAATCCCCCACCATCAACACGTCGCTGTCACGGCTCAGTTGGCTGGGGTCCAAGGTAAATGCGCACACGCGCTGATCGTTCTTGCGTACTTCCAGCGTCGGGGTGCCTTCGCTCATTTCCAGCGAGAAAAACCCGTCGGCTTCGGTGACGCTGCGGCTGGCGTGGTTGACGATGTGCTGGCCTTTCATGGGCCGGCCTTTGGCATCGAGCAGGCGGCCGAGCACGGTCATGGTCTTCATCACCCGCACTTTGCTGTAGGCCACTCCGCCTTTGTTGAGGTGGTAACGGGCGCGAGGCGGCTGGATGTTGGCGGCGGGGGCATGGTTGCCCTGGAAGTCGAACTGCACGGTGCTGTCGCGGTAGGCCGACACCGGTACGAAATTGCGCCCCGGCTTGAGGATCGTGCCGGTGCCGCTGAGGTCGTCGGCGCGCAGGGTGATGGCGTCCAGATCAGACTCGACGTCGATGATCATTCCGGCCTGCTGCTGCGTGCTGCTGCCGGTGAGGGCGACCTTGCCGCCACCCACCACTAGGTTGCTGGTGAGGTTGAGGGCGCCGGTGAGCGCGTTGTTGTAGGACGAGCGCTGCAAGAACACGTCGCCTTCGGCCAGTGGTGTGTGGAAACGCCCGGAGCCGCTGAGGCCGATGCCGTAGGTGTCGGTGGTGGCCGTGGCCGAGACGCTGGTCAGCGGGCCGCTTTGCAGTTGCTGCTGGTAGCCGATGCTGGCGTTGCGATCGCTATTGCCTTCGCGGTCGGTGCGGGTGCCGAGGCTGGCGTTGAGGCTTTTGCCCTGGCCGCCGACAGCCAGGGTGACACGCAGGTCGACGCCGCGGTTGCGCTCGTTACCACTGCTGATGCTGGCTGGGCGATCAAAGACCGAGAGTTGCCAGGTGGCGGCGTTGCCGAACAGGCGGCCGTGGCGCAGCCAACTGAGGTCGATGGCCGAGCCTTGAATTTGCCCTTGCGTGTAGGAGTAGCGGGCGTTGAGGCTGTGGGTCGAGCTGAGGCGATGATTGAGCGCCAGCGATGAATTGCTGACCGGGCCGTTGTAGGCATAGCGCTGGCGCACCTGGGTGCCATCGATGAGGGTCTCGTAGGTGTCGCGGTTGTCGAGCCAACTGCGGTTGTGGCTGGCGATCAGGTTGCCGCTGCCGTAGTTGTGCAGGGCCTGCACGTCCATGCCGGTGCCGTGGTCCTGGGTCTTGTAGAGGTTGGCGTACAGGTTGGAGGCATCGCCGACGCCCAGGTCGAGGGAGGTGCCCAGCTGATTGCGTGCCTTGACCTGGCGGGCCGACAGCCCGACCACAGCGCGCGGATGCAACAGGTAGTTGACGGCCATGCCAGCGGTGTTACCCGCCTCGGGCTGTTTGTCCCAACTGCTGAGCAGTTGCGTCTCGCGGCCCAGGAAGGTGTTGAAGCGCCAGCGTTGGTCGGGGTTGCGCCAGTTGTTGGGCTTGTAGACCAGCTCGTCGGAGCGGGATGTCTCTTGGCCGTCTTCGAGCAGGCGCACTTCGACGTCGTAGATGCCGCCGGGCAATGGCCGGGTGTCGAGGGTCTGCAAGCCGGGTTGGACTTGCTGGGTGTTGATCAGCACGCCGTCGCGGTAGATCTCGACCACGGCTTCGCGGTTGGCGGTCACATAGAGGGGGTATACCGCGGCCTTGGTGCCTTCGATGGCGAGGCTGTCGGAGCTGCCGAGCATGATGCCCATGACGGTGTCGGGGCTGGCGCCGAAACTGCGCGGCTGGCGGCTGAGGCCTTCGGAGGTGGGCATGAAATAGCCCAAGCGCACGAAGCTGCCTTCGCGTTCGGTCTGGGTGTGCAGTTCATGCAGCGCGTACTGGGTCTGGCCGTATTGGCCGCCGGTCTTGTTCGCCTGCAGGTTGGCGGTTTGCGTCCAGTTGCCCAGGCTGGCGATGGCTTGCAGGCCGTAGCGTCCGCCCATGTCTTGCTGTTGGCCGCCGGAGAGGTTCAACTGGTGGCGCAGCATCACCCCGGTGCTGCCGTGTTCGGGCAGGTGGTAGAACTGCGAGTCGAGGGTGGTGCGTTCGACGTTGCGGGTCACCAAGGCCAGCTCGGAGTTTTGCAGGCTGTAGTGCACGGCGAGCAGGCCGTTGTCGCAAGCGGTTTGACAGGCACCCAAGGCGACGCCTTGTTGCAGCCAGGCGCGCCAGATGTCGCGCTCGGCGGGGGCGATGTCGCTGTCGCGGGTATCGGTGAAGTCGAGCAGGGTCACGCGGTCGTCGCGGGACAGCACCACCATGGCTTCACCGAGTTCTTTGTTGTCGAGCACGACGCGCACGGCCAGCGGCACGTCGAAGAAGTGTTCTTGAAATTCTTCCGGCAAGCCTTTCGCCTGTGCCAGCAGACTCGGTTGCGCAGCGGGCGGTTCTGATGCGGCGACGGGCATGCCCACGCAGGCGATCAGGGCTATCGCGCTGGCGAGCGGCGTCATACGGAACATGGCAAATCCTTGGGAGTATGCAGGCCCGCCGTCCAGACCTCTTCGGGCCTTTGGAACGGCGGGGTTCAGCTCAAAGCGGGTGCGTCATCAAGGAACGAGGACGGCGTCGAAGGCCAGGTTGACGTTGCCAACGTAGTAGCCTTCCTTGTAGCCACCGGTGGTTGGCTTGACCGGTTCGATGTCCAGGTAGACCGTTGGCGAAAGAGCGGCCTCGGCCTTGCTCAGGACGGCGACGGGGGTGGTGCTGAGGGCCACACCATTGAACTTGACGTTCAGGTTGATGGTGTCGGTGGCGCTGCTCAGGACAGGCAGGTCAAGTACCGAGGCTTCGATGCTGCCTGCAGTGTGCTTGGCGTAGAACGCGGCACGCAGGGCGTCGAGGGATTCGGCACCGGGGTTCCAGGACAGCGGGTTGACCTTGGCGGTCAGGTCCGGGTCGACTGGCTGGACCAGAAACGACGACGACGGCACGCTGGCTTCGAGTTGGATGGTGTGACGGATCTGCGCGGCCTGGCTGCTGACCGAGGCGGCCAGTGCAGCGATGGCGAGGGGAGCGAGTACAGCATTTTTGATGAAAGACATGGAATTTCCCTATGGTGTGGACAGACTTGAACGATCCGAAACCCTCGTGGCGCGTGGCCTGTAGCGGTTTCGACGTGGCGGACTGTAAGGGGAATTCCGAAAAGGAAATATAGGACAAGTCTTAAAATGAGGCGCGCTAACGTTTTATGTCGAGGTAAATTGCTCGGAGGTAAATGCGATGTATTTTTAATCGCAATAATCCGGGGATTGGAGGCGTGTCAGTAGATAGCGCAGAACGCCGGCACTGCGATGGACAGGGCGACGGCGAGCGAGGCGAGCGACTGTCGCGAGGAGTGCCGGACCCAGACCGGTGGCCTGGATATCGCACTCGAGCGCATGGATAGCCTGATCGATATGGTCGTGCAAAGGCTTTCTCATACACCCTTGGCTTACCCCGTCAGTCAGCAGGCCAGCGAACTGGGAGTGCTGCAATACGGTGAATTCAACCTTCAAGAGCACCGGGTTTTTTACGAGGTCCATGAGGCTGATCAGGTAGTCGTGGTGGGCTTGGTGCTGAGGCAGATACAAAGCGTCGAGCAGGCGTTGATCCGGTATTGCCTGCTCTACACGTTCTGACCTCCAGCCGCTCTTGTTACAGGTCTGGCGGCGAAAGGACCGGCTTGGGCGGCGTGATAATCAGCCGTGCATCACGGCTCGGATATCTGCTGCCAACGCTCGTACGCGTTCTTCTTCTGTATCCCACGAGCACATGAATCGTGCACCGCCTTCGCCGATGAAGGTGTAGAACCTCCAGCCCTTGCCCCGCAGCGCCTCGAGCGCCGCTTCCGACATCTGCAAAAACACCCCATTGGCCTGCACCGGGAATAACAACTCCACGCCGGGGATGTCGGCTGTGAGCTGCTTGAGCAGTTGGGCGCTGGCGTTGGCGTGGCGGGCGTGTTTGAGCCAGGCGTCGTTTTCCAGCAGGCCGACCCAGGGGGCGGAGAGGAAGCGCATCTTGGAGGCCAACTGGCCGGCCTGTTTGCAGCGGTAGTCGAAGTCGGTGGCCAGTTCGTGTTTGAAGAACAGGATGGCTTCCCCCACCGCCATGCCGTTTTTGGTGCCGCCGAAACACAGCACGTCGACGCCGGATTGCCAGGTCAGTTCGGCCGGGGTGCAGCCGAGGAAGGCGCAGGCGTTGGCGAAGCGGGCGCCGTCCATGTGCAGATTGAGGCCCAGTTCTTTACAGGTCGCGCTGATCGCCTTGATCTCGTCGGGGGTGTAGACGCTGCCGCATTCGGTGGCCTGGGTGAGGGTGACCACGCGCGGTTTGGGGTAGTGGATGTCCTGACGCTTGAGGGCTACTTCGCGGATGGCGGCGGGGGTGAGTTTGCCGTTTTCGGTGCGTGCGGTCAGGAGTTTGGAACCGTTGGAGAAAAATTCCGGGGCGCCGCATTCGTCGGTGTCGACGTGGGCGGTTTCGGAGCAGATGACGCTGTGGTAGCTCTGGCACAGTGACGACAGGGCCAGGGAGTTGGCCGCAGTGCCGTTGAAGGCAAAGAAGACTTCGCAATCGGTTTCGAACAATTGGCGGAATTGATCGGCGGCCTTGGCGGTCCATTGATCGTCGCCATAGGCGCGCTCGTGGCCGTGGTTGGCGGCCTCCATCGCGGCCCAGGCTTCGGGGCAGATGCCTGAATAATTGTCGCTGGCGAACTGCTGGCTTTGCTCGTTCATGGCCGGTTCCTTGTGATCGATGATGGGGCACTTTAGCGGGAAATGCTGCGTGTGCGTATCGGTAAATGGTGGTGAAGCCGAGGGCCTCTCGCCGCCGAACGCGCACCCTTGCTCCCACAAGTGTGCGGCTCAGGTGCTGCGTGCACTGTGGGAGCAAGGGTGCGCGTTCGGCGGCGAAGAGGCCGGTAGCCTCAGCACATATTTCATAAGGAAACCCACATGCAGGCAAATCGCGACACGGCACTGGACGCCCTCAAGTGGCTGGCCATGCTGAGCATGGTGCTCGACCACCTGCGCTACATCGGCGATTCACTGGACCCGCTGTACATCCCCGGTCGCCTGGCGTTCCCGTGGTTTTGCCTGGCGATTGCCGCGCATCAGGCGCGGCGTGATCGGGCCGCGCCGTTGCCGTGGCGGTATCTGGGCTGGATGCTGGCGTTCACGGTGGTATCGGAGTGGCCCTATCGCCTGTATGTGGTGCCAGCCGAAACCTTGAGTGTGATGCCGACCCTGACGCTCGGGCTGCTGGTGGCCAATGCGCTCAGGCAACGCACGCCCCTGGCCCTTGCACTGGGGGCGGTGGCGTTAGGCGTGGCAGCGCGCTGGAGCGACGATTTGATGTTCAGCCTGCCCGGCGTGTTGCTGCCTGCGGTGATGTGGATGGTCTATAAACGCCCGCTGGCCTGGCAGATCCTGCCGGGGCTGGTGTGCCTGTTGGCCAACGTGTGGCTCGAACTGCTCGATCAGTCGATGCAGGGCTATTGGGTGGCCATGGCGGGCATCGCCGCCTGCCTGCTGGCGCCGGCGCTGGGCCTGTCGCTTTTGCGTCAGCGCCTGGCCGTGCCCATCCCGCCCCTGGGTCGTTGGGGCTATGGTTTCTACCCGGTGCACTTCCTCTGCTTGTGGGCGCTGAAGGCCCTGATTCTGGGGCCTGCAGCGTTTTGACAGGGCTCAATCCATAGCGCCGCCGACAGCCATGTCGTAAACGCACCTTTGCGTGGCGTGCGTAGGCATCTGAGCCGCACGCGCCAGCCCTACCATCGCATCCATAGGGTGGCCCTTTCGTGGGGGCCGCTGACCATATGCCACAGGCGCGCCGCCGCCGCCGGGAGAACCCTGATGTTCAGCAAACAAGACCAGATCCAAGGTTACGACGACGCCCTGCTGGCGGCCATGAACGCCGAAGAGCAGCGTCAGGAAGATCACATCGAGCTGATCGCCTCGGAGAACTACACCAGCAAGCGCGTGATGCAGGCCCAGGGCAGCGGCTTGACCAACAAGTACGCCGAAGGCTATCCAGGCAAGCGTTACTACGGCGGCTGCGAGCATGTCGACAAGGTCGAACTGCTGGCCATCGAGCGCGCCAAGCAGCTGTTCGGGGCCGACTACGCCAACGTTCAGCCGCACTCGGGTTCGCAAGCCAACGCTGCGGTGTACCTTGCCTTGTTGCAGGCCGGTGACACCGTGCTGGGCATGAGCCTGGCCCACGGCGGTCACTTGACCCACGGCGCCAAAGTGAGCTTTTCGGGCAAGCTGTACAACGCCGTGCAGTATGGCATCGACACCGCTACGGGGCTGATCGATTACGACGAAGTCGAGCGCCTGGCGGTCGAGCACAAGCCGAAGATGATTATCGCCGGCTTCTCGGCTTACTCCAAGACTCTGGATTTCCCGCGCTTCCGCGAGATCGCCGACAAGGTCGGTGCCTACCTGTTCGTCGACATGGCCCACGTGGCCGGTCTGGTCGCCGCCGGTCTGTACCCCAATCCGCTGCCCTACGCTGACGTGGTCACCACCACCACCCACAAGACCCTGCGCGGCCCCCGTGGCGGCTTGATCCTGGCCAAGGCCAACGAAGAGATCGAGAAAAAACTCAACTCCGCCGTGTTCCCCGGTGGTCAGGGCGGCCCGCTGATGCATGTGATCGCGGCCAAGGCGGTGTGCTTCAAGGAAGCCCTGGAGCCGAGCTTCAAGGCCTATCAGCAGCAAGTGATCGACAACGCCCAGGCGATGGCGGGCGTGTTTATCGAGCGCGGCTACGATGTAGTGTCGGGCGGTACCGACAACCACCTGTTCCTGGTCAGCCTGATCCGTCAGGGCCTGACCGGTAAAGAGGCCGACGCCGCCCTGGGCCGCGCGCACATTACCGTCAACAAGAACGCCGTGCCCAACGATCCCCAGTCGCCGTTCGTGACCTCGGGCCTGCGCATCGGTACGCCGGCCGTCACCAGCCGTGGCTTCAAGGTCAGCCAATGCGTGGCGCTGGCCGGCTGGATCTGCGACATCCTCGACAACCTGGGCGATGCCGACGTCGAAGCCGATGTGGCCAAGAACGTCACCGCCCTGTGCGCCGACTTCCCGGTTTACCGCTGAGAGCCTGTCTGGAGTAAATGACTATGCAACGCTATTCGGGCTTCGGCCTCTTCAAACACTCCCTCAGCCATCATGAAAACTGGCAGCGCATGTGGCGCACGCCGACCCCGAAAAAGGTCTACGACGTGGTCATCGTCGGCGGCGGCGGGCACGGCCTGGCGACGGCTTACTATCTGGCCAAGGAACACGGCATCACCAACGTGGCCGTGGTCGAGAAGGGCTGGTTGGGCGGCGGCAACACCGCGCGCAACACCACCATCGTGCGTTCCAACTACCTGTGGGACGAATCGGCGTTCCTTTACGAGCACGCGATGAAGCTGTGGGAAGGCCTGTCTCAGGACATCAACTACAACGTGATGTTCTCCCAGCGCGGTGTCTACAACCTGTGCCACACCCTGCAGGACATGCGTGATTCCGAGCGTCGGGTGAGTGCCAACCGCCTGAATGGCGTCGATGGCGAACTGCTCAACGGCAAGCAGGTCGCCGAAGAGATTCCGTACCTGGATTGCAGCAAGAACACCCGTTACCCGATCATTGGCGCCACCGTGCAGCGTCGCGGCGGTGTGGCCCGTCACGATGCCGTGGCCTGGGGCTTCGCCCGTGCGGCCGACGCCTTGGGCGTGGACCTGATCCAGCAGACCGAGGTGATCGGCTTTCGCAAGGAAAACGGCGTCTGTATTGGCGTCGAGACCAACAAGGGTTTTATCGGCGCCAAGCGCGTCGGTGTCGTGACAGCCGGTAACTCCGGGCACATGGCCAAGCTGGCGGGTTTTCGTCTGCCGGTCGAATCCCACCCGTTGCAAGCGTTGGTGTCGGAGCCGATCAAACCCATCATCGACAGCGTGATCATGTCCAACGCCGTGCACGGTTACATCAGTCAGTCCGACAAGGGCGACCTGGTGATCGGCGCCGGTATCGACGGCTGGGTCGGCTACGGCCAGCGCGGTTCGTACCCGGTGATCGAGCACACCATCCAGGCGATCGTCGAGATGTTCCCGGTGCTCTCGCGGGTGCGCATGAACCGTCAGTGGGGCGGCATCGTCGACACCACGCCCGACGCCTGCCCGATCATTTCCAAGACGCCCGTGCCGAACATGTTCTTCAACTGCGGTTGGGGCACTGGCGGCTTCAAGGCCACACCAGGTTCGGGCAACGTGTTTGCCGCGAGCCTGGCCAAGGGTGAAATGCACCCATTGGCCAAACCCTTTTCCATCGAGCGCTTCCATAACGGCGCACTCATCGACGAACACGGCGCTGCCGCGGTCGCCCACTAACAGGAGAATCATCCATGTTGCACATCTTCTGTCCTCATTGCGGCGAACTGCGCTCCGAAGAAGAATTCCACGGCTCGGGCCAGGCGCACATTCCGCGTCCGCTCGACCCCGGTGCCTGCACCGATGCCGAGTGGGGCGAGTACATGTTTTTCCGTGACAACCCCCGTGGCCTTCACCACGAGCTGTGGATTCACGCTGCCGGTTGCCGTCAGTACTTCAATGCGACGCGCGACACCGTGACCTACGAGATTCTCGAAACCTATCCGATCGGCACCAAGCCGCAAGTGACTGCCGCGGGAGAGCAAGCATGAGCCAGGTCAATCGCCTGTCCAACGGCGGTCGTATCGATCGCAGCAAGGTCCTGACCTTCACCTTCAACGGCCAGAGCTACAAGGGCTATGAGGGCGACACCCTGGCTGCCGCGTTGCTGGCCAACGGCGTGGACATCATCGGCCGCAGCTTCAAGTACTCGCGGCCACGCGGCATCGTCGCCGCCGGTGCCGAAGAGCCCAACGCGGTGCTGCAGATCGGCGCCACCGAAGCCACCCAGATCCCCAACGTGCGGGCCACTCAGCAGGCGCTGTATCAGGGCCTGGTGGCCACCAGCACCAATGGCTGGCCGAACGTCAACACTGACGTGATGGGCATCCTCGGCAAGGTCGGCGGCAAGCTGATGCCGCCGGGCTTCTATTACAAGACGTTCATGTACCCGCAGTCGTTCTGGATGACGTACGAGAAGTACATCCGTAAAGCGGCGGGCCTGGGCCGTTCGCCGACTGAAGTCGATCCCGACACTTACGACAACTACAACCAGCACTGTGACGTGCTGGTGGTGGGCTCCGGCCCCGCCGGCCTGGCCGCTGCACTGGCCGCCGCGCGCAGCGGTGCACGGGTGATTCTGGCCGACGAGCAGGAAGAGTTCGGCGGCAGTCTGCTGGACACCCGCGAGAGCCTCGACGGCAAGCCGGCGACCGAGTGGGTCGCCAGCGTGATCGCCGAACTGCGCAGCCTGCCCGACGTGGTGCTGCTGCCCCGTGCCACCGTCAACGGTTACCACGACCATAACTTCCTGACCATCCACGAGCGCCTCACCGATCACCTCGGTGACCGTGCCCCGATCGGCCAGGTGCGTCAGCGCCTGCACCGCATCCGCGCCAAGCGCGTGGTGCTGGCCACCGGCGCTCACGAGCGTCCGCTGGTGTATGGCAACAACGATGTGCCGGGCAACATGCTCGCCGGTGCGGTGTCCACCTACGTGCACCGTTACAGCGTGGCGCCGGGCAAGAAACTGGTGCTCGGCACCAACAACGATTTCGCGTATCGCGTGGTGCTGGACTGGCTCGACGCCGGCCTGCAAGTGGTAGCGGTGGCCGATGCACGCAGCAATCCGCGTGGCGCACTGGTGGAAGAAGCCCGCGCCAAGGGCGTGCGGATTCTCACCTCCAGCGCCGTGATCGAAGCCCGTGGCAGCAAGCACGTGACCGGTGCGCGGATCGCCGCCATCGATGTCGCGCGTTTGCAGGTCACCAGCCCTGGCGAGTGGCTCGATTGCGATCTGATCACCAGTTCCGGTGGCTACAGCCCGGTCGTGCATTTGGCTTCGCACCTGGGCGGCAAGCCGGTGTGGCGTGAAGATATCCTCGGTTTCGTGCCGGGCGATGCGCCGCAGAAACGTGTGTGCGTGGGCGGCATCAACGGTGTGTTCGCCTTGGGCGACGCGCTGGCCGATGGCTTCGAAGGGGGCGCACGGGCTGCCGCCGAAGCGGGCTTCAAGATCGTCGAAGGCACTGTGCCGCAGACCCTTGCGCGCCCTGAAGAGGCCACCGTGGCGCTGTATCAGGTGCCCCACGACAAGCCGACCGCTCGGGCACCCAAGCAGTTCGTCGACCTGCAGAACGACGTCACCGCCGCCGCCATCGAACTGGCGACCCGCGAGGGCTTCGAGTCGGTCGAGCACGTCAAGCGCTACACCGCGCTGGGCTTCGGCACCGATCAGGGCAAACTGGGCAACATCAACGGCCTGGCCATCGCGGCCCGCAGCCGTGGCATCTCGATCACCGAGATGGGCACCACCATGTTCCGCCCCAACTACACCCCGGTGACCTTCGGCGCCATTGTCGGCCGTCACGCCGGTCACCTATTCGAACCGGTGCGCTTCACCGCGCTGCACGCCTGGCATGTGGCCAATGGCGCCGAGTTCGAAGACGTTGGCCAGTGGAAGCGCCCGTGGTACTTCCCCAAGCGCGGCGAAGACCTGCACGCGGCGGTCGCCCGCGAGTGCAAGGCGGTCCGTGACAGCGTCGGCCTGCTGGACGCTTCGACGTTGGGCAAGATCGACATCCAGGGCCCGGACGCACGGGAATTCCTCAACCGTATCTACACCAACGCCTGGACCAAACTGGACGTGGGCAAGGCCCGTTACGGCCTGATGTGCAAAGAAGACGGCATGGTGTTCGACGACGGCGTGACCGCCTGCCTGGCCGACAACCACTTCCTGATGACCACCACCACCGGCGGTGCTGCACGCGTGCTGCAGTGGCTGGAAATCTACCAGCAGACCGAATGGCCAGACCTGAAGGTGTACTTCACCTCGGTCACCGACCACTGGGCGACCTTGACCCTGTCGGGCCCCAATAGCCGCAAGCTGTTGAGTGAAGTGACCGACATCGACCTGGACAAGGACGCCTTCCCGTTCATGACCTGGAAGGAAGGCCTGGTCGGCGGTGCACCGGCGCGGGTGTTCCGGATTTCGTTTACCGGCGAATTGTCTTACGAGGTCAACATCCAGGCCGACTACGCCATGGGTGTGCTGGAAAAAATCGTCGCGGCGGGCAAGCAGTACAACCTGACCCCGTACGGCACCGAGACCATGCACGTGCTGCGTGCCGAGAAGGGTTTCATCATCGTTGGCCAGGACACCGACGGCTCGATGACCCCGGATGACTTGAACATGGGCTGGTGTGTAGGCCGTACCAAGCCGTTCTCGTGGATCGGCTGGCGCGGCATGAATCGCGAAGACTGCGTGCGCGAGCAGCGTAAACAGCTGGTCGGCCTCAAACCGGTGGACGGCAACAAGGTGCTGCCGGAGGGCGCGCAGTTGGTGTTCGACACCAAGCAGTCGATCCCGATGACCATGGTCGGCCACGTGACGTCGAGCTATATGAGTTCGAGCCTGGGGCACTCCTTTGCCCTGGCGGTGGTGAAGGGCGGCCTGAAGCGCATGGGTGAGAAGGTATACGCGCCATTGGCCGACGGCACCGTGATCGAAGCCGAGATATGTTCGTCGGTGTTCATCGATCCGAAGGGCGAGCGGCAGAATATCTAAGCCTGCTCCCACAGACATGGGCGTGCGCTCATCCTGTGGGAGCAAGGCTTGCCCGCGAAGGGGCCTCTGAAACCGCCTTCGCGAGCAAGCTTTGCTCCTACAGTGAGTACACCCGAGATCTTCGACGTACAGAATTCAACGACAGGTGTCCTGATGACCACAGTCAACGTTTACCCACAGCGCCCCGCCGAGGGCGTGAAAGTCGAGACACCGCTGCATCATGCCGACCTCGCCAGCCTGGTGGGCAAGGGCCGTAGCAACGCCGGCGTGACGCTGCGCGAGAAAAAACTGCTGGGCCACCTGACCCTGCGCGGCGACGGCCACGATCCCGCCTTTGCTGGCGGCGTGCACAAGGCCTTGGGCCTGGAGCTGCCGTCGGCGCTCAAGGTGGTCTACAACGGCGAGACTTCGCTGCAGTGGCTGGGCCCGGATGAGTGGCTGCTGATCGTGCCGAGCGGTGAAGAATTGGCGGCCGAGCAAAAGCTGCGTGAAGCCTTGGCCGGTCTGCATATCGCAGTGGTCAACGTAAGTGGCGGCCAGACGCTGCTCGAACTGACCGGCGCCCACGTGCGCGAGTTGCTGATGAAGTCCACCAGCTACGACGTGCACCCGGCCAACTTCCCGGTGGGCAAGGCGATCGGCACGGTGTTCGCCAAGTCGCAGCTGGTGATTCGTCGCGCTGACGAGAACACTTGGGAGCTGCTGATCCGCCGCAGCTTTGCCGATTACTGGTGGTTGTGGTTGCAAGATGCTTCGGCCGAGTTCGGGCT
>CAJCIO010000033.1 GCA_903970465.1 Gammaproteobacteria bacterium
CCGGTCGATGCCAGCGTCAGTATCGACTGGTTCGTCGATATCGCCCGTCAGGCCGAGGCAGCGCGTTACGATTTGTTGTTCGTGGTCGACAGCCAGTTCATTACCAAGGACTCGCCGCCCCACTACCTCAATCGCCTCGAACCCCTTACCTTGCTGTCGGCGCTGGCCATGGCCACGAAGCATCTGGGGCTGGTCGGTACCCTGACTACCTCCTACAACGACCCGTTCAACGTGGCGCGGCGCTTGGCCTCGCTGGACCTGATCAGCAAGGGCCGTGCCGGCTGGAACGTGGTCACCAGCGGCGATGCGGGCACCGCGGGCAATTACAGCAAGGACGAACACTACGACTACGACACTCGCTACGGTCGCGCGCTGGAGCATGTGCGCGTGGTGCAAGGGCTGTGGAAGTCTTACGAGAAAGATGCGTTCCCGTATAACCGTGAAACAGCGCAGTTCCTGGATAACGACAAATTGCACGCGCTCAATCACAAGGGCGAGCATTTCAGCGTGGTCGGGCCGCTGAATATCCAACGCTCACCTCAGGGCGAGCCTGTGATTTTTCAGGCGGGGGATTCGGAGCAAGGCCGTGACCTGGGCGCCCGCATTGCCGATGCGGTGTTCACCCACGCGGCCAGTTTCGAACAAGGGCAAGCGTTTTATCGCGATCTCAAGGCCCGTGCCGAGCGCCAAGGGCGGGACCCCGAACAGATCGTTATCCTGCCGGGCTTCCAAGTGTACGTCGGTGATACCGATGCCCACGCCCGCGAGATTGAGGCCCATTACCACGCTCAGGATCACGACTTCGACCTGGCGTTGGGTGAGTTCGGGCGCAACTTCGGCTGGCACGACTTCCGCCAGTACGACCTTGATGCGCCGTTCCCGGTGGAAGCCCTGGAGTACGCGAAAAAGAGTTTCTATACCGGCGCCAAACGCATCACCGAGCTGGCGGCGGGGCGTGATTACAGCCTGCGTCAGACCATCGAGTTCGTCAGCCAGTTGAAACCGCGGCCGTTCGTGGGCTCGGCGCAGACCGTGGCAGAGGAGATGATTCGCTGGTTCGAAGGGCGCGCGCTGGACGGCTTCAACATCTCCGTGAGCCACCCGGCGCAGTTTCGCCGCTTCAACGAGCAAGTCTTGCCGATCCTGCAGGAGCGCGGGGTGTTCCGCCGGGAATACGAGGCCACGACCTTGCGTGGCAATCTGGGCTTGCCGATTGGGTAAGACGCCATCGCGCGGTCAAGCAAAAGCCCCGGCAGCTCGCACTGTCGGGGCTTTTGTATTCAGGGCACCGTGAACCAGGGGCCTTGGGGTCATAGCCTGACGCTTAGCGCTTTTGGACCTGCGAAACCTTCGAGAGGAAGAGTTGCTGCTGCTTGCCCTGCGCGTCGACGAATTTGTACGTCCCATCCTCCAGGGTCGGAGCTCCCTGGGTGTTATAGACCGTACCGTCGGTGGTCTTGATCGTGTAGTTGCTTGAGCAGGCACTGATACCTGCGACAACGACCGCCATGATCAACCCGCGTACGCCGCGTTGCCATGCTTGGAGATTTTGAAAGGTGTTTGCGGTTCCCTGCTTTTGACTCGCCTCATCCATGAGTTGACCTGGGGGGGTCAACCATTTGTTGTATTTCATGAGGGCTCCGGAAAAGTAAAAAGCCTGCAACCATTGCGGGTGCGATGTCAGGCGAGGCCAGCATATTCGCGCAATCCCCAAAAATCACTGGCGTATGGCCATCATTGCGACGAGCGGCTATTGGCGATCGGTTCTGATAGCGATACCACCTGAATGAAACGGCAGGCTGAATCATTTCCGCCCGTTTGTCGGCATCGCTTATTTTTTATCGTCAAATTCTTGTGCGGTCATATTTTGCGCGATGTTTTGTTCGGGCAGCATGCGCTCGAGCAGACCATCGCGGCGCACTGCTACGTGCCAGACGGTGGCGGCGATATGCAGGAAGATCAAGCTGTAGAGCACGAATTGCCCTGCGACGTGAACGCTGTCGGCGGTGATGCCTAGCGCCTCGTTGTGGGGGAAGCCTGGCAGGTTCACCAGCCGGAACCAGGGTACCCGCTGGCCATTGCCGGCCATCATGTAGCCGGTGACAGGCATGACCAGCAGCACCGCGTAGAGCAAAGCATGATTGAGCGTGGCGATCCAGCGCTGGGGCTTGCCCATGTAGCCCGGGTACGGAGGGGCCTTGTGGCGCCAACGCCAGGTGAGGCGCATCAGCACCAGCAGGAAGACTGAGATCCCCATGGACTCGTGAGCCATGTACCAGAAGGTGCGGATCGGGCCAGGCGGGAAGTTTTCGGCGACCCAGACGAAGGGCAGCAGCAGGCACAAGGCACCTGTGGTGAGCCAGTGCAGGGCTTGAGCGAAGCCGTGGTAGCGGAGGATAGGCATGGAGGGGCCGAGGTTTTTATAGGTGTCGTGGATCTCCAGCATAGCGCAAGGGGTGATTTTACAGGCAACTGCTTGGCTTGCCCCTTTGGCTGGATCTCTGGAGACGGGCGCGAGGTGAAAGGAATCATCGGTTCGGGATGGATGTCTATTCGATCAACGAGACTGACCTAGTCGGTATTAAACATTCGCAGGTGATATCAAAGTGATATCTTGCTGGGCATGTCACGGCCTTTGCCGCGCTATGCTGCATCAGGTGGGCAAAATGGTTAATGCTTCCAGCGATCCTCATCATACGGCTTTAGACAAGGTTGTTCAGGCCGCAGTGCATTCTGCGGATTGTTCCTGCGGCTTCATCGCCACTGGTGCTTATGGCAATTGGAAAGTCATCTCCCGATTCGACGTAGACCATCCATTGGCTTTCGAGCCATCGACCGAGGCCTGGCTGAAGTCCTCGTTGGCTGATCGCGATTTGGTCATGGTCAATGAGGTGATGGGGGCCAGTCTGCCGACGCCTCTTCACCATTTCCACGGCACAGGCCAGGAATTTATCGTGGCGGTAGCGCTACGTGGCCTTGCGCTGGAGCTGATTGGCGTTCTGTTCGTCTCCAGTTCCGTGGCGCACCAACGTCTGAGCGCTGCGCAAACCTACGCACTGCAAACCCATGCAGCCATTGCCAGCGAGATCCTGCAGGCCGGCATCGGTGGCGTAGCGGCAAAGGACAAGCCCTCGATCGAGCGTCTCAGATTGCTGGAATCTGTAGTGGTCAATGCCAAGGATGCGATCCTCATCACCCAGGCAGAGCCCATAGATGCCCCGGGGCCAAGAATCGTTTACTGCAATCCCGCGTTCCTTTCTACCACTGGATTCAGCCTGGCCGAAGTCCTGGGCATGACACCGCGGATCCTGCAGTGCGACGAAACGTCCCGTGACACCTTGGATTTGATCCGTGCGTCGCTTTCGAAGTGGGAGCCCATTGAAGTCGAACTGATCAATACACGAAGGGACGGCAGCAAATTCTGGGTGCAACTCAGCATCGTTCCAGTGGCGAATGAGCGTGGTTGGTTTACCCATTGGGTCTCTGTCCAAAGGGACATCAGTGAACGCAAGGACGCCGAACTTCTGCAGCGCCAGGCCCAGGCCGACCGGGAAGCAAAGGCTGCGTTGGAGACCCGTCTGCTGGAAAGAGAGCGAATCGAGCAGGAGCTGTCCTACGCGGCGTTTCATGATGGATTGACGTCGTTGCACAACCGCGCATACCTCATGAGCCGGCTATTGAGTATGTTCAATCAAGCCGGTCACGCTCAGGCGCCGCCTGCCACCGTGTTATTCCTGGATCTGGATCGTTTCAAGTTCGTCAACGATAGCCTGGGGCATCGCGCGGGCGATCTTCTCCTGTCGCAGGTGGCGCGAAGACTCGAAGCCTGCGTCAGAGACGGGGATGTATTCGCCCGCGTTGGCGGGGATGAGTTTGCCATTCTGCTCATGGGCGAGGAGCAGTCGGCAGTAGCGGTCGAACTGGCGCAGCGAATAGTGAAAGAAATGGCGTTGCCCGTCGTCATCGACGGGCAGAACATCTTCACTTCATGCAGCCTGGGTATCGTGTCTGCCGATTACAGTCATTCCTCACCGGAAGATCTCCTGAGGGATGCGGATGTCGCGATGTATGCCGCCAAAAAAGAGGGGCGCGGGCGTTGGGCCATCTTCGACGCGTCCATGCGCAAGGCGGCAGTCGACGCGCTGTTCCTTCAAAATGCACTGAGACAGGCCATCCCACAGGATCAATTCTCCGTCGCCTATCAACCCATCTACGACGTCACCACGGGAGAGATTCGCGGAGTGGAAGCGTTGGTGAGGTGGCTGCATCCCGAGCTGGGTCATATTCCACCCGACATGTTCATTGGCGTAGCGGAAGAGATTGGCGTGATCCATGACCTGGGAGCTTGGGTCATGCATCAGGCCTGTTCGGAGCTGCAGCGATGGAAGGCTGAATTCAGCGCACTGGCGCTGCATTTGAATGTGAACGTATCAGGCACCGAACTGGGGCGTCCGGGCTATGTTGCTCAGGTGGCTGGAATTCTTGAGGGAACAGGTGTCGACCCACGAGAGCTTCAGATAGAAATCACGGAGTCTGTATTCATCCATGAACCCGAGAAAATCGCCAAGGTGCTGGAGTCTCTGCGAGGGCTTGGGATTCGAGTCGCCCTCGACGACTTTGGAACCGGCTACAGTTCACTCGGATTCATTGATCGTTATCCCATTGATGCGATAAAAATCGATCGTTCATTTGTTTCCAGGATGATGTCATTCGAACGCTCCGATGCGATCGTCAAAAGCATCCTATCGCTGGGCCGAGCGCTGAAAATAGATATCACCGCAGAAGGCGTTGAAACCCTGGCACAGCTTCAGCACCTGAGGGAAATGGCGTGTCCGTTCGTTCAAGGCTATTTGCTCAGCCCCCCAGTGAACGAGCTGGAAATGACGACAATCCTGAGAGCCTGGTCGGCGCTGTCGGCTGCCGCTGACCCGGTTTGAAAGTCGTCTTTTTCGTGGCTACGATGCCGAACATTCTGCCAGGAAGAACGCCTCAATCCATCGTCTGCCCGGGAGCGGCCCATGAGCATTTTTGATGAACCCAAGATCGACTGCCATAACCACCTGTTCGATCCGCTGCATTTTCCCTACCGCTCCCAGACGCTGTACCGCCCGGCGGGGCAGGAGATCGGCACCTTGGCGCAGTTCAACCGGGTGCTCGACGCTTATGGCGTGAAGCATGCGCTGCTGGTCGGCCCTACCAGTGGCTATCGCACCGACAACTCGCTGCTCCTGCATGCCTTGGCGCAAGGCCAAGGGCGCTTCAAGGGCATTGCCGTGGTCGAGGACGATGCGTCCCTTGAACAACTCGCGGCGCTCAAGCAAGCCGGTGTGATTGGCGTGGGCTTCAATCCGGCGGGCGAGGGGACTGCGGTAATGAACGGGGTGGATGGGTTGTTCGCCAGGCTCGCCGAGTTGGACATGTTCGCGCAGATTCAGGTCAAGCAGGACGAATTGCTCGAACTGCTGCCGTTGCTCGAACGTAATACCCCGCAGCTGTTGATCGATCACTGCGGGCGCCCGCAGCAGGAGCTTGGCGTGAATCAGCCGGGGTTTGAAGCCTTGTTGCGTTTGGCCGACAGCGGCCGGGCCTGCGTGAAGATTTCCGGCATGCAGAAGTTTTCTCACATCGATGAACTGTTCGAACAGACCGACCGCTACGTGCAGGCGTTGCTGCGGGCGTTCGGGCCGCAGGCGTGTGTGTGGGGGTCGGACTGGCCGTTTTTGCGCGAGCAAAGCCGCGTCGATTATGGGCCGCTGCTCAAGTACGCCGAGCAGTTCATGCCCGATGCGCAGGTGCGCCGGCAGGTGATGTGGGACACTCCGCGGCGGTTGTTCGGGTTCGCATGATTCTTCCGGATTTCCGGTGTGGTGGATGGCCTTTTAGCTGGCAGGGCCCACTCCCACGGTGTCTGGCGGGATAGTGATCAACTGCCTCGGGCCCGGTGATGCAGTAGTCCGGCCATATATAGCGAAGGGGCTTGCCCCGAAAAATCTCCCGGACACCCATTAAGCCTAGGCGGATATTTTCGGGGGCAAGCCCCTCGCTACAGTGGCGGGTGGTGGATCAATTGACGCTACTTGACGGTACCCGCGCCACCTTCACCGCTGCCGACGCCGCCTGCACCTGCACCCGCGCCGCCCGATCCGGAGGCACCGTTGCTGCCTGCGCCGCCTGGCTGCGAACCGGCACCGTCGTTCGACTTGCCTTTAGCGGTACCCACGCCGTTGTGCTTGCTGGTGACATCGCCACCACTGTGCTTGGTCATCTTGCTGTCATTGGTGCTGCTCGACGGCGACATGGTCGTGGTGCTGCCATTGGCGTTGGAGCCGCCCGAGCTGCCACTTGGGCCGCTGACGCCAGCGAGCGCCATCCCAGAGGTGAGTGCGAGCAGGCCGGCCAGGGTGAGATGAGTCAAAGTATTCCTGATCATGGTGCGTCTCCTTGTTCTGGATAGAGTCGTTACCTGTTATTGGGCGGGTGTGCGGCCATAAAGGGTCCACCCATCCGACCAACGGTAGGTAATCAGTGCGCAATATTCTCTAGTGCAAGGTTCCGCGTATGGGGCCCGAAGCCGCCTATGGTCAAGGTCACGATCAACATGCTGGTGACGATAAATGCCAATACCCCGGGGGTGCCGAAGTGCTCCAGAAAGAAGCCGATCATCAGGCTGCTGAACACTGTCGACAGGCGGCTGAACGAGTAGCAGAAGCCTACTGCACGCGCACGGATATGCGTGGGAAACATCTCGCATTGGTACGAGTGATAGCTGAACGTCAGCCAAGCGTTGCAGAAGGTCACGCCGACGCCGCAGGCCACCAGACCGAGCGGTGAGGTCTGTGCCGCGAACAAGGTGCCGAAGATCATGGTGCCGATCGCCGAGCCGACGATCTGCCATTTGTTCTCGAAACGGTTGGCCACACGCACGAACAACAACGGCCCCAACGGATAGGCGAGGGTAATGATGAAGGCGTAGCCCAGGCTGTGGGTCACGCTCATGCCCTGACCCGCCAGCAGCGCCGGCAACCAGTTGCCGAAACCGAAAAAGCCGATGGCCTGAAAGATATTGAACACGATCAGCATCACCGCGCGGCGGCGATAGGGCGGCTGCCAGATGTCACTGAAGCGACCGCTGCTCACTACCTGCACCTGCTCGACTTCTGGCTCTGGCAGCGGCGCGTCGGCCTTTTTCCGGTAGTCGGCGGCGCAGCGCTGTTCGATATCGCTCAGCACATGATCGGCTTCATCGAGACGGCCTTGCTGAGCCAGCCAGCGCGGCGACTCGGGCAGGCGCTTGCGCAGCCACCAGATGAACAGTGCGAACACCGCACTGGCAAACACTACCCAGCGCCAGCCCGACACCCCGAACGGCGCCTGGGGCACCAGCCACCAGGACATCAACGCGACCGCCGGCACCGAGGCGAACTGAATGAAGAAGGCAAAGGCGAAGGCCGAGGTGCGCATGCGCTTGGGGACCAGTTCCGACAGGTAGGCATCGATGGTGACCAGTTCGATGCCCAGGCCGATGCCCACCAGGAAGCGGCAGACGATGATGCCCATGGCGTGGTCCTGCAGGCCCATCAGCACGGTCGCCACGGTGTACCACAGCAGGGCGAACGTGAAGATCGCGCGGCGGCCGAAACGGTCGGCGAACTGGCTCAGCAGGCTGGCGCCGAGAAACAGGCCGAGGAAGGTGGCCGAGGCGAATGCCGCCTGATCCGAGACGCCAAAGGCACCCTGAGCGCCGGTGGCAAAAATGCCTTCCTTGATCAATCCGGGGCTGATGTAGGCGGTCTGGAACAGGTCGTACAGTTCGAAGAAACCCCCGATGGATAGCAAGGCCACCAGTCGCCAGATCGTCGCGACGGCCGGAAGACGGTCGATGCGTGCAGAAATCAACGAGGCGCGGACGGGGTCTCGGGTGTCGAGCGCGGCAGGGGGGGAGAGGGTGGTCATGCGCAGATATCCATACGGGTCGAGCCGCCATTTTAGAATTATTTGGATACCTATGATTGCTTAGGTTGCTGTTGCAATGCAATTTATCGGATGTTTATAGCTAAAATTTTTTGATTGTTGGTTTTTTATTGCTGTTAAGACCCGGCTATGGAATTTAATCGCGCTCCACGTGCATATCTCCGCAGGAGCGGGCTCTGCCGCGAGGGGAACCACGCGTTGCGGCGGCGTGCGCTTTCGCGGGAGAGCCCGCTCCCACAAGAGATAGGTGGTGCTTGACGGCAACGCGCCGTAAAAGAATACTGACGTATAAATTCATATATATGACTAGACAATAATAACTGCACCATGACGAGAACCGCCATGACACAACTCTCCAGTGACGACCGCCTGCCCCTCTACCAGCGTCTGCGCGATCAGCTCGCCCTACAGATCGCCGATAACCGTTGGCGTGCCGGCGAGGCCATTCCTACCGAAGCGCTGCTGGCCAGCGAGTACGGGTTGTCCGTGGGGACGGTGCGCAAGGCCATCGACATGTTGGTCGGCGAGCGCATCCTGGAGCGTCAACAAGGTCGCGGCACCTTTATCCGTCGTCCGCAATTTCATGCTTCGCTGTTCCGCTTCTTCCGCTTCCAGACCCCGGACGGCGAACGGCAGATTCCCCAGAGCCAGATCTTTTCGGTGCAGTCGCTCCAGGCACCTGCCGAGGTCGCGCGCGCGCTGGGCCTGGCGCCCGCGACTGCGGTGATTCGCCTGCAACGTTTGCGTCTGCTCGACGAGCAGCCGGTGCTGGCCGAAGACATCTGGCTACCGCGCGAGCGCTTCAAAGCCTTGCTGAGCGTCGACCTCGATACCTATGGCCCGCTGCTGTATCCCATTTATGAAGAGCTTTGCGGGCAGATTGTCGCCTCCGCTGATGAAACCCTGAGCGCCGAGGCTGCCGACGATCACCGCGCCAATCTGCTCGGTATCACGCCCGGTAGCCCGGTTGTGGTGATCGAACGCCTGGCGCGCAATTACGCCGGGCTTGCCCTGGAGTGGCGCCGTTCCCACGGGCGCGCCAGCCATTTCCGCTACAGCGTGCAGATTCGCTGATCGAACATTGCCCTGACAGCCGTCGCCAACGCAACATCGACAAGGACAACAAACATCATGTTCAAGTGGTATCGAGACGTAACCTCGCGTGAGCGCAAAACCTTCTGGGCCTGCTTTGGCGGTTGGGCGCTCGATGCCCTGGAAGTACAGATGTTCGGCCTCGCCATCCCGGCCTTGATCGCAGCCTTTGCCCTGAGCAAGGGCGAGGCGGGTGCCATCAGCAGCGTCACCCTGATCACCTCGGCCTTAGGTGGCTGGGTAGGCGGTACCTTGTCGGACCGTTACGGCCGGGTGCGGACCCTCCAGTGGATGATTCTGTGGTTCTCGCTGTTCACCTTTCTGTCGGCGTTCGTTAGCGGCTACGAACAACTGCTGGTGGTCAAAGCGCTGCAAGGCTTTGGTATCGGCGGTGAATGGGCGGCTGGTGCGGTGCTGATGGCTGAAGCGATCCAGCCCAAATACCGCGGCAAGGTCATGGGCATGGTGCAAAGCGCCTGGGCAGTCGGCTGGGGAGCCGCTGTCGCATTGTTCACACTCATTTATACCTTCGTGCCCGAGGCCTTGGCCTGGCGCGTGATGTTCGTGGTCGGGCTGCTGCCGGCGCTGGTGATTATCTATGTGCGCCGTCAGGTGCCGGAGCCCGAGAGCTTTGCCCGCAAGCAAAAGGCGCAGACCGGACCGCAGACCTTCTTGGCTTCGCTGGCCGGGATCTTCCGCCCTGAACTGCTGCGTGTCACCCTGCTGGGCGGCCTGCTGGGCCTGGGCGCCCACGGCGGTTACCACGCGGTAATGACCTGGCTGCCGACCTTCCTGAAAACCGAGAAGCACCTGTCAGTGCTCAATTCCGGGGGCTACCTGGCGGTGATCATCGTCGCGTTCTTCTGCGGTTGCGTGGCCAGTGGCTTTTTGGTCGACAAGATCGGGCGGCGCAAGAACATCATCCTGTTCGCGTTCTGCTGCGTGGCCACGGTGCAGGCTTACGTGTTCATGGACCTGAGCAACACGGCGATGCTGTTTCTGGGCTTCCCGCTGGGCTTTTTCGCCGCCGGGATACCGGCCAGCCTGGGTTCGTTGTTCAACGAACTGTACCCGGCCGACGTGCGCGGTGCAGGCGTGGGCTTTTGCTACAACTTCGGCCGCGTGCTGTCGGCGGTGTTCCCGTTCATGGTCGGCCACATGAGCGAGCACATGTCGCTGGGCTCGGCCATCGGTATCGACGCCGGGATCGCCTATGGCGTGGCGGTGATCGCTGCTTTGGCGCTGCCGGAAACCCGCGGTCGCAACCTTGATACCCAGGCCCCGGCCACAGCCGATCCGGTCGCTGCGGCGACCGCCAGCCGGGCTTGAATCAATGAACCTGCAGCGTACGAAAAGCGCCGCCCCATCACCCGGATGAGATCCATGGACACTACCTTGCCAATCCGCGGCGTCGATGCCCACGCCCATGTCTTCACCCAGACACTGGCCTTTGCCGGCGAGCGTCGCTACACCCCGCAATACGATGCCACTCTGCAAGACTGGCGCGCGTTGCTGGTTACTCAGGGCGTGAGCCACGGCGTGCTGGTGCAGCCCAGCTTTCTGGGCAGCGACAACGCCTATCTGCTTGAGGCGTTGATGCTGGCGCCCGACCGATTGCGCGGTGTAGTGGTGGTGGATGCGGATGTCAGCCATGCGCAGTTGGAGCGCATGGCGCGCCTGGGGGTGGTGGGGATTCGCCTGAATCTGATGGGCAAGAGCCTTCCGGACCTGAGCAGCGAGGACTGGCGGCCGTTGCTGGAGAAGATCGCGGCACTGGGCTGGCACGTAGAACTGCATCGTCAGATCGAAGACATTCCGGCGCTGGTGGCTGCGCTCAAGCCTTATGGCGTGAAGATCGTTGTCGACCATTTTGGCCGGCCGCATGCGGCGTTCGGCGTGGCCCACCCGACTTTCAAGAGCTTGCTGGCGCTGGGTGGCGGTGATGTATGGGTGAAGATTTCCGGGGTGTATCGCCTGGGCGGCACCGACAGGGAGAACCTGGCGTTCGCCCAAGCGGCGATTCCGCTGTTGATCGAGCACTTCGGCACCGATCGGCTGATGTGGGGCAGCGATTGGCCCCACACCCAGTTCGAGGATCAGGTCAGTTATGCCTCGCAGTTCGAATTGCTGCAGCAGTTGGTGCCTTGGCCACGTCAGCGCCAGGCCATTCTGCGCGACGGTGCGGCGGCCTTGTTCGGCTTCTGACGCAGCGTTATGCAACGATGCACGCGCTTGCCCACCAACGAGCTGAAGTTCGATGGCGGTTTCGTCCCCGATCTGGAGCGGGACAGTGACGATGCCGCGATCGCCAAGCCGGGCCAGGCGCCCCGGCTGGGCATCGTTGCCGAAGGCGTGGAAACCGACCAACAGCAGGATCTCCCTACGCGCCCTGGCAGTGACGCGTTGCAGGGCTTTTTGTTGGGGCATCCCTTACCTCCCCAGGCATTTATGGCTGATATTCACAAGGCCAAAGCCGCTATACCTTGATATCATTCGGCCAGCCCGCCATTGCCCGAATGGACTGATGGGCAATCACACACTTCTGGAGAGACGAAAGGTCCATGGCCAAGGTCATTGTCATTACTGGCGGCAGTCGCGGCATCGGTGCTGCGACGGCGCTGCTGGCAGCCCGACAGGGCTATCGCGTGTGCATCAACTACCTGTCCGACGAGGAGTCGGCGATGCGCGTGCTGGCCGAGGTCCGGGCCTGTGGTGTGCATGGCATCGCGGTGCGTGCCGACGCCAGTAACGAGGACGAGGTCATTCGCCTGTTCCACCGTGTCGATACAGAGCTGGGCGCGGTGACGGCACTGGTCAATAACGCGGCGACTATCGCCGAGCAATCGCGGGTCGAGGAGATGTCCGAATTCCGTCTGCTGAAGATGATGAAGAACAACATCGTCGGGCCGATGCTCTGCGCCAAGCATGCGATCCATCGGATGTCGACGCTGCATGGCGGCTCGGGCGGCACTATTGTCAATGTCTCGTCGGCAGCGGCCCGGCTGGGCTCGGCTAACGAATACGTTGACTACGCCGCCTCCAAGGGGGCGATCGACACCTTCACCATCGGTCTGTCCAAGGAGCTGGCCAGTGAGGGCGTGCGCGTCAATGCGGTGCGCCCCGGGTATATCCACACCGATTTCCATTCTCTGAGTGGCGATGCCAATCGCGTGACCAAGCAGGAATCGGCGCTGCCGATGGGCCGAGGCGGGCGCCCGGACGAGGTGGCCGAGGCCATCGTCTGGCTCAGCAGCGAGCTGTCCAGTTATGTGACCGGGACCTTTATCGATCTGGCGGGCGGTCGCTGACATTCAAGGTGGCGGTGCTGGCCGCTTCGCGGGCAGCGGCCGCTCCCACAGTTGAAATACCCACTCCTGTGGCAGCGGGCTTGCGCGTCAGGCGGTGGAGAGGCCCTCGAGATCACATCGATACTCCAGACATAAAAAAACCGGCGCCTTGCTCAGGCGCCGGTTTTTTTATCACTGCTTATCGAATCAAGGCTTGGCCGCAGCCGACATGCGTTGCACGTCATAGTCCGTCTTCTGCACGGGTACCGCATCCCGCTTGCCCAGTTCGCTCATCGGAATCCGGTAGGTTTCCTTGGCGGTGTAGGCCGCCAATGCCGCGACGCAGGTGATACCGAAGGCGATCGCGCCCACGGTCAACGGGATGTTGTCCGAACCGGGCGGCGCCACGGCCGCGAACAAGGCCGGCAGCAGCGCGGTGATCATGGTGCCGACGTTCTGCGAGATGGCCATGGCCGATACGCGGTAGCGGGTCTGGAACAGCTCTGGATAGAAGCTGGGGAACACTGCGTTGTACCCTTGATAGACCACACCCCACATCAGCAGCGACATGGCGAAGGCCAGCGGGACGTTGTGCACGCTGATGGCGTAGAGGTAACCGAATGACAGCAGGCCCGAACCCAGCGCTCCGCCGATGATCATCGGACGACGGCCGATCTTGTCCGACCAGTTGCCCACGAACGGGATCACCAGTACCGCAATGATGTTGCCCACCACCGGAATCCACAGGTACACGCTCTTCGAGAACCCGATGCCATAGGCCGGCTGCACCGCATAGGCTGCACCAAAGATAGTCGCGACCACCGGGATCACGTTCATCAGTGCCATACACATCACCAGGCCCATGTTCTGCCAGTTGTTCTGGAAGGCTTCGGCGACCGGAGACTTGGTCAACTGCTGCTTGGCTTCGACGTTGGCGAAGGCCGGGGTTTCTTCCACGGTACGGCGGATGATATAGCCCGCCACCAGCACGATCGCGCTCAGCAGAAACGGAATCCGCCAGCCCCAGGTGTTGAACATGTCATCCGGCATGAAGTAAGCCAGCGGCAGGAAGATCGCGGCGGCGAAGATCTGCCCGGCCTGGACGCCTTGCAAGGTGTAGCTGGCGTAATAGCCGCGTCTGCCAAAGGGGGCATGCTCCATGATCATTGAACTCGCCCCTGATATCTCGCCGGCCACCGCGAAACCCTGGATCAGGCGCAGGATCACGAGCATGATCGGCGCCCAGACACCGACCTGGCTATAAGTCGGCAGCAGGCCGACTGCCATGGTGGCGAAGCCCATCATGAACATGCACAGGAGCAAAACGTTCTTGCGGCCCTTGGTATCACCCCAGTGACCGAGGAAGAAGGCGCCAATGGGGCGCGCAACGTAACCCACGCCGTAGGTCGCCAGTGAGGCAACGATGGCGATCTTGGGATCGGTATTGGGGAAAAAGATTTGCGGGAAGATCAGCGCAGCGGCCTGCGCATAGATGAAGAAATCATAGTACTCGAGGGCCGAGCCTACCCAACCGCTGGCGGTTGCCTTTTTCGTCTGCTTACTGTCATGCGAATGAGTGTCATGGCTAGCCATGTTGGTCTCCGTTGTTTTTATTATCAAGCCTTGGCCGTTGCTCTGCGTCTAGTAAAGCTAGCAGAAAAAGGCTTTTTCCACTGGCTCCCGTTTCGCGCAAAAACTAACTGGGTGGTACATTTTTAACAGCGGCGAAGGGCCCAGTCAACGGGCCTTGGCGCGTTTTTGCGCGATCATCGAACACTTATTTGGGCGCGGTGAGCAACGGCATCGGAATTTTGATTTATGTGGGACCGAACTCTGCTCGCAAAGGCTCCAGCTCGGGCACTGCGTTGCTGCATTTGCTGAATAGAGCCCGGCCCCATATAAATACAGGCACCAAACAAAAGGCCCCATTGGCTGATTAAAAGCCAACGGGGCCCGCTTACCTATCTATGCTCACAACGTCGCTGGCGGTTCCTCGCTCGGCGGATCGCCGACCGGAGTAGGTGGCATGGTCGGCTGGACGGGCACGCCATCGGGATTGTCGCCAGGATCACCCTCGGGCGCCTTTGGCGGCAAAATGGGATTGTCGATATTCGGATCCGGGGTTTCAGCGGGAATGGGGATGTTCATGGTCCTGACCTCGCTCATGTGCACAGCTAGCGTCGAAAATAACGCATTCAGGTATCTGGACCGCAGGCCCCGGGATTGATTCTTTTTTTCGATCCCGCCCTGCGGCGGTTGATTGCGTCTGAACTTTTGCCCGGTGCGTTGGCTCCCAATCCTAGGCGACAAACAGTCGCACGGCCTCTTTCTTCCAGCAGCATTATCCGCAACGTCCACGGGGCGTAATAAGGAGCTAGGCTCTATGACGTCTGATGAACCTTTTGAATCCGGCCGCGAAGGCCAGGTACACGATAACGCCGAGCACGTATTGAGCCTGTCCCAGGCCCTGCTGTTGCCACGCCTCGTGATCGAGAATACCCAACCAGTGATCGATGACGGCGTGTTCGCTGTCAAGACCCTGGTCGGGCGGCAGGTGGCGGTGACCACCAAGGTCTACGCCGATGGCCATGACAAACTGGCAGTGCGCCTGCGCGTGCGGCGAATCGACGACGAGGAATGGCAGACCTCTGCCTTGACGGAGCTGGGCAACGACAGCTTCGCCGGCGAATTCAGCGTCGACGCCGTCGGCCGCTACGTCTATTGCATCGAAGCCTGGATCGACCAGTTCGCCAGTTACCGCTATGAGCTGGAAAAAAAATACGCTGCCGGCGTCGCCATCGGCCTGGAGCTGGAAGAAGGCCGCGTGCATTTGCAGCATGCCGCCGAGCGTAGCGAGGGCGACCTCAAGCAGGCGCTGCAACGCGTGCACGATAGCCTCCACGAGCTCAACGAAGACCAGCGTGTGTCCTTGCTTTTGCAAGCCGACACCAGCGCCCTGATGGCCCGTGCCGATCACCGCGCGTTTCTTACCCGCAGTCCCGAATACCCGGTGGAAGTGGAGCGGCAACTGGCCGAGTTCGCCAGCTGGTACGAGCTGTTTCCGCGTTCGATCACCGACGACAAGACGCGCCACGGCACCTTCAACGATGTGCACAATCGCCTGCCGATGATCCGCGACATGGGTTTCGACGTGTTGTATTTTCCGCCGATTCACCCTATCGGCCGCGCGCATCGCAAAGGGCCCAACAACTCCCTGGCCGCCGGCCCCGATGATGTCGGCAGCCCTTATGCGATTGGCAGTGCGGATGGCGGCCATGACGCTATTCACCCGCAACTGGGCAGCCGCGAGGACTTCCGTAATCTGGTCAAGGCCGCCGCCGAGCATGGCCTGGAAATCGCCCTCGATTTCGCCATCCAGTGCTCCCAGGACCACCTCTGGCTCAAGGAACATCCCGGCTGGTTCTCCTGGCGCCCCGACGGCACCATTCGCTACGCCGAGAACCCGCCGAAAAAATACCAGGACATCGTCAACGTCGATTTCTATGCCGCCGATGCGGTGCCAAGCCTGTGGCTGGCGCTTCGCGATGTGGTGTGGAGCTGGGTCGAGGAGGGCGTGAAGATCTTCCGCGTCGACAACCCGCACACCAAACCGCTGCCGTTCTGGCAATGGCTGATCGAGGATATTCGCAGCAAGGACCCGGACGTCATGTTCCTCGCCGAGGCCTTCACCAAGCCGGCGATGATGGCGCGCCTAGGCAAAGTCGGTTACAGCCAGAGCTATACCTACTTCACCTGGCGCAACACCAAGGCCGAGCTCCAGGCGTATTTCAGCGAGCTCAACCAGCCGCCGTGGTCGCATTGCTACCGGCCGAACTTCTTCGTCAATACGCCGGACATCAACCCGTTCTTCCTGCACGAGTCAGGGCGTCCGGGCTTCTTGATTCGGGCGGCGCTGGCGACCATGGGCTCGGGATTGTGGGGGATGTATTCGGGCTTCGAGCTGTGCGAGTCGGCGCCGATCCCCGGCAAGGAAGAATACCTGGATTCGGAGAAGTACGAGATCCGCCCGCGGGACTACACCGCGCCCGGCAATATCATTGCCGAGATCGCCCAGCTCAATCGCATCCGCCGCCTCAACCCGGCTTTGCAAACGCACTTGGGCGTGGCGTTTTTCAACTGCTACAACGACAACATCCTGTACTTCGCCAAACGAACGCCCGATCGGCAGAACTACATTCTGGTGGCCATCAACCTGGACCCCTACAACGCTCAGGAAGCCAACTTCGAACTGCCGCTGTGGGAGTTGGGCCTGGACGACAACGCCGCGACCTCGGGCACCGATCTGATGACCGGCCATACCTGGACCTGGTACGGCAAGACTCAGTTCATGCGCCTTGACCCCGCCTATCAGTCCTTCGGCATCTGGCGTATCGCTCGCGAGCAGTAAGCCTATCGGCGCGGCTGCGCACCATGATGCAGCCGCCTCATAACAAGAGCTCCTCCACAAGGAATCAGCTGCATGGCCAGAAAACCTAAGGCAGCCAAGTTCACCGAAGACCCGCTCTGGTACAAGGACGCGGTCATCTACCAAGTGCATGTAAAGTCTTTTTTCGACTCCAACAATGATGGCATCGGTGACTTTCCCGGCCTCATTGCCAAGCTCGATTACATCGCGGAGCTTGGGGTCAATACCATCTGGCTCCTGCCGTTCTATCCTTCGCCGCGCCGCGACGATGGCTACGATATCGCCGAATACAAGGCCGTCCACCCCGATTACGGCACCCTGCACGATGCCAAGCGCTTTATTGCAGAGGCGCACCAGCGCGGCTTGCGGGTCATCACCGAGCTGGTCATCAACCATACCTCGGACCAGCATCCATGGTTCCAGCGCGCGCGTCATGCCAAGGCCGGTTCCAAGGCGCGGGACTTCTATGTGTGGTCCGACACCGACGCCAAATACGATGGCACGCGAATCATTTTTCTCGACACCGAAAAATCCAATTGGACATGGGACCCGGTGGCCGGTCAGTACTTCTGGCATCGCTTCTACTCGCACCAGCCGGACCTCAACTTTGACAACCCGCAGGTGATGAAGGCGGTGATCGGCGTGATGCGCTACTGGCTCGACCTGGGCATTGACGGCCTGCGCCTGGACGCCATCCCGTATCTGATCGAGCGCGATGGCACCAACAACGAGAACCTGCCCGAGACCCACGCGGTGCTCAAACAGATTCGTGCCGAGATCGATGCCAACTATCCCGACCGCATGCTGCTTGCCGAAGCCAATCAGTGGCCCGAAGACACCCAGCTGTATTTCGGTGACGCCAAGGGCCCCAACGGCGATGAATGCCATATGGCGTTCCACTTCCCATTGATGCCGCGCATGTACATGGCCGTGGCCCAGGAAGACCGTTTTCCGATCACCGACATCTTGCGCCAGACCCCGGAGATCCCCGCCAACTGCCAGTGGGCGATCTTCTTGCGCAACCATGATGAGCTGACGCTGGAGATGGTCACCGACAAAGAGCGCGATTACTTGTGGAATTACTATGCCGCCGACAGTCGCGCGCGCATAAACCTCGGTATTCGCCGGCGTCTGGCGCCGTTGCTGGAGCGTGACCGCCGTCGCGTTGAACTGCTCAACAGCCTGCTGCTGTCGATGCCCGGCACGCCGACGCTGTATTACGGCGACGAAATTGGCATGGGCGATAACATCTACTTGGGCGACCGCGACGGTGTGCGCACGCCCATGCAGTGGTCGATCGACCGCAACGGTGGTTTCTCGCGGGCCGACCCGGCCAGCTTGGTGCTGCCGCCGATCATGGATTCGCTGTATGGCTACCAGTCGGTCAATGTCGAGACCCAGGCCAGCGACCCGCATTCGCTGCTCAACTGGACGCGGCGCATGCTCGCGGTGCGCAAGCAGCAAAAAGCCTTTGGCCGCGGCACCCTGAAAATGCTGTCGCCGAGCAACCGTCGCATCCTCGCCTACCTGCGTGAATACACCAACGCCGAGGGCAAGACCGAGATCATCCTCTGCGTGGCCAATGTCTCGCGTGCGGCCCAGGCGGCCGAGCTGGATCTGTCGGCCTACGCGGGCATGGTCCCGGTAGAGATGCTCGGTGGCGCGGCGTTCCCGCCGATTGGCCAGCTCAATTTCCTGCTCACTCTGGCCCCTTACGGGTTCTACTGGTTCCTATTGGCCTCGGAGAATCAAATGCCCAGCTGGCACGTTGAACCGGCCCAAAGCCTGCCGGACTTCCTCACCCTTGTGTTGAAAAAACGGATGGAAGAATTGCTCGAATCGCCCTCGCGCGAGTCGTTGGAAAATACTTCGCTCACCCAGTACCTGCCCAAGCGCCGCTGGTTCGCTGGCAAGGACAGCGCCATCGACAAGGTGCACATCGCCTATGGCGTGCGCTTCGGTACCGCGCAGGCGCCGGTACTGCTCAGCGAAATCGAGGTCACCAGCGGTGGCGTGGTCAGCCGTTATCAGTTTCCGTTCGGTTTACTGGGCGACGATCAGATCGCCAGCGCGCTGCCTCAGCAGTTGGCGCTGTCGCGGGTGCGCCGCGGTCGCCAAGTCGGCTTGATCACTGATGCCTTCGCTCTGGAAACCTTCATTCGTTCGGTGCTGCTGGCCGTGCAAAACAGCCAGATCACGCCGTGCAGCGAGGGCGAGTTGCGCTTTGAACCGACCGCCGAACTGACCCGTCTCAATCTGGGCGCCGATGCGCAGATCCGCTACCTGTCCGCCGAGCAATCCAACAGCTCGGTGGTGATCGGCAGCGCCATGGTGCTGAAGATGATCCGTAAGGTCAGCGGGGGTATCCACCCCGAGCTGGAAATGGGCGCCTACCTGACCAGCGCTGGCTACCAGAATATTTCGCCGCTACTAGGCTCGGTCCAGCGGGTCGACGCCGAGGGGCTGCCGCACCTGTTAATGATCGCGCAGGGCTTTTTGGCCAACCAGGGTGATGCCTGGGAGTGGACCCAGAACAACCTCGAACGCGCGGTGCGTGACGAGATGGCCAGTGTCCGCTCGGAGCAGGACCAGCACTACAACGCGCTGGTGGAACTGGCCGATTTCGCCGCCATGCTCGGCCAGCGCCTGGGTGAAATGCACAAGGTGCTGGCAGCGCCTACCGACAACGCGGATTTTCGCGCCAGCCCGAGCAAAAAGAAGGACGCCCAGGCATGGAGCAAAAGCATCAAGGCGCAGGTCGAACGTGCACTGCAACTGCTCGAGCAGCATAAAGGCAACCTTGATGACGAAAACCGCACGCTGGTCGCCGATCTGTTGAGCCAGCGCAAATCGCTGCTCAGCCACGTCGATACACTCTGCCAGCAGGCCACTGGGGGCTTGATCATGCGCGTGCACGGCGACTTGCACCTGGGCCAGGTGCTGGTGGTGCAGGGTGACGCCTATCTGATCGACTTCGAAGGCGAGCCGGCGCGACCACTGGAAGAGCGGCGCGGCAAGTACAGCCCCTTCAAGGATGTCAGCGGCGTGCTGCGTTCGTTTGATTACGCGGCCGCGATGGCGGTGCGCAACGCGCAAAGCGTGGACGCTTCGCCCGAGGCCGCGCAGGCCCGTCAGCGCGTGGCCAAACGTTACCTGCATGAATCGCGGCACGCGTTCATCGAGGCCTATCGAGCGGCCACCGCCGACCTGGCCCATGCCTGGGAAACCCCCGAAGGCGAACGTGCTGCACTGGAATTGTTCAGCCTTGAAAAGGCTGCTTATGAAATCGCTTATGAAGCGGAGAATCGCCCGGGCTGGCTGGCCGTGCCTTTGCATGGTCTGTTCGGGCTTTTGAGTACAAGGGGAGAAGCGTCATGAGTGCGCAACAGCAACAGAGCCAGCGCGGTGCCATACCGTCCAAGGCCGATATTGAAGCGCTGATCCGTGCCGATCACCGTGATCCGTTTTCGATCCTTGGCCCCCACAGCGATGGCGGCGATGGGCAATACATCCGTGCCTACCTGCCCAATGCACTGTCGGTAGAGGTACTGGCCAAGGATCACGACGAATCCCTGGTCAAGCTTGAACAGCATCACGACGTACCGGGGTTCTTCACCGGCCACATGCATTCGCGGCAGCCCTATCGGCTCAAGGTGCAATGGGCTGGCGGCGAGTACACCAACGCCGATCCTTACAGCTTCGGCGAACTGCTGGGCGAGATGGACCTTTACCTGTTCGCCGAGGGCAACCACCGCGATCTGAGCGGCTGTTTTGGTGCTCAGGTGATGAACATCGACGGCGTCGACGGTGTGCGCTTTGCCGTGTGGGCGCCGAATGCCAAACGGGTATCGGTGGTGGGTGATTTCAACGGCTGGGATGGCCGTCGGCATCCGATGCGCGTGCGCTATCCCTCGGGCGTGTGGGAAATCTTCATCCCCGGCGTGCAGCCGGGCGATGGCTACAAGTACGAGATTCTCGGTGCTCACGGGATCCTGCCGCTCAAGGCCGACCCGGTCGCCCTGGCCACCGAGCTGCCGCCCGCCACCGGGTCGCGGGTCGGCAGGCCGCTCGATCACGCCTGGGGTGACCAGGCCTGGCTCGAAAGCCGCGAGCAGCGCCACAGCAGCAGTGCGCCGCTGTCGATCTACGAGCTGCATGCGGGCTCCTGGATGGTCGAAACCGACGACGCTGGCGAGGTGGTGCGCAATTACACCTGGCATGAACTGGCCGATCGGCTGATCCCCTATATCGAGAAGATGGGCTTCACCCACATCGAGCTGATGCCGATCATGGAGCACCCGTTCGGTGGTTCCTGGGGGTATCAGTTGCTCGCGCAATTTGCCCCGACCGCGCGTTATGGCACGCCGCAGCAATTCGCTGAATTCGTCGACCGCTGCCACCAGGCAGGCATCGGTGTCATTCTCGATTGGGTGCCGGCGCATTTTCCTACCGATACCCACGGCCTGGCCCGTTTCGACGGCACCGCGCTGTATGAATACGACAACCCGCACGAAGGCTTTCACCAGGATTGGAATACCCTGATTTACAACCTGGGGCGTACCGAAGTGCACGGTTTCATGCTCGCTTCGGCACTGCACTGGATCAAGCATTTCCATATCGATGGTCTGCGCGTCGACGCGGTGGCGTCGATGTTGTACCGCGATTATTCGCGCAAGGCCGGAGAGTGGGTTCCGAATCGCCACGGCGGCCGCGAGAATCTGGAGGTTGTGGAGTTTCTCCGCCACCTTAACGATGTCGTCGCCCTTGAGGCGCCCGGTGCCTTGGTGATTGCTGAAGAGTCGACCTCTTGGCCGGGAGTCACCCATCCGACGCAACAGGGTGGATTGGGCTTCGCTTACAAGTGGAACATGGGCTGGATGCACGACACGCTGCAGTACATCCAGAACGATCCGATCCACCGTAATCATCACCACAACGAGCTGAGCTTCGGCCTGGTGTATGCGTATTCCGAGCGATTCATCCTGCCGATTTCCCACGATGAAGTGGTGCATGGCAAGCACTCGCTGATCGACAAGATGCCGGGTGATCGCTGGCAGAAATTTGCTAACTTGCGGGCCTATCTGACCTTCATGTGGGCGCATCCAGGCAAGAAGCTGCTGTTCATGGGCTGCGAATTCGGCCAATGGCGCGAGTGGAATCACGATCATCAACTGGACTGGTATCTGACCGAGTATTCCGAGCACAAAGGCGTGCAGACGTTGGTTGCCGATCTCAATCGCTTGTACCGCTCGGAGCCGGCGCTGCACGAGCAGGACTGCAAGTCTGAGGGCTTCCAGTGGTTGATCGGTGATGACTCGGCCAACAGCGTGTACGCGTGGCTGCGCTGGAGTTCGCAGGGCGAGCCGCTGCTGGTGGTGGCCAACTTCACGCCGGTCCCACGCGAGGGTTACCGGGTTGGCATACCCTTTGGCGAGCATTGGGATGAGGTGCTGAACAGTGATGCCGAGCTGTATGCCGGATCCAACTTCGGCAACGGCGGCGGTGTGGACAGCGAAGAGATCGCTGCCCATGGTCAGGATCGCTCAGTGTCGCTGAACCTGCCTCCACTGGGCGTGCTGGTGCTCAAACCGCGAGGCTGATGCACTTGAATCCTGTGGGAGCAGGCCCTGCCCGCGAAGCTTTTAAAGGCTTCGCGAGCAGAATTCGCTCCCACATGGCTCATTGGTTGGACTAGAGATGCACTTCCACGGACAGCGGCAAGTGATCGGACAGATGGGTCCAGGGCTTGTTGCCGAGGATCACCGGTTCGTGACTGGTTGCGTTGCGCAAGTAGATGCGGTCCAGGCGCAGCAGCGGGAACCGCGCCGGGTAGGTCTTGGCCAGCAGGCCGTGATGGCGCTCGAACACTTCATGCAGGCCGTCGTGTTTGCACAGCGTACTGTTGCCGCGCAGTTGCCAGTCGTTAAAATCGCCAGCGATGATCACCGGCGCATGTTCCGGCAGTGAATCAAGCAGTTCGCGCAGCAGCATCAACTGCTTTTGTCGATGGCTTTCCAATAACGACAGGTGCACGCAGATCGCGTGCACTTCGTCGTGCCCGGGTACCTGTAACACGCAGTGCAGCAGGCCCCGGCGCTCGGGACCGGTAATCGACACGTCGAGGTTGCGGTAGTGCAGGATCGGGTATTTGGATAACAGCGCGTTGCCGTGGTGGCCGTCCGGGTAGACCGCATTGCGACCATAGGCGTAGTCGCTCCACATGCTGTCGGCGAGGAACTCGTACTGGGACATTTCCGGCCAGTTGGCAAACTTCGATGCATGGCGATCGTGGCCGCCCAGGACTTCCTGCAGAAAGACGATATCAGCGCCAGTACTGCGCACGGCTTCGCGCAGTTCCGGAAGGATGAAACGACGGTTGAAGGCGGTGAATCCCTTGTGGGTATTGACGGTCAACACCCGTAATCGGTGCACCTCGCGCTCGGGTAGAGCGCCAAGGTCACTGAGGGCACTGCCTGCGGGATCGGTCGACACGTTTGCTCCTCGGTAAGGTACTGCCTGTCTCTATTGCGACCTGATTATCCATGGCGCAGTTCCGTGTGTCTGTAGCGAGGGGGCTTGCCCGCGAATAATCGCGTAGGCGACACATTCGCGCGCAGCGCCACATTTTTTGGCGGCAAACCCCTCGCTACAGGTGTGGACCCTCAATCCTCCTGGTCGCGATGTAACTCGAACAACAACGTCGAACGGCCGGTGACCATGAACTGACTACCAAAATCCAGGGGCTCATGCTCGCGCAGCTCCGGGCGGTTGGTGTCGACCACGCAGTTCCAGTACTCGCCCTCCGGCACCTGCGGCAGGGTGTAGTTGACCACGTCGTGGTGAGCGTTGACGATCACCAGCAAGGTGATGTCCGCGCCTGGCTTGCGGATGCCGCTGGCCTGGGCGCGACCGTCGAGCAGCATGCCCACCGAGCGGCCGTGGCCTGCTTCCCATTGCTCGGTGGTCATCTCGTTGCCATGGGGGTCGAGCCAGGTGACATCCTTGACGCCGATGTCCTCGTTGTAGGTACCCACCAGAAACCGGTTGCGGCGCAGGATCGGGTACTTGAGCCGCAACTTGATGAGCCGGCGCACGAAGCGCAGCAGGTCGGCGCCGTCCTGATCCAGCGCCCAGTTGATCCAGCCGGTTTCGCTGTCCTGGCAGTAGGCATTGTTGTTGCCGTTTTGCGTGCGGGCGAACTCGTCGCCGGCGACGATCATCGGTGTGCCTTGGGAAAACAGCAGGGTGGCGAAGAAATTGCGCATCTGGCGCAGGCGCAGATCGATGATGGCGCGATCGCCGGTCGGCCCTTCGACGCCATGGTTCCACGACACGTTGTTATTGGTGCCGTCCTGATTGTTTTCGTCGTTCTCCTCGTTGTGCTTCTCGTTATAGGACACCAGGTCCTTCATCGTGAAGCCGTCGTGGGCGGTGATGAAGTTGACCGAGGTATAGGGGCGCCGACCACGCTGGTTGAACAGCTCGCCGGAACCGGTCATGCGCCCGGCGAAGTCGGCCAGTTGCCCATCGTCGCCTTTCCAGAAGGCGCGCACGGTGTCACGAAAGCGATCGTTCCATTCTGCCCAGCCTGGCGCGAAGCCCCCCACCTGGTAGCCGCCGGGCCCGCAGTCCCAAGGCTCGGCGATGAGCTTGACCGAACGCAACACCGGGTCCTGACGGCAGGCCACCAGGAAGCTGTGACGCTCGTCGAAGCCTTCGTGGTAGCGGCCGAGGATAGTCGCCAGGTCGAAGCGAAAGCCGTCCACGTGCATTTCCGTGGCCCAGTAGCGCAGCGAGTCGGTGACCATCTGCAGCACGCAAGGGTGGCTCAGGTCGAGGGTATTGCCGGTGCCGGAATCGTTGATGTAGAAGCGCTTGTTGTCTGGCTGCAGGCGGTAGTAGGAGGCATTGTCGATACCGCGCATCGACAGCGTCGGGCCCTGCTCGTTGCCCTCGGCGGTGTGGTTGTAGACCACATCGAGAATGATCTCCAACCCGGCATCATGGTAGTGAGCAACCATCTCCTTGAACTCGGCGACCTTGCCGCTGGCCAGGTAGCGCGGGTGCGGGGCGAAGAAGGCGATGCTGTTGTAGCCCCAATAGTTGTTCAGGCCTTTTTGCAGCAGGTGTTGATCGTTGACGAAGGCGTGAATGGGCAGCAGCTCCACGGAGGACACGCCCAGCTGGCGGATGTGATCGACCACCTCCGGCACCATCATGCCGGCGAACGTGCCGCGCACTGCCTCCGGGACCGCCGGATGGCGCATGCTCAGGCCCTTGGCATGGGCTTCGTAGATGATGGTCTTGTCCCATGGCACGCTCACGCGCTGGTCGCGGCCCCAGGTGTAGGCGGGGTCGATGACCTTGCTCTTGGGCACGAAGGGTGCGCTGTCGCGGTCATCGAAGCTGAGGTCGCCATCCGGGTGGCCGATGGTATAGCCGAACAGGGCTTCGGACCACTTCAACTGGCCCACCAGCTGTTTGGCGTAAGGATCGATCAGCAACTTGTTGGGGTTGAAGCGATGGCCGTTCTCGGGGTCGTACGGGCCGTAGACGCGATAGCCATAGATCAGCCCTGGATGGGCGTCGGGGAGGTAGCCGTGGTAGATCTCGTCGGTGTATTCCGGCAATTCGATGCGCTCGATCTCCTCCTCGGTGGCGGGGTCGAACAGGCACAACTCGACCTTGGTGGCGTTAGCCGAGAAGAGTGCGAAGTTGACACCCAGGCCGTCCCAGGTGGCGCCCAGAGGAAAGGGCAGGCCTTCACGGATTCGCGACGGTTCGGCTTGAGGGGTAGGTTGAGGCTTCTTTTGCCGGCTCATGATTGATCCTTAGTGGGGCTGGGTTCGTACCGAATGCGCGAGGTGCAGAACGGCGCTACAGGGAGGCATGGGGGCAGTGATGTGGCTGGGGTGCTTGTGGGGGCTGTAGTGGCTTCTTCGCGGACACAGCTTTGCTCCCAACAGAATAGGGCTGTGCAGCGGCGTGAATGGTGGAAGCGCAACTTGCGGGCGAAGGGGCCAGTGCAGGCAACACACAAGCGCCGGGCTCGCATGGAGGGAGTCCGGGTATCGGGCTGGCCGTCTGGGCGGCCAGCCTTGGGGTGAGCGGAGCGGGCGCCAGGCAATCAGCTGGCTGGCGGCTTTTTCGCTGCGCCGGGTTTTTTTGCGACAGGCTTGGGCGCCGCCGCAGGCTTGGGCACCGGTGGCTTGGAAGCCTTGACCGAAGTCGGCTTGCTGGCGACCGGCTTGGGTGCGGATTTGGCTGCGGGCTTGCTCGGTGCCTTTTCGGCTACCGGCTCAGGAGCCGATTTGACCGCAGGCTTGGGCGCCGACTTGGCGGCCGGTTTGGGTGGCTTGCTACCAACCGGCTTGGGGGGCGTGGCGGGTTTTTCAGCCGCCGCATCAGTGCCCGCTACCGGCTTCGCGGCCTTGGCTGATTTAGCCGCAGCGGGCTTGCGATTCGAAGGCTTGCTGGGCGCCAGTGCTTCCGCTTCGGCGAGCTTGCGGGCCATCTCCCAGTGACGGTCTTCATGACCGTCAGGTTTACCTTCGGACTCCCAGATCTGGTAAGCAAATTCTTTAATACGTTTGTCGTCGACACTCATTTAAACGCTCCTGATCACTGGTCACTTTGTACATAGAGATTGACGGGAAAATCTTTCAGCGCAGTGCTCAACCGCAACTCTTGTTGTGGTGTGACTGCGATGTCGGAAAAAAGTCCCTTCAAATTAGGCAGGCAAGAGTGGTTAGGCAGCTTTACATGGGTGTCTCCCCATTTCTGGCTATCGATCAACGGGCTGCCGGCATCCCCCAGCAGGTCGCTGCACAGGCGTGGCACAATCACCACCGCCAGCTGCGTCGCTGTGGTGCGAGCGAAGGCCAGCACCTTGTTGGCATGTTCGCCGACCACTTCGAGTGGTTGGTAATCTCCGTGCATGAACAACTCGGCATGTGCGGCCCTCGTTTGCAAGGTGCGGGCGACCAGCGCCTGCTTGATGCGACCGTCCTGCCAGTGCTCCAACAGCTGTCCCAGAGCCTGTGCACCGTGCAACGACCGCTGACGTGCAGCGTAGTCCACCGGACGCCGGTTGTCCGGGTCGACTAGGCTGAAGTCCCAATACTCGGCGCCCTGATACAGATCCGGAACGCCGGGTACGCTCATGCGCAGCAAGCTTTGCGCCAAACTGTTGAGCGCGCCTGCCGGGGCGATCTGCCGGACCAGCGAGGCGAGTGACTGGCGTAACGGCAAGGCCTCTTCGCTGAGCAGCAGCTTCTCCAGAAACGCACGACATTGCTGTTCGTAGGGCTCGTTGGGTGCACTCCAGCTGCTCAGCAGCTTGGCCTCGCGCAGCGCCTTTTGCTGCCATTGCGCGACCCGCTCGAACAACGCCTGCAGGCCGTCGTGATCCTCGGCTTCGAGGCCCAGCGGCCAGGCGCCGATCAAGGCTTGATAAAGCATGGCTTCATCGCCGCCAGTGGGCGCCGGGGCGTCGGCAAACTCACCACGCCACGGCTGCGCCAATGCCATCCAATGGGTGACATGGGCGGCGTACCAGGCACTGCGCTCGCTGAGCACGGCCAGGCGCGTGCGGGTATCTTCGCCACGCTTGTGGTCGTGGGTGGCGGTGGCCAGCAGGTTGCCCGGGAAGCGCTCCAGGCGTTGCTGGCAGGCGCGGTGAAAATCTTCCACGGGGGCGCTGAATTCTTCAGGATCGAAGCCCACGTCGTTGCGCGACAGCAATACTGCACTGCGATAGAACGCGGTGTCTTCGACGGCCTTGGCCGCCGCAGGGGAAGTCAACTGCTGGAAGCGCACATTGGCGTGCTTGAGTGCCTTGCGCGCGCGGCCCGGCGGCATGTGCCGCATGGGCTCGCCGCCGAACCAGCGCTGCAAGTAGTCGAGCACCGGCCAGTCACCTTCATTGAGCTGGGCGCGGGCCTGCTCCACGGCATGCTGGAAAAATTCTTCGTCTTCGGCGGGTCGGCCGCAGGCGCTGATATAGGTGCGGTATACCTGGAAGTGCACGATGAGTTCTTGCAATGCACGGCGGATGGCGCCGAGGGTCAGGTCGCGGCTCATCACATCGTTGCGCGCTACTTTCAGCAGCGCCTGGGACACGGCTTCGAAGTCGCCGGCCAGGGTGCCGTTGAGCACCAGATGGCGACCGGCGCGGCCCTCTTCGGCAAAGTCGCCAGTGCGTCCGCTGACTTTTTCCCAGACCTCGACCAGAGCGTCCTTGCCGCGCGGATCGTGCTGCAGCAACGACACCTGGTTCATGAATTCATAGCCGGTGGTGCCGTCGACCGTCCAGTCGCTGTGCAGCTGCTCTCCCGCGCCGAGGATTTTCTCGACATAGATCGGAAAGTGCTCCACGGCGGCCTCGGCGGGGCGCTGTGACAACAGGCCGGCGACCCGGCGACGCAGCTTGCGACTGTAGCCGCGCGGGTCGGCCAGACCGTCGATATGGTCGATCCGCAACCCGTCTACCAGGCCCTGCTCGACCAGTTCGAAAATCTTGCTGTGGGTGGCCTCGAACACCGCCGCGCGCTCGACCCGCAGGCCGCCCAGTTCGTTGATGTCGAAGAACCGCCGCCAGTTGATGTCGTCGGCCGCCGTGCGCCAGCTGGCCAGGCGATAGTGTTGTTTTTCCAGCAGCCGATGCAGCCTTTGGAAGCCTTCATCGGTGGTCGAGTCGTACAGCTTCAAGGTGGTGGCGATACTCTCGCCTGCGGCGGCAACCGCGGCCTGACGCGCCAGTTCCTGACGCAGCACCTTGGCTTGGGCGTAGCCTTGGGGATGCTGTGCCAACGCGGCGAAGCGTGCGCCCAGCTCGGCCAGCTCGCTGTTGCCGGTGGCGATCAATAGCCCGGCGTAATCGGGCGGACAGATCGGAAAGATGTGCTCGTAATGTTCGACGAAGAAGCTGCCATGCTCGGCGTCGAAGTGCAGCACCAGGGTACCGTCGCGCAGCGCCACGCCGTAGTCGCTGCCCAAAAACGGCAGCAACAGTTGGCCTTCGAGCAGCGGGTCGGGGGAGTGCCACTGGATGTCGAAAAACTCCGCGTAAGGGCTGCGCCGCCCCCATTCGAGCAGATCGAGCCACCACGGATTGTGCGGGCCACCGACGGCCATGTGGTTGGAGACGATATCGAGGATCAGCCCCATGTTTTTTTCGCGCAGAGCCGCGACCAGGCGGCGCAACGCGGCTTCGCCACCGAGTTCCGGGCTGACCGTGGTGGGGTCGACTACGTCATAACCGTGCATCGAACCAGGGCGGGCCTTGAGCAGCGGCGACGCATAGACGTGAGTGATGCCCAGCTCGGCGAAGTACGGCACCAGCGGCACCGCGTCGTCAAGGGTAAAGTCTTTGTGAAACTGCAACCGCAGGCTGGCTGTCAGGGGGATCATCGGTCACGCTCATTGGATTGTAGACGGGCAGTCGCTAGCAGTTCGAGGCGCCGGGCGGCGTCGGGATCGTCCAGAAGCGCCTGGGCAGGGGCACTGAAGCGCCGCCGCCAGTTCGGGTGGCTGTCCGTGGTGCCGGGCAAGTTGGGAGCTTCGAGGGTGCCCAAGGCATCTTCCATCGGCAGCAACACCAGCGGCGCACGGGTATGGCCGAGAAAACGCACGCTGGCGTCGATCAGTTGATCGGACTCTTCGGCTTCACCCTGAAAGTTGACCGGGTCCTGCTCCAGCAGATGACGCAAGCCGCGGCGCTCGTGCTCACGTGATTCACGCCATTGCTGTTCGGCAGGGGCGTCGATCAGATTGAGGCGGTGATTCCAGTCGATATCGTTGGCCCGCCACCAGCCGTTGAGGGGCGACAGATCGTGAGTGCTGCTGGTCGCCAAGGCATTGTCGGGCCATTCCATCAAGGATTTGAAGTGGCCGGTGTTGTGCTGTTCGAACAACAGCACACGCATGCCAAGGATCTGCCGAGCCGCGAGTTTTTCCCGCAGCCCGTCCGGCACGGTGCCCAGGTCTTCGCCGAGAACGACGGCCTGGTGGCGGTGCGATTCCAGCGACAGCAGGCGCAGCATGTCGTCGAGCGGGTAGTGCAGATAGGCGCCATTTTGCGGCGACTCGCCCTGAGGGATGACCCACAGGCGTTGCAGGCCGAGGATATGGTCGATACGCAGGCCGCCAGCGTGGGCGAAGTTGGCCCTCAGCATTTCAATGAACGCACGAAAGCCGCTGCGTTGCAGGCCTTCAGGCGAGAACGCGGAGATGCCCCAGCCTTGCCCGGCACGGTTGAGGATGTCGGGCGGTGCTCCCACGGTCAGTGCCGAGAGCAGTTCGTCCTGGCGGCTCCAGGCTTGGCTGCCGGCACCATCGGCGCCCACCGCGAGGTCGGCGACCAGGCCAATGCGCATGCCGCTGCTACGGGCGGCGGTCTGCGCGCGCTCAAGGCTGCGGGCGATCAGCCACTGGCAAAAGGCGTAATAACCGACTTCCTCTTTGTGTTCGTCAGCGAATTCGGCGATCGACGAGCTGCGCGGGTCTTGCCAGTGTTCGGGCCACTGGCGCCAGTCCTGGGGTTCGCCCTGACGCGCGCATTCGGCTTGCAAGGCCTCGAAGCGGCAGTGGTTTTCGAGCGCTTCGCCGCCGGCATGGCGGAAACTGCTCAGGTCGCCTTGCAGCGGGTGATCACCCCTGCTGAAACCCTTGTACAGCTCGCGCAGCAATTTTTGCTTGGCATCGGCCGCGCTGGGCCAGTCGATCAACGCCAGGGATTCCAGCTCATCGAGCGTCTTGCCCAACTGCGCCGTGTCGATCGCGCTACGTACCGCGTGATCACCCAGAATGGTTCCGGGGGCGGCGTACAGGCTGTTGAGGAACAAGCGACTCGACGGTGAATAAGGACTGTAGCGATGGTTGTCGCTGCTGAACATGGCGTGCATCGGGCTGATCGCCAAGGCATCGGCACCCCGCTCGCCGGCACTGCGGACCAGGTGCTCCAGCGCTTGGGTATCGCCGATGCCGCCGTCACCGGCGCGGCGCAGGGAGTACAGCTGGACCCCTAGACCCCACGCCCGTGGTGTGTCGGTGCCCAAGGCATCGCCCACGCTATAGCAGCGGCTTGGGGCCACGGCCAGGGTGAACTGACGGCCATCGATGGTCACCAATTGATAGCCGACCGGTACCATGCCGGGCAGGGCGCCGTGGTCGTCAAGGCGAATGTCCAGCGTCGCGCCGTCCTCGAGTTCGATCCGGCATTGGCTGTGCGGGGCGAAGTATTTTTTCAAGTCCAGGGCGCTGCCGTGGTCCACCGTCAACAGGGGCGGCAGATGCTGGGCATCGTGGGCGTGTTCCAGTGCAGCAAGGCTGTCGCGGATATCATCTTCGCTGTCGGCGGCATGACCCAGGCCGGCGAGGACCTTGCGCAGGGCCTCGAGGGCCACGGTTTGACGATTGCCGTTGGCATCGACCCAATGCACGGCGAGGCCGACCTTGGCGGCCAGGTTGTGGAGTGACTCGCTCATGGTTTGCCTCCGGCTCCTTGCACTACTGCGTCTAAAGGGGGGATGAGGCTGACCAGGGTGGTGTAGGGGGTGAGCTTGCGGTTGTTGTCGGGCTGCAGGCGGCTGTCGAACAGGCGCAGGGTGGCGTCCGGCAGCTCTACTTCGAGGGTTTGATCACCGAGGTTGAGGTCGATACGCAACTCCACGCCGTCGCCCATTTTCCAGCGTGCGGTGATGGCCTTGTCAGCCAGCACTTCGGCACCCAGCGAGCGAGCGCCGAGCAGGCGCGGGGCAATCTCGCGGCGTCGCCAGGTCAGCAGTTCACGGTACAGCTCGACCCAGTGCCCGTGCTGATGGGCAGGGAAACTGGCGAAATCGGGGCGCGAGTCTTCGAAGGTCCTGGGCGCATTGGGGTCGGGGATGGATTCGCGCTTGTGCGGGTCGGCAAACACGCTGAACGCCTTGAATTCGCTCCGTCGGCCTTCGCGCACGGCATCGGCCAGCTCGCCGTGGTGGCTGGTGAAGAACAGGAATGGCTCCTTGGCCGCCCACTCATCGCCCATGAACATCAACGGAATCATCGGCGACAGCAGCAGCAGGGTGGTGGCCGCGCGCAAGGCCGGTTCGCTGCACAGCTGGCTGAGGCGTTCGCCGAAGGCGCGGTTGCCGATCTGGTCATGGTTCTGCAGGAACAGCACGAACGAGCTGGGCTGAAGATGCCCGCTGGGTTCACCGCGAGTCTCGCCGTTGCGGTTGACGTGTCCCTGATAGACAAAGCCTTCGCCCAGGCAGCGCGCCAGCTTCTCGGTGGTCTGGTCTTTATAGTCTTCGTAGTAGGCTTCGGTCTCGCCGGTCAGCAGCACGTGCAGAGCGTTATGGCCGTCGTCGTTCCACTGGGCGTCATAGCCTTGCTGAAGCAGATGAGCCTGATTGTGCTCGTTTTCCAGATTCAGATAGACGTGGCGGCGTGGCTCCAGCGACTGGCGAATGCGCTTGGCCATGGCCTGCAGGAAATCCGGGCTTTCTATCGCGTGCACGGCATCGAAGCGCAGGCCGTCGAAGCGGTATTCGTGAAGCCACATCAGCGCGTTGTCGATGAAATAGTCACGCACCGCCTGCTGGCTGAAGTCGATCGCCGCACCCCACGGGGTGTGCTTGTCTTCATTGAAGAAACGCTTGGCATACGCGTGCAGGTAATTGCCGTCGGGCCCGAAGTGGTTGTAGACCACATCGAGAATCACCATCAGACCATGGCTGTGGGCGGTATCGATCAGGTGTTTGAGCTGGGCCGGGGTGCCGTAAGAGGACTGCGGAGCGTAGGGCAGGACCCCGTCGTAGCCCCAATTGCGGTCGCCGGGGAATTGCGCGATGGGCATCAATTCGATTGCGGTGATGCCCAGGGCGGCGAGGCGAGCCAGGTGTGTTTCGACACCGGCGAAGCCGCCCATGGCACCCACATGCAACTCGTAGATGACTGCCTCGTGCCAGGGCCGGCCGTGCCAGCCAGTCTGCTGCCACGGATAGTGATCGTCCACCACCAGACTCGGCGAGTGAACATCGCTTTGCTGGGCGCGGGAGGCGGGATCCGGGACCTGCAGGTGGCCATCGATCTCGTAGCGGTAGGCCGTGCCCGCAGGGCAGGCCAACTGGTGTTGATACCAGCCCTCATCATCGGCGGTCATGGCCAGGGGCGCCTGGCCTTCGATCAGCAGGCTGACCGACTGTGCATCCGGGGCCCACAACGCAAAGCGCGTAAGCCCCGATTTCAACATTACCGCCCCGTGGGACATCTCTCTTTCAACAGACCAGGTTTCAGTTTCCCGTGACGGCATTGATGAAACCTCTTGAACTTAGGATTTTGCCGATTTGCCTTTAGCTTGATCGACCATTTTTTCGTAGAGCTTGGCGTAGGGTTCGACAGCCTGCGACCAGTTGAAGGGTTGGGTCATGGCGCGGCAACGCATCGCGTTGAGCAGTTCCGGTTTGCCGAACACGTAAAAGGCGCGGGTCAAGGCTTCGCGGTAGCTCTCGACGGTGGGCTCATCGAACAGGAAGCCGGTCATGCCGTCTTCGATGGTGTCGGCCAGGCCGCCCGTCTTGCGCGCTACCGGCAGCGAGCCGAAGCGTTGCGCGTACATCTGGCTCAAGCCGCAGGGCTCATAGCGCGAAGGCATCAACAGGAAGTCGCTGCCGGCGAACATGCGCCGGGCATCGGTCTCGTTGAAGCCGATGCGTGCCGACACCTGACCCGGGAAGCGCAGGGCCAGTTCGCGCATGGCTTGTTCACCTTCAGGCTCGCCACGACCGATAATCGCGATCTGACCGCCGTTCTCGACGATGAATTCCGACACCGCCTCGGTGAGGTCCAGACCTTTTTGGAACACCAGGCGCGAGACCACCGCGAAGAGTGGGCCTTCGCTAGGCTCAAGGCCGAACAGCTCGCGCACATGGTCGGCATTGACACCCTTGCCGTCCCAGTCGTTCAGGCCGAATGGGCAGACCAGATGCGGGTCGGTAGACGATTCCCAGCTCTCATCGATACCGTTGGGGATGCCGCTGAGCAGCCCCTGCTGTGCCTTGTAGCTAAGGAAGCCGTCGAGCCCGCAGCCGAATTCAGGGGTGGTGATTTCTTCGGCGTACGTGGCGCTCACCGTGGTGATGTGGCTGGAGTAGGACATGCCGGCCTTGAGGAACGACAGCTTGCCGTAGAACTCCATGCCTTCCTGCTGAAGCGCGTGCTCGGGGATGCCGAGCTCCGGACAGCAGGCCAGGCTTACCACACCCTGGTAGGCCAGGTTGTGAATGGTGAACAGGGTCGGCACGTTCAGCCCGCGCCAGTGCATATAGGCAGGCGCCAGGCCAGCGGGCCAGTCATGAGCGTGGACCATGTCGGGGCGCCAGTGCACCATGCCTTGGCCTGCAGCAATATCAGCGGCGGCCAGGCCCAGGCGGGCGAAGCGAATATGGTTGTCGGGCCAGTCGCGCCCGTTGTTGGCGCCATAAGGTGTGCCTTCACGGGCATACAGCTCGGGGCACAGCAGCACGTAGATCACCAGGCCGTCCGGCATGTCCATGCGGCCGACTTTGCAGGGCGGCAGCGCGGCGTGGCCGCCCATCTCGCCGACCACATGAATCGGATGTCCACTGTTGAGGACCTGCGGGTAGCCCGGGATCAGCACCCGCACATCGTGCAGTGGGCTCATGGCGCGAGGAAGGGCAGCAGAGACATCGCCCAGGCCCCCGGTCTTGACCAGATCGGCGATTTCGGAGGTGACGAAGAGGATTTTCTTGCGATTGGGGTTTGGCGTCGAATCAGCTTGCAGCACTTTGCCGGTCGAAGCGATAGCAGGCAAGGAAGGAACCTCGCTGACCTGCTGGTTGAAGCGTTCCCCATGGGTTTCGACGGCGGCATTGATCATTGTGAACCCTCTCCCGAGTGTTGATTACATCTGCCAGATACTTATTTTGTTCAGCCCCAGTCAACCGCGCGAGCGCTACACAGGCCCGACGATGAATTGTCGGTCGCGAGTTCGTAAAGAGGGGTGGGCAAGTCGTGCTTTCAACGAGTCGATTACTACGGCCTACCTAATAGCTGACCGGTGGGCGTTTCAGAAGTTTCGACTTTTTTACGGTGAAGTTTCCGAACGGCGTACAGGTTGACTTGAGTGTAGGAGATATCTGGAAAATCGGGAGGGCAGCCGACTGACGGGCGTCAGGCATCGCCAGGCAGGGTGGTAGTCAGGTACCGACTGGTGGGTAGAACGATAGTTTGAGATGGCGGCCCCGGCAATCTCGCCGGGGGTCACCTCGGAGCTCCCATGACCGATACCCTTTCTTCGCCGCTGAGCCTGGTTGCTCAGTATGCGCCGTTGGCCAGCAGTGTCAGTCGGCGATTCGACGGTCGCCCTTCACTGCGAAGTGTCGCCCGCGACCTCATCAATCAGGCCCTGAGCAGGCGCAAACCAGCCCTGCAGGTCGATGGCGCGAGCCTCAAGCTGGTTCGGGCTGGCGCGCCCGGCCCTATCGCTTTGGAAGATCTGCTGATCCAGCGGTATCTGCAAGGCCGCACGCTCAATCTGATCGCAGGCGTTGATGCGCTTACCCAGCAACAGAGCGCTCAGGCGCCGCAACCCCTGGCCTTGGGTATTGGCGAGCTGGAAACGCTGATCGATGAATGGGGGCCTTCTTTGCTCGAACACTATAAGCAGCGCCTGGTCGATTACTGGAATCATGTCGACGCCACCGGTCAGAGTCGCTGGCAATGGTTGGCCAGCCACCTGCGCGAGCATGTGCGGAGGTCGGCGCGGCGCCAAGTCGAGCAAGGACGTCTGGATGGTGAGGAGAGCGAAACGCTGTTGGGTCTCTGCAGTGGCACGCCATTGGCGGGCACCCGCACCGCGCTGTTGCAGATTCAGCACATCGCCAACCCTGGCGTGACCACGCCGCATGTCACCAGCGACCTGGTGATCACTCGCACTGCGCAGGACGACGAAGTCGAACGGATACTGCTGTGCCATCCTTTGGCTGAGGTGCAGGCGTTCGCCGATATGGCCACGCTGGCCGAGGCCCAGGCGCGCTATCTAGGTGATCGCCGGACGGGCCAGCGTGTGGATTTTGCATTGCGCCCCATCGACGCCGATAGCTTCGATACCCAGGCGCTGATCCTTTTGGAGCGCCAACTGAGCAATCTGACGGCGCTGGCCGAGCATTACCGGGGGCAGGGCAGCGATATCGCCACGCTGGTGAGCCTGGTCGAGCGCAGTACCAGTTTTTATGACCTGAGCCGACCCGAGGAGCTCGCCCGCGCGCAGCGCATGAAGGACGCGCTGCCGGTCTGGCTCGAACAGGCGCCGCGCGACGACAAAGTACGCTATGCAACGCTACTGGCGCGGCTGGGCGAGGTGCAGCGCCTGAGCGGCGGCCAGCACTACCTGGACGGCATCCCGCCCTTGGAGGACTACACCGCCGCCGAGTTGACTCGGCAGATCGCCCTCGATCACCCCACTCAGAGTGTGGCCTTGGCTGATGTGCAAGTGCGTATTTATCACGCACCCAATGCCCTGCTTGAAATCGTTCATGCCGGGGATGGTCATCTTGAATATGTGGTCATCAGTCTGGTCGAGCTGGCACTGTTCAATGTACATGGACGCCCCGCCGGTATGCTCGAGATCGAACCCCGTGCGGGCGCGACGCTGCCGGCCTGGGTGACTCGCGAGGCGGTGATCGCACTGGTCACCACCGTCGATATCGGCCGGCGCTATGTCGCGCTGTTGCGCCAGCGCTTGTTGGAGGATGTCCCGCAGGCGGCACGACGGCAGGCGCTTTACCTGGACCAGTGGCGGGTACAGCTGCCACTAAAGATGCTCGAGCTGAAAATCCGCCAGGCGTGCGGCGTCACGGCAGCGGGCGTGTCCATGCTGATGCAGGCGCTGAGGCTCGATCCCCTCGCGCCGAACGTTCACCGCACGACGTCCACGCCAGTGCCAACGGTGCGGCAGTTGGCAGTGCGTCGCGCCCTGGGCGCCACTCCAGACATCGTCCAGTGCGCTTACCTGATCGGGGCCGATGATGAAGACGGCGTTTGCGTGCTTTATCGCCCCTTGTCCGCAGAGCCCCTGCGCCAGTTTGCCAGTGTTGGCGCTCTGCTGTCGGCGATCAAGGCGCCGGGAGCGCTGCAGGATGACGTGTTGCTTTGGCTGAAGGCGGCCGCGCGTCCGGTCTATGCCAATGGCGGCTTTGATGAACCGCACATTCGGCATTTCCTTCCCGGCGACGATGCTACCGAGCTGCCGTGCCCGGCCCCCGCGACCTTGACGGGCGTAGCGCTTGAAGGTGATCTGTGGACCACGTTGTATCGTCACAATGTCGCCGGGCTGCAGGCCATCGCCGATCGCCAGTCGGTCAGCAACGATGAGAGTCGCTGGCTCGGCTATCGCGAGTTGGGCTGGGTGATCTTCAACGCCTTGCTGCCCATGGTAGGTGGCCCGCTTGCCAGTGCAGGCTGGATGCTGCAAAGCCTGAAAATCTTTGCCGACGGTTTCGATGCACGTTTGCATGGAAGTCCTCAGGCGGCCAGTGATGCGCTGATGGAGTTTTTCTTCAATGCGGCCTTTGTGCTTTTCGGGCACAGCCTGGAGGCGCGCAGCAACGGTATTGATCGCGTGACGCGGCCGTTGCTGAAGGAAGGTGAGTGGCTCGACCCGGTCGAAGGGCTTTGGGAATCAGTGGTGGCGCCCGGTGAACCGGTGGTCAGCCGCGTCATCGCAGTGCCTGGTACGCCGGTAGCGCTGCACGAGCTGGATTTCGGTTTTCAGGCGGCTGGCCGCCGACTCTCGGCCGCTCAGCGGCAGGTCTTGGCGACGTTCGCGGTGCCGGCGGGCGACTTCGGTAGCGCGATTCCCCACGGCCCTACCCAAGGCCTCTACCTGCGGGACCAGCAATGGTACGGGCTGATCGACGCGAGCTGGTTCGCGCTGGCACTGGAAGACGACGAGTTGCATATCGTGGACATCAACGATGCATCGCGTCGTGGTCCCTACGTGCGCCGTGACGAAGCAGGCCGCTGGCGAGTCGACACCGCTTTGCGCTTGGCCGGCGGCTCGCCGGGCCGGGGGCGCAAGGCCTACAAAGAGGCGCAGCAGGCGCGCGAGGCAGCCCTGTTCAAGCGGGTGACTGATTACCATGACCAGCAGACGGTGATCGATCGCAAGCTCAAGGTCACCCAGCAGGTCATGAGTGAACTGCAAACTCAGCGTTCCAGGCGCTATCCACTGTATCGCCAGCGCTTCATCGAGGTGGCCAGCGAGATGGTGGTAGCCAGCGGCGATGCCATCGATGCCTTCGCCGAACTCAACAAAGTCAGTCCTCTGCCGCGTTTTTTAGAAGAGCGGACCAGTCACTTGCGGGCCTTGCTGCGCATCCAATGGGAGATCGTCAGCAAGCTGCGCGAGCAGGTAAGCGAGCTGATCCTCGGCGATGGCCTAGGGCAGGAAGCGCCCAATCCTGCCCCCATGAGCAGCTTCGAAGACTTTGCGGCGGGCTGCGATCTCATCGATCTACTGATCCACTGGACCGCAGAAGCACAACGCCGCATGGAGGAGCTCGCCAACGTCGAACATTTCGGCGCGCCTGAACTGGCCGCCATCAAACCCACTTGGGCTGAATTTGGTACGCCGCTGACCTGGCATGGCGTGCAGTTGTATTGGCTGAATGTGTTGTGTGAGCAAAAGATCCGTCGCTGGCCCCGTCCCGAAGGCGCCATGAAGGAAGCTGTCGCCTCTGCCAAGCTCGCTGCGCATTCGCAGAACGCAATTCTGGAGCCTGGTGTATTCACTGACGAAGAACAGATCCAGGTGCTCGACAGTGCGCTGCAACGTTATGAGGCGCTTGAAGATGCGCTGGACTTTACCCAGGCCACCACCGAGCCCAATCGCTTGTCGCCCGCGCTGGCACGCATGCTGGTGCATGTCGAAGCGTTGCGCAGTGCTGCCGAGGCGCAACTGGTACCTTTGTTTCGCCAGCAGACCTTGCGTGCGCGCCAGCAACGCAAGCAGCAGCGACCGGTGCGCCAGCAGGTCATCGTCACCAGTCGCAAGCGCGGGGTACTGGTGGGCAGCATGAAGACCTCGGCCGACGGCGGCGCGCAACATTTTGAAGTGGCTGGTGGACTCGACGACACCACGATCGAGCAGTTCCAGCAGATGCCGGGCGGCGAAGACTGGGTGCGGGTGCCATCGGCCTCGGCGGGCATCGAGCCAAGGCCGGTGGCGCCCCTTGAAGCCTCGATGCGCGAGGCGATGGTGCTGCTCGGTCAAGCCGATCGTCAGTGGCTGCAAGCCAAAGCTCGCGTGCAGGCCAACAAGGCACACATCCCTTCCGAAACTCAAAACTTGCTCGATGACGTGGCCCAAGGGCTGCGCGACAAAGCAGATGACATCGATCTGGCGCTGGTGCGCCTCAACGAAACCGATCGGCTGTCTTCGTCCACGGGGCAATCGGCCGATGTGACCATCAGGCAGCTGCGCGACAAAGCCGAGCAATTGAAAACCGAAGGGCGTCGTCTGCGCATCGCGCTGTGCAAGGCCGGTGATCCACAGGCGTCCAGGGTCGAGTGGCTGGTCGGCGAAGGTGAGGCGACGGTGCTACGCGAAGCGCCCCGGAAATTGCTCAAGGGTGGCGATTACCTGCAGGAATATACGATCAAGGACGCGGACCGGGTGCTCTGGTATGCCCATTTTCATTACTCGAGCGCAGCAGCCCCCGCAGAAGCGTTCACCGTGGCGCACCTCAAGACGGTGGCGCAACGTTACCTGACCCACAAGGATTTCATGGCCGTGGGCGATACGGGCAAAGGGGCGAAGGGCCTGATCAGGGCCGAAATTCAGCCGAACATGGCGCGCAAGGTATTTTTATCGGTGGGGGATACATCGGGGGCGGGGAAGGCGTAGCGTTGTACGCGTGTAGCAGGAGAGTGCGGATCGTGCTCAGGATGTCATGATCCGCTGGACAGGCGCTCGACCGAGCGCCTGCACCTCGGGCTGACGTCAGGCGATACGCGCTTGAGCTTCAAAGCCCATGGCGTTCTGCTTGGCTTGTTGCAGCAGGCTGGTCAGGAAGGCGACCTTGTCCTGCAGTTCTTCACGTTCTTGCTTGAGCGCCCGCAACTCATCACGGCGAACACTGACATAGAGCGTTTGTGGTTGGTTCGTTGTCACTACAGTACCCATTGCACACCTCGCAAACTACCGGCACAGACATTAAGGATAAGCACCTTGGGCGACTTTCGCGTCAGGCTCCTACCGCTATCGGCACGGATGATGATTTCTTTCGTGATTCATGGGAACTTTTTTATTTTTTAAGGTCGATGTGATTTTTTTCATGTTTACCGCAAGTGCCCGGAATAATTAGGCAAATCGCCAGACGGTAGGACGCTATTTAGTTTTACCAGCCGATGAATGGTAAAATCGCCGAACTATGCGGTCCGGGATGGGACTAACCAGAGGATCGCATGAGCTATAAAGGTGACGTTCGCCTTCTTTTTATTTGTGGAGCGCAGGCATGCAATTGGGAATCGTTGGACTGGGCCGCATGGGCGGCAATATCTCCAGAAGACTGATGCGCGATGGCCACTCGACAGTGGTCTACGATCGTAGCGAGCAGGCGGTCCAGGGCCTGGCGAGCGAGGGCGCGACGGCAGCGAGCGGGTTGGCTGATCTGGTCAGCAAGCTGCAGTCACCTCGAGCGGTGTGGGTGATGCTGCCATCCGGCCAGATTACCGAAGACACCATCAATGAACTCAGCGCGCTGTTGTCCCCCGATGACGTGATCATCGATGGCGGCAATACCATGTACAAGGACGACATCCGTCGCGCCAAGGCGCTGGCTGAAAAGCAGCTGCACTACGTCGACGTCGGCACCTCCGGCGGCGTCTGGGGCCTGGATCGTGGCTTCTGCATGATGATCGGCGCTGAAACCGCAGTCTTCGAACGCCTCGAACCGCTGTTTGCCACCCTGGCCCCGGGCGTGGGCAACATCCCTCGTACGCTGGGCCTCGAAGGCGAGTCCAACCGCGCCGAGCATGGCTATATCCACGCCGGCCCGGTCGGTTCCGGCCACTTCGTGAAGATGATCCACAACGGCATCGAATACGGCTTGATGCAGGCTTATGCCGAAGGCTTCGACATCCTCAAGACCAAAAACAGCGAAGAACTGCCAGAAGACCAGCGCTTTGATCTGAACCTGGCCGACATTGCCGAAGTGTGGCGTCGTGGCAGCGTGGTCTCGTCCTGGTTGCTGGACCTGACTGCCGACGCGCTGGCCGTCGATCCCGATCTGGCCAAATATTCCGGCAAAGTCTCTGACAGCGGTGAAGGCCGCTGGACCATCGATGCTGCCGTCGAACAAGCAGTGCCGGTACCGGTGCTGTCGAGTGCGCTGTTCGCGCGCTTCCGTTCCCGTCAGGACGCCACTTACGGCGATAAAATGCTTTCCGCCATGCGCTTCGGCTTTGGTGGCCACGTGGAGGTGAAGAAGTAATGAAAAAAGGAAAATCCAAGGTAGAAGCAGCTCCGCCCACCACGATTTTCCTTTTTGGCGCCCATGGCGACCTGGTCAAACGGCTGTTGACGCCGGCCCTGTACAACCTCAGCCGCGATGGTTTGCTGGATAACGGCTTGCACATCGTCGGCGTCGACCACAATGAAGTCACCGATGAAGCCTTCGCGCAAAAGCTCGAAGACTTCATTCGCGATCAAGCCAAGGCCAAAGGGGGCAGCGCCGAGGAGGCGCTGGACCCAGCCCTGTGGGCGCGTCTGGCCAAGCGCATCAGCTATATCACCGGCGATTTCGTCGCCGATGATACCTATGCCGCGATTGCCAAGCGCATCGAGGAAAACGGTACCGGCAACGCCATGTTCTATCTGGCGACCTCGCCGCGCTTCTTCAGTGAAGTCGCGACGCGCCTGGGCAAGGCCGGGTTGCTGGAAGAAACCCCTGAAGCGTTCCGCCGCGTGGTCATCGAAAAGCCGTTTGGCTCCGACCTGGCCACCGCCGAGGCCTTGAATGCCAGCCTGTTGAGTGTGATGAGCGAGAAGCAGATCTATCGCATCGACCACTACCTGGGCAAGGAAACCGTACAGAACATCCTCGTCAGCCGTTTCTCCAACGGGATTTTCGAGGCGTTCTGGAATAACCATTATATTGACCACGTGCAGATCACTGCGGCGGAAACCGTCGGGGTCGAAACCCGTGGCAACTTCTACGACAGCACCGGCGCCCTGCGCGACATGGTGCCCAATCACCTGTTTCAGCTGTTGGCCATGGTCGCCATGGAGCCGCCGGCCGCTTTTGGCGCCGATGCGGTGCGGGGTGAAAAGGCCAAGGTCATTGGTGCGATTCGGCCGTACGACAAGGCCGAAGCGATCAAGAATTCGGTGCGTGGCCAATACGCTCCTGGCCCCAAGGGCGAGGCCGGCTACGTCGAGGAGCCCAAGGTCGATCCGCACAGCCAGACCGAAACCTATGTCGCGCTGAAGGTGATGATCGACAACTGGCGCTGGATGGGCGTGCCGTTTTACCTGCGCACCGGCAAGCGCATGAGTGTGCGCGACACCGAGATCGCCATCTGCTTCAAGCAGGCGCCGTACGCGCAGTTCCGCGACACCGAGATCGACGACCTCAAGTCCAACTACCTGCACATCCAGATTCAGCCGGACGAAGGCATGTGGTTCGATCTGCAAGCCAAAAAACCCGGGCCGGCGCTGGAAACGCAGAACGTCAGGCTGGGTTTCGCCTACAAGGACTTCTTCGAGATGCAGCCGTCCACCGGTTACGAGACGCTGATCTACGACTGCCTGATCGGCGATCAGACGCTGTTCCAGCGCGCCGACAACATCGAGAACGGCTGGCGTGCAGTGCAGCCATTCCTGGATGCCTGGGCGGATGCCGGCAAGGTGCGCATGTATGCGGCAGGGTCCGATGGGCCGCAGCAGGCCGACGACTTGCTGGCGCGTGATGACCGCGCCTGGCGCCCGCTGGGATGAGTGGCGAGGATTCGCACAAGGCTTCTGGGCCCCTTCGCGGGCAGAGCCCGCTCCCACAGGAGCAGGAGCACGCTGTGGGAGTAGGGGCTGCCGGCGAGGCCGGCAGGGTCGGCATAAAACTCATGTTGAGCGACATGGATGGCACCCTGCTGCTCCCCGACCACACACTCTCGCCCGGCGTGATCGCTGCGGTCGCGCAACTGCAAAAGGCCGGGGTGCACTTCAGCCTGGCCAGCGCCCGTCCGCCGAAGGCCATGCGCAAACAGATCGAGCAACTTGGCATCGATGTGCCGACCATGGCCTTCAACGGCGGCAATCTATGCGACGTCGATGGCACTGTACTGCAGCGCCATTGTGTCGAACCAGCGGCGGTGCATACCGCGCTCAAGCTGTTCGCCGAGCAGCCGGTGACCATCTGGGTGTTCGCCGACGATCACTGGCTTGCCCGTGACCGCAGCGGCGCCTATTTCGACACCGAGTTGCACGCGCTTGGCTATGGCCCGACCTTGGTCGAGGATTTCGCCCCGTACCTGGAGCGCATCGACAAGATCGTCGCCACCACGGATGACTTCCAACTGTTGATCGACCTCGAGAAGCAACTGCTGCCGCTGATCGAAGGCCAGGCGTTGGCGTCGCGCTCTCAGCAATACTATCTGGACGTTACCGCGCTGGCGGCCAACAAGGGCGACGCCCTGGCCAGCCTTGCCGAATACTTGCACATCCCCTTGGCGCAGACCGCCGCCATCGGTGATGGCGCCAACGACGTGCCGATGTTCAAGCGCGCAGGCTTTGCCGTCGCCATGGGGCAGGCCCACCCGGACGTACAGCGCCAGGCCGATGCCGTGACCGACAGCAATGCCGATGACGGAGTCGTGCGGGCCATTCAGGAATTCATTCTGCCACGCGCCTGATCCCTCTCCCTGGGGATTCGGCGACGGGGTGTGTTTCCCCACGCTGAGGACCACCATGACTGCTTTGATCGAAGACTACGCTGTGCTCGGCAACTGCAGGACTGCCGCGCTGGTCGACAAGAACGGCTCGCTGGACTGGTTGTGTTTCCCCCGCTTTGATGCCCCTGCCTGTTTCGCCGCCTTGCTGGGCGACAGCGATAACGGTCGCTGGCGCATCGGCCCGGTCAGCCCGGATGCCAAGGTCACGCGGCGCTACCGCGACGGCACCATGATCCTTGAAACCACCTTCGAGACCGACACTGGTACCGCTGTGCTGATCGATTGCATGCCCATCGATCAGCCCGCCAGCGTGTTGCGCATCGTCCACGGCCTGCAGGGCGAAGTGGATTTCGAAATGGACCTGGTGATGCGCTTCGACTACGGCAGCAGCGTGCCTTGGGTGGAGAAGATCAGCCCGCTGACACTGACCGCCGTGGCGGGCCCGGAGATGCTGGTGATGCGCAGCGCCACAGCGTTGCAGGCGCGCGACCATCACACCGGCAGCCGCTTTGTGGTCAAGGCCGGGGAGCGCAAGGTGTTTCGCTTGTCGCACCAAAGCTCCAATACCCCCGTGCAAGCCGGCTTTGACGGCGAGCAGGCGTTGCAGAGCACCGAGCGTTACTGGCTGGCGTTCTCTGATCGCTGTCCGCCGGTTGGGCGCTGGAGCGAGCTGGTCAAGCGTTCGCTGATTACCCTCAAGGCCATGACCTACGAGCCTACCGGCGGCATGGTCGCGGCTATCACGACCTCGCTGCCGGAGCGTCTGGGCGGTGAGCGCAACTGGGACTATCGTTACTGCTGGTTGCGCGACGCGACCATGACCTTGCTGGCGTTCATGAACCTGGGCTATTACGAGGAGGCCAGCGCCTGGCGCGAGTGGCTGCTGCGTTCGGTGGCCGGTAATCCGGAGCAGATGCAGATCATGTACGGACTGGGCGGCGAGCGGCGGCTGCCGGAGAGCACCTTGCCGTGGCTCAGCGGCTACGAAAACTCGACCCCGGTGCGGATCGGTAACGCCGCCGCGACCCAGACTCAGCTCGATGTCTATGGCGAGGTCGCGGATGCCATGAGCCAGGCGTTGCGCAATGGGCTGCCGCGCCATCCGCGCAGCACTTCGGTGTCACGCTTGATCATGCCGTTTCTGGAGAAGATCTGGCAGCAGCCGGATGAGGGCATCTGGGAGATTCGTTCCAAGCCGCGACACTTCACCCACTCCAAGGTCATGGCCTGGGTGGCGTTCGACCGGGCCGCCAACGTCGCCGAAGGTATCGACGCCGAGTTGCAGGCTCATTACCGCGCGGTGGCCGAGCAGATTCACCGGGAGGTCTGCGAGAAGGGGTTCAACGCCGAGTTGGGCTACTTCGTGCAGTCGTTCGGCGCCGAAGATGTCGATGCCAGCCTGCTGCAGATTGCCTTGACTGGCTTCCTGCCGGCCGACGATCCGCGTTTCGTCGCCACTGTGGCCGCCATCGAGAAGCGCTTGCTGCGCGACGGCCTGCTGTTGCGCTACGAATCCCACGAGGTGAACGACGGCCTGACGCCGGGGGAGGGTACCTTTCTGGTCTGTTCGTTCTGGCTCGCGGATGTCTACGTGCTGCTGGGCCGTGATGCAGATGCCGAAGCACTCTTCGAGCGCCTGGCCGGGTTGTGCAACGATGTCGGCTTGCTGGCCGAGCAGTACGACCATCTGGGCAAGCGCATGCTCGGCAACTTCCCCCAGGCGTTCAGCCACATCGGCATCATCAATACCGCGCTCAACCTGCACCGCGCCCATGCGCCGGCGCAGACGCGGGCCGAGAGTGCTTGATAGATAAGCGGTGTTCAAGGGTTACCCTGTGGCGGTGGGGGCTTGCAGTCCTTGTGCGGTCTATTCTTTGGCCGATTCCCCGTCACTGACCCTTGCTATAGTCCTGCCCATCCAAAAACAGACAGGACGCCCCCCATGACCGATTACCTTGCCTTCACCGTCGCTCTGGATGCCGGCATTGCCCATGTGCAGATCAACCGCGCGGCCAAGGCCAACGCCATGAATGGCGATTTCTGGCGCGAGATCGTCGAGATATTCCAGTGGATCGATGACACCGATGCCGTGCGTGTGGTGGTCCTCAGTGGTGCCGGCAAGCACTTCAGCGCCGGTATCGACCTGGCGCTGCTGGCCTCGGTGGCCAGCGAGCTGGGCAAGGACGTGGGGCGCAATGCGCGGCTGTTGCGGCGCAAGATCCTGCAGATGCAGGCTTCGTTCAATGCCGTCGATCAGTGCCGCAAGCCGGTGCTGGCGGCGGTGCAGGGCTATTGCATCGGTGGCGCCATCGATTTGATCGCCGCCTGCGACATGCGCTACTGCAGCGAGGACGCGCAGTTTTCCATCAAGGAAATCGACATGGGCATGGCCGCCGACGTTGGCACTCTGCAACGCTTGCCGCGGATCATCGGCGACGGCCTGCTGCGCGAACTGGCCTACACTGGGCGCACGGTGGAGCACGAAGAGGCGCTGCGCATCGGCCTGGTCAATCGGACGTACGAAAATGTCGAGGCTTTGCACAAAGGGGTCTTTGCCATCGCCGGGCAAATTGCCGCAAAATCACCGATAGCCGTGGCCGGCACCAAACGCATGATCAGCTACATGCGCGATCACCGTATCGATGACGGCCTCGAATACATCGCCACCTGGAACGCCGCGATGCTGCAATCCCATGACCTGCGCCTGGCCATGGCGGCCAGCATGAGCGCGCAGACGCCAGTCTTCGATGACTGACCCGGCGTCCCGGTGCCAAAACCAAGGAATTTCCGTGATGTCGCAACGATGGATCACTTCGGTACTGGATACTCAAACCCGCGGCGGCCTGGCCGTGGTGTTCAGCAAGCAAGGCTTCGCCTTCGACGACAGGGGCGTGCTGTTCTCCCGTGAGTGGGTCAAGGGCCTCGACCTGCCGCTGGCGTTCGAACACGGCATCGGCCACTTCGATGGCGAGCCGGTGTACCTGCTGGTGCTTGATGGCGCGGCAGAACTGCCCGGCAGTCAATGGCAGGGCCTGCGTGCATTCATGCTCAATGACGACTTTGCCCATTACCGGGTCCTCGCCTATGCCGCGCAGATTGCCACTTGGGCCGACGAACACCGATTCTGTGGTCGCTGCGGTGCGCCGAACGTGCAGGTACCGCGCGAGCGTGCGATGCATTGCGAGGTCTGCGACCTGCGGGCGTATCCGCGAATTTCGCCGAGCATGATCGTGCTGATCACCCGCGGCGACGAAATCCTCCTGGCCCGTTCGCCACGTTTCGTCACCGGGGTGTACAGCACCTTGGCCGGCTTTGCCGAGCCGGGCGAGTCGGCTGAAGATTGCGTCGTGCGCGAGGTGTTCGAGGAAGTGCAGCTCCAGGTGAAGAATATTCGCTATGTGGGCAGCCAGTGCTGGCCGTTTCCGCACTCGATGATGCTGGGTTTTCATGCCGAATACGCGGGCGGGGATATCGTGCCTCAGGCGGATGAGATCGAAGATGCCCAGTGGTTCCGGGTGGATGCGCTGCCACCGCTGCCGATGTCGCGGTCGATCGCGCGGTATCTGATCGACCTGTATGTGGCGCAGCGTCTCGGATTGCCGGAGCCGACGATGCCGGGCTGAAGCAGCACAATGTTCAATTGATCACAACGCGCTCACCCTGTACACGCATCGCCGCGAATCACTCAGCAGATGCTCGACGCGCTCCACTCGCGCGTCGAGCACTTGTTCGAACAGTTGTAATTCAGAACGGCAAAAATTCTGGCAGGCACTGGCGGCCGCGCAGATAGGGCAGTGGTTCTCGATCAGCAGAAAGGCTCCATCCTCTGTAGCGGCATATTCCGCCATATAACCCTCCTGGCTGCGCACTTCGCTGAGGCTTCTGACTCTGTCCTCAAGGCTGGTCGCATCAGCCATGGCCAAGGCGTAGTTTTCGCCATTGCGCTGTTCGCGCACCTCTATCAAGCGATCGATCGCGCTCTCGCCGAAGGTTTCCCGCACCGCATCGAGCAACTGCACGGTCAAGTCCCCATGGCTATCGGGAAAGCGCCCGTGGCCTTTGCTCGTCAGCTGCCAAAGCTGCACCGGGCGCCCCACACCTCGCGTTTGCGAATGGGCCTCGACCAGCCCGTGACCGGCCAGCTTGACGAGTTGCTGACGGGCCGCTTCGCTGGTCATGCCCAGTACCTGGCCGGCCTCCATTGCTTGCCGGGGGCCGCGTGTTTTCAATAGTCGTAGTAGCCGGTCTGCGGTGGACGTGGCGGTATTTTCCAAGCTTTCTCTTGACAAAATAAAGGGCTCGCTCGAAGAATATAAAAAGGAAAAGCTTTGTAAAACAAAATAAGCGATTGCCAGTCTGTTGGCAACATCGCGCACCGCCAGCCTGGGAGGCACTATGTCGACGGTACAAGCAACATGGGCAGAACTGCTACGCGGCCGCAACGCTGCCTGCTCGGCCGCATTGGCCGGTGGCGTGGCATTGCACGCCATCAATATCTATATCGCGACCACGGTACTGCCATCGGTGATCGCCGATATCGGCGGCCTGAACCTCTATTCATGGAACACCACGCTGTTTGTCGTCGCTTCTATCCTCGGTTCGGCCTTGACCACGCGGCTGCTCGGGCGTCATGGCTCAAGAGGCGCCTACGCGGTGGCGGCGCTGGCCTTCATGCTGGGCAGTGCAACCTGTGCGCTGGCCCCCAATATGCCGGTGATGCTGACCGGCAGGGCAATCCAGGGGTTCGGCGGTGGATTCCTGTTTGCGCTGGGTTACTCGATGATCAATGTGGTCCTGCCAGAGCGGCTCTGGCCGCGAGCCATGGCGTTGGTGTCGGCGATGTGGGGCATGGCGACGCTCTTGGGGCCAGCCATTGGCGGGGTGTTCGCCGAACTGCACGCCTGGCGCTGGGCGTTCGGATTTCTGGTGCCGGTCACGGCGGCATATGGCTTGCTGGTGTGGAAGGTACTGCCGGAGAAAGCCCGAGCAGAAGGCAATGCCGATCCCGTGGCGATGCCGCAACTCCTGTTGTTGATGGGGGCGGTGTTGGTAGTAAGTGCTGGGAGTGTCTCCCCAGACCCGGTCTGGAATGTCGGCGGTGTGGTGGTCGCTTCGGTGCTGGTTGCCATGCTGGTGCGCCTGGAGCGTCGTGCCACGGTACGCCTGCTGCCGGCCTCGGCCCTGCGCTTGCGCTCGCCCTTGCTGGCCTTGTACCTGACCATGGGTCTATTGGTGGTGGGCATGACCAGTGAGACCTTCGTGCCGTATTTCCTGCAGAAGCTGCACGGGCAGACACCCTTGATCAGCGGCTACATCGCGGCCTTGATGGCTGCGGGCTGGACGGTGTCGGAAGTGCTCAGTTCGGGCTGGAAGGCGCGTGGGGTTCGCTTGGCGATTGTCAACGGGCCGGTGTTCGTGCTGCTCGGCATGCTGTTGCTGGCCTTGAGCATGCCGCGTTCAGGCGATGAGTCCGGGCAGGCACTGACGTTGATCTGCATGGGCCTGGGGCTGGTCGGTTTCGGAATCGGGCTGGGCTGGCCGCACTTGTTGACGCAGGTGCTGGTGGTGACTCCGGCACGGGATCAGGACTGCGCGGGCGCGTCGATCACCACCGTGCAGCTGTTCGCGACGGCGTTGGGGGCGGCTTTTGCAGGGATGATCGTCAATCTGGCGGGGCTTTACTATCCAGGTGATGCCGACGCTATCAGCCGGGCGGCGATGTGGCTGTTCGGGCTGTTTGCCATCGCGCCCATGGCAGGGATTGTCACTGCCGTACGTGCGGCCAGAACCGTCAAATCGGATTGAAAACGCATTCTGTGGCGAGGGGCCTTGCTCGCGATGGGATGTATTTGTAGCAGATATTTGTCTGAGTCACCGTATCGCGGGTCCCCCGACACAGGTTTGACTCTGTACCGGCTCAAGGAGCAAAACCGCATTCAAGCCGGGCCGAACCAGTGCTGCCAGGCCAGGCGCACGGTCAGCGCCAGGACTACGCTGATGAACACCGGCCGAATGAATTTGGCCCCGCCGCCGATGGCCGTGCGTGCGCCGAAGAACGCACCGATCATCACGCAAACGCCCATGCACAGGCCAATCACCCAGTCGACCTGGCCGTTGATGACGAACACCATGAGCGCCGCGGCGTTGCTGACGAAGTTCATGCTGCGCGCCACACCGCTGGCCTTGACCAGATCGATGGGGTAGAGCAACAGCGTGCTCACCGTCCAGAACGCGCCAGTACCGGGGCCGGCAACGCCGTCATAGAAGCCCAGCGTGAAGCCCTGTGGCGCTTGCCATTTTTTGCTGATCGGGACGTCGACGTCCAGCGGCGCCTTGGGCGTGCCGCCGAACAGCAGGTACAGACCACAACCGAAGACGATCACCGGGAGCATCTTGTTCAGCCACTCTGCCGGCAGATAATGGGCGACCACGGCGCCGACCAGCGCGCCGATAGCGGTGCAGATCAATGCGTGTGTCCATTGCCGCGGATGGAACAGCTTGCGCCGGTAGAAGGTGAAACCGGCGGTGGCCGAGCCGAAGGTCGAGCTGAGCTTGTTGGTGCCCAGCACCAGGTGCGGCGGCAGGCCAGCGGTGAGCAAGGCCGGAGTGGTCAGCAGACCGCCCCCGCCGGCGATGGCATCGATGAATCCGGCCAAGAAGGCTACAACCGCGAGAATCCCGAGGGTGGAGAGGCTGACGCTGAGTTCGAAGAACATGGAGGGCAACTTGCTGGGCAGGAATGTGGCGCCAAAGGAGCACCGCGAAAGGCCGGCATTGTACCTAGTCTTCTGGGCAAACACGATCCTGTAGCGAGGGGGCTTGCCCCCGAAAGGGTGGGGCAGCCATACAATGGCCGCTGGCTGTTTTTTCGCGACGAGCCCTCTCGCTATAGGGTGGGCCTGAGCCTCAAGCCAGAAACCCGCCATCGACATTGATCGCCGTGCCCGTGGTATAGCTCGACGCCTCACTGGCCAGGTACAATACCGCCCCGGCCATCTCGTCAGGCTTGGCGACCCGCTTGAGCGGGATCTGCACCATGGCCGTCTTGAGGATCGCTTCGTTACTGACCAACGCCGAGGCGAAACGCGTATCGGTGATCCCGGGCAGCAGCGCATTGCAGCGAATTCCCAACGGCGCGCACTCCTTGGCGAATACCTTGGTCATGTTGATCACCGCCGCCTTGGTGATCGAATACACCCCCTGAAAATGTCCTGGCGTGACGCCGTTGATCGACGCCACGTTGATGATGCTGCCACCGCCATGCCCACGCATCAGCTTGCCGGCGGCAACCGACATGAAGAAGTAGCCACGGATATTCACGTCCAGGGTCTTCTGGAACGCGGCCAGATCGGTGTCGAGCACATGTCCGAACTGCGGATTGGTGGCCGCGTTGTTGACCAGAATATCCAGGCGGCCGAACTGCTCGGCAATGGCCGCGAACACTGCCTCGATCTGCGCCATCTCGCCAATGTGACAGGCCAGCGCTGTGGCCTTGCCACCCTCGGCGATGATCGAATCTGCTACTGCCTGGCAGCCTTCCAGCTTGCGGCTCGAGACGATCACATGAGCGCCTTGCTGGGCGAGCAGGCGGGCGATGGCTTCACCGATACCGCGGCTGGCGCCGGAAACGAAGGCGATCTTGCCGTCGAGGTCGAACAGGGTGGTCTTGGTCACTGTCGGGGTCCTTTCAAGGGGGAGGGATCGATCCTTAGAGCCTCGATTGCTCGATCACCTGCAGGCTCAGGCGTTCGAGCAAACCATTCATGTGAATGAACGACGCGAAACGCGGATCGGCGGTCTGTCCGTGATAAAAGCGAAAGTAGATCTGCTGGATGATTCCGGCCAGACGGAACAGACCATAGACCCGATAGAAGTCCATGTTGCTCACCTCGATGCCTGCGCGCAGCGCGTAGTACGCCACGAAGGCCTCGCGCCCGAGCATGCCCGGGGCGTTGCTGGGTTGGCGTCGCAGCCGTTGCATGGGGGATGAGTCGCCCGCTTCGATCCAGTAGGCCAGCGAGTTGCCCAGGTCCATCAGCGGATCACCCAAGGTGGCCAGCTCCCAATCCAGCACGCCGATGATGCGCAGCGGGTCGGCCGGGTCGAGGATCACATTGTCGAAGCGGTAATCGTTGTGCAACAGGCTGACGCGGCCGCTGTCTGGTGGCTGTTTGTCGCGCAGCCAGGATTTGACCGCAGCCCATGCCGGCGCATCTGGGGTGCGGGCCTGATCGTAGCGCTCGCTCCAGCCGCTGACCTGACGCTGCACGTAGCCCTCGGGCTTGCCGAGATCACCGAGGCCACAGGCGACATAGTCGACCTGATGCAGCTCCACCAGCCGATCGATAAAGCCCTCGCACAGACGGCGAGTGCGAAGCGGATCGAGGTCCAGTTCCCCCGGCAGATCGGTGCGCAGAATGATGCCTTCGACCCGCTCCATCACATAGAACTCGGCGCCGATGACGGTTTCATCCGTGCAGTGCAGCAGGGCCTGCGGGCAATAGGCGAACGCCGGGCGCAGCGCGTTGAGGATGCGGAATTCGCGGCCCATGTCATGGGCGCTGCGGGCCTTGTGGCCGAAGGGCGGGCGTCTGAGCACCAGTTCGCGCTGCGGGTACTGGATCAGGTAGGTGAGGTTGGAGGCGCCCCCGGGAAACTGCCGGATGTTCGGGGTACCTTGCAGCTGGGGCAGGTGGTCCTTGAGCCAGCCATCGATACGCGCGGTGTCGAGGGCTTCGCCCGGGCGTACATCGGTGGCGGTGTCCGTGAGTGCCATGGCGCTACCTTCGTTTCAGTGTCGCTTCGGTGTCGACGTGAGGACTAATCTAGAACGCGGGCGGGGAGGGGGCAAGGCTTGAGGGGGTGTTATTGCTGAGGGTGTTGCGGATGGATCAACAGGCTTTATCAGGCAGAGATCATGCAGCGAGGGGCTGGCCCCCTCGCTGCAGGTGTGGACCTTAGTTCAGGCCCAGCTTGCCGCGCAGAGTCGACAGGTCTTCAGCCAGGGTGTTGACCGGGCCGATGAGGGCCTTGCGATCGGCTTCCTTGACCTTGTCATAGGTCTCGTAGCCGCCGTCCTTGGTCTTGTACTTGGCCAGGATCTTGTCGACCGTGGCGAAGTTCTTGTCCAGCTTGGCGACGAAGGCCTTGTCGGTCTTCTCGACTTGCGGACGGAACAGGTCGACGATTTTCTTCGCGCCGTCGACGTTGCCCTGGAAGTCATAAAGGTCGGTGTGGCTGTAACGGTCTTCTTCGCCGGACACCTTGGTGGCCGCGACTTCTTCCATCAGCGCAGCGGCGCCGCCAACGACTTTCTCAGGCGGGAAGGTCAGGTCGGCAATGCGGGCTTGCAGGTCCTTGACGTTCTTGACCAGGTCAGCCGTGAGCTCTTTGGTTTTGGCAGCGTCAGGGGTCTTGTCGGCCCAGAGGATGTACTCAAGGCGGTGGAAGCCGGTGAAGTCTTCAGCTTCAACGCCTTTTTCGTGGTCGTCGACACGCGAGTCGATGGCACCGTCCAGGTCGCTGAACAACTCAGCGATCGGCTCGATCGCTTCATAGTGCACGCGGGTTGGCGCGTACAGCTTCTTGGCGGTTGCGATGTCGCCTTTGTTGATGGCGTCGGTGAAGGCCTGAGTCTGGGTAACCAGTTGGTCAACTTGCTCGGTCACGTAGATTTTGTAATCGGAGATCGGTGCGACCAGATCCAGCGTCGCCGGAGCGGCGGCGAAGGCCGAGAACGGCGTGCTCAGCATACCCAGGGTCATCAACAGCGCCAGCGGTGTCTTTTTCATGGAAGTTCTCATACCAGATATTAAGGGTCAGGCCACGGTTTTTGTATGCGAAGCAGCAAGCAGCGACTGACCGATGAAGTCCTTGTCGCTTTTCACGCCGGGCAGAGTGAAGAAGTATCCGCCGCCAGTCGGCTTGAGGTACTCCTCCAGAGGCTCGCCGTTCAGGCGGGTCTGCACGGTGATGAATCCTTTTTCCAGGTCGGCCTGGTAGCAGATGAACAGCAGCCCCATGTCGAGCTGGCCATTCTTGTTGACGCCATTGGAATAGTTGAACGGGCGACGCAGGATCAGGTTGGCTTGCGATTCCGGGGTGCGCGGATTGGCCAGGCGGATATGCGAATCAAGCTTGGTGAGCTTGCCGGCCGGGTCCTTGTGGTAGTCAGGAACGTCGGTTTCGACCTTGCCGTCCATGGGCGCGCCGCTGGGCTTCTTGCGCCCGAAAATGCTTTCCTGTTCCTGCAGCGGGGTACGATCCCAGCGCTCGACCAGATTGCGGATGATCCGCACCACCTGGTAGCTGCCGTTCGCGGCCCAGGCGGGCTCATCGCTGCCCGGCTGCACCCACACCACAGCGTTCATGGCCTTGGCGTCGTTGGAGTCGGGGTTGGCCGAGCCGTCGCGGAAACCCAAAAAGTTGCGCGCGCTCTCAGCCGGCTGGCCTGGCTTGAGGGGCGGTTGCGCAGGCACGGTGCCTTCTTGCTTCCAGCGCACGAACAGCAGGTCCGGGAGGTTCTTGATCACGTCACGCAAGGCGTGAATGTTGGTGTCGGCGCTGTTGGAGCAGAACTGCAGTGAGATGTCACCGTGGCAGCAGGCAGCTTCGAGGCCATCGTTGGGGAACCCCACCATCTGGCTCAGGCGCTTGGGCTTGACCGCAGCCAGACCGAAACGCTCGTCGAACAGCGAGTTGCCGACCGAGACGGTGATGGTCAGGTTGTCCGGAGTGACCACCGGGCCGAGGATGCCGGAGTCCGGCGGCGGCAGCTTGGGGTCGAGCTCGGCAACCGGGCCGCCTTTCATCAGGAAGCGGATGCGCTCGTCGAGGGTGCGGAACAGCCGCTCTAGGTCTTCGCGGTCCTGGGCCAGCACGTCGAAAGACACCATCATGCCGGCGGTCGGGCGCGGTGTGACGATGCCGGACTGATGCACGCCTTCGTAGGCATGCACGTCGGCAGTCTTGTCACTGTGCGGAGCTTCGGTGACCTTGGCTTCAGCGGCCATGGCCGGGCAGGTCAGTGCGCTGCCGGCCAGGGCAGCTCCGGCAGCACCCAGGCCCATGAGGACCTTGCGGCGTTGCAGCGAATGTGGCGCGTTATCTGAGTCTTTCATCGAATATCGTCTACGTGGTTACTGGCCGGTCAGGCCGAGGGCAGGAGAAATTCCGTCCAATGCGTCGGCCAAGGCCTTGGCGCGGTCGGCAATCTGCTTGCGCTGCGAAGCATCGACCTTGTCGTACGAGATATAGGCGTCCTGATCCTTGAAGCCGTTGAGTTGCACGTCGAGGTCGTTGGCGGCGGTATCGATGCTCGCCAGTACTTGCGGGCCGGACTTGGTCAGCAGTGGGCGCAGCAGGTCGACGACCTTGCGGGTGCCTTCCAGGTTGGCCGCAAAACCGTTGAGGTCGCTGTGGCTGTAACGCTCCTCTTCGCCGTTGCTGCGGGTTTCGGCCAGGCTGCGGATGTTGCGCGAAATGATGGTGATCAGCTGCTGCGGCGGCAGTTGCTGGGCCAGCAATTCCTGCTTCAGGCGAATGACGTCGGCCAGCAGTTTTTGCGCAACGGGTGTCAGACCATCGACGCTGTTCTTGGCGAACAGGCCATATTCCAGACGGTGGAAACCGCCAAAACCCGGGTCCTGCTCGCGTTTTTCGTAATAGTCGGCACGAGCTTCGATGGCGTTGTTCAGCTCGGCCAGGCGCTGTGCGGCGGGGGCGATGTGCTGGTATGCAGCACGCGCCGGCACGTAGAGCGCCTGCGCCTGGGCCAGGTCGCCCATCGCGATGGCGGCTTTGAGGGCATCCACGGCCTTGATCAGCGCACTGCCCTGCATGCTCAGGTACACCCGGTACTCGGACAGCGGGCCGACGAAGTTGACCAGCGATGGCTTGGCCTTGGCCTGGGCGTCGGATTCCGCCGTCGCGGTGACGTGCAGGGTGCCCCGCGGATTGCTCAGCAGGCCGCAGGTGATGGCGTAGTCCCCAGGCTGCAAGTTGGCGTTGATGATCGAGCTCAGGCCCGGCACGATGTTTTCCCGCTCCTCGACCACCAGTACGCCGTCAAGGATCTCCCATTCCACTGCACGATCCGAGGCGTTGACGATTTTGAAGCGGGCCTTGCCGGCCGGCAGTGTCAGCGAATTCGGTTCGCAGCTCTTCGGATGGATGGTAACGGTGATCTCACCTTCGCTATTGGCCGCGCGTTTGCTCGAGGCAGACTGGGAGGCGTAATAGAACAGGCCGCCGGCAGCGATCATGAGGATTACCGAACCGGCCACCGCCAAGCGAATCAGGCGTGGCGGCAGGGGGGATGCTGGGTTGGACATGGAGGGCCTTATTGATGCGAGACAGAAGGTTTGTTGGCAGGGGCAGCGGCGCGATGGGGCACCGGCATGAAAAACAGCACCAGTGCCACGATCATGAAAATCAAATAAGCGCCGAGCACGCTCACAGTCGGGGCATCCTGGTAGCCGAACATGCCAGCCAGTACCGAGCCGGCCGGGCCGTCCATCGGCAGTATGCCGCTGATGTCGAACACCACGTCCTGCAGGGAGTTCCAGACGCCCGCTTCGTGCAGCGAGCGCACCGAGTTGGAGAGAATGCCGCCTGCGACGAACAGAATGAACAGGCTGGTCCAGCGAAAGAACGCGCCGAGGTTCAGGCGCATGCTGCCGTTGTACAGTGCCAGGCCGACTATCACCGCGCAAACGAGGCCCAGCAGCGCCCCCAGAGGCGCCGAAGCGCCGGTGCTCTGTTGGAACACGGCGAGCAGGAAAAACACCGTTTCGAGGCCTTCGCGGGCTACCGAGAAGAACACCATGCCGATCAGCGCATAGACCTGGTTCTGCGAACCGGCCAACGCTTGGTCGAGGGAGGCGTGCAGCGAATGCTTGATGGAGCGGGACACCTTGCGCATCCAGGTGACCATGGTGCAGAGGAACACCACTGCGACGATGCCAATAACGCTTTCGAACAGCTCTTGCTGGCGCTGCGGGAATTCCGCGCTGACCAGCTCCAGGCCACCGCCTACCAGCAGTGACAGGGCAACGGCGAGGAATACACCGACCCAAACGGCGGGCATCCATTGGCCGCGACCGGTCTGCTTGAGATAGCTGGCGATGATGCCGACGACCAAGGCGGCTTCAATACCTTCGCGCAGCATTATTAGGAACGGAACGAGCATCGAGCACCGGCAGATAGGAATAAGGATGCTAACTTGTAACATAATGAGACTCATTATTGAACACTCGCCCGCATTTTTCATCTGCGAACACCCGCCTTTGCTGCCCCCGAAGGGGTTATTGGTCAATTGAGACCTCAACCCTATTGCTGCGCAGGTGAAGCCGCCTTAGACTGCCGCCCCTCATAAATGAGTGCCGGCTGGCGCTTGGAGATTGCCGCATGCTGAAGGCACGCCCTCGACATGCACCACGATTCGCCTGAATGCACCTATTTTTTATAGAGAAATCAATGACAAAGGAAAAGTTGCTGGCCATGCCGGCGGATGACTACATGAACGCCGAGCAGCACGCTTTCTTCGTCGAGCTGTTGCAGGGCATGAAGGTCGAGACCCACGAGCGTATCGAGCAGAACCGTGTAGCTATCGAAAGCCTGGACACGCCGGCCGATCCTGCCGATGCCGCTTCGGTGGAAGAAGAGCGTACCTGGTTGGTGAATGCGATCGATCGTGATCAGCGCATGTTGCCGCAGCTGGAGATGGCCTTGGGGCGTATCAGTGATGACAGCTTTGGCTGGTGCGACGATAGTGGAGAGGCTATCGGCCTCAAGCGTCTGCTGATCAGCCCGACCACCAAGTACTGCATCGAGGCTCAGGAACGCCACGAGCAGATCGATCGGCATCAGCGCCAAGCCTGAGGCCATGCTGAACCACCCGTGAGGTCATCGGGCGGAGCGGACATCCCCTGTTCGCTCCCAGCTCGTCGGCGCCCTGCGAATGCCGTTGCCTCTACGCAGGCAACGGTAGATAATGGCTATATGATGGCCTGGCGCTGATCAAAGACGCTAAATCCAACGCCGATGCTGCCGATAACCTTTCAAGTCCATCGGCGATACGTCAGGCATCAAGCGCCTGCACACCTATTGTTGCGTCAGCGGTAATGCTGCTGTGCTGCAAGGTGCTGTTTCCTCAGGGAATATCTCTCTACCATGGACGTATCGTTAGCTGGCTATGAAATCTCGGGAGGGGGATCATGCAGTGCAATATCGATATTGCCGTGATGATCGGCAGCGGGGTCCCTCAGACTCTGCGCAATCAAGGTCACAAGGTTTGCTGGGTGGTGCTCGTCGATGGCGAGCAACGAGGGACCGCGTTTGGCAGTCGCCCTGAAGCTGAGGAGTGCCGTGGTGCCTGGCGCACCATGTTCGGCCTGCTTGAAAGTATCGAAGAGCAGGCCGCAGTGGACGGCGAGCTCGACGATATCGGGGTGGGCACTGCGCTGAAGCACTAGTCGCTTCGCGGTCCGGTGATCGGCGCTGTGTTCAGATCCGCCTGGGGTTACGGTTGCGGGGTTTCATGCAGGCGCACGTTCAATTCGTCGACCGTCGGAGCCCACTCGGCATCTTCACGTAACAATTCCTTGAGGAAGGCCGCCTGAGCGGGCGTCCAAAAATCAGCGTCGATCAGCTTTACGTCGGCGCTCAGTTGGTGACTGGCGATGAAGGCGTCGATGCTCGCGGGATCGCTGTCCAGATTCAGTTGCTGGAACAAGGTATCCAGATTGTGGTCTTGCAATTCCATGTCGACTCCTCGGCAGGCTGTGCCGCAGATGGTTGATTGTGTAGCTGTCGTGAGATAGGAACGACGCTATGCGCCAGAGTTCGCCCGAATGCGCATCTGTTCGTTAGGTTCGCCGGTTTCCAAATGCCGGGCCAGGGCACAGGCATCGGCGTGCTGGCGACGGTAGCCGATGACCCGGTTGGTGGCGGTCTCTACGACGTGATAGAACGCCTTGCCGGCGGGAATCACCCGGTACATCGGCAACCCCGTGGCAGAGCCCTTGGCGACCTTTGGATATTGGGCGTAATGTGCGCAGGGTGAGCTCTGGGCCGAGGTTTGACAGTGGTTTTTGTTGGTTTCTGGCATGGTTGGGCGCACTCCATATTCACGCTGGGCAATCGGATAGATGGGGCCGCCAGACAAGGGCGGTGACCGTGGCGTTATCTATCTCATGTTTTTCGGGTGCTGAATGTCAGAAAATTCTTTTCTACTTGCAGTATTCTGCCGAAAATTCTGACAGGAGCTTCGGCCTGCTGTAGGAAAAATCCTCGGCAACTGGTTTTATGTCGAGACGTTGCATCGACGGTTATCAAACGATCATTTCATTTAATCTTCATGGGTTGGCCCTCGTGGTCAGTTGTGTGCTCCGTGGCGTCCGAACCGGCCATCAGGCCGTGTCCGCAGGCGACGGTTTTTCATCTGGGGAGACCTTTCATTGGCAGTAAGTAATCTGGATATGCACGCCCTTTTTGTACTGGGCGATTTGCGCGCTAAGTTGGTCAAGCAGTTTCAAACGCGCTTCGTCTATGTCACCGAGCAGACCGCCGAAGGCCTTTATATGGCCGAGATCGATACGCAAACTGCGTTGGTAGTCGACGACAAACAGCGTTTGGAACTCAAGGTTGGAGATCACTTTCGCGCGGCCGTTTTGCCAAGCCGTGAAGGCGGCAAGTTCGAGATCAAGTTTCGCGACATCAAACTGACGGTCTATGGCTTGGGCGAATATGCCTTCGTCGATAGCGCCGAAGGTCACGGCATTGTGTTCAAGGAAGGGCAGACCGTGGTGATGGTGTTCGCCGCGCACGAGCAATTGCAGCTCGGCGTGGCCAAGACGCTCAAGGCGGTATCGAGCAAGGCGGCCAAGTGGCGTAAGGGCGAGCTGACCTTCAAGCCCAGCGAGTGAGTGCGTAGCGGTGCCAAGGTAGCTGCCGAACGCAAAGCTCGCTTGCACAAAGGAACCTCGTCTACAGTCTGTTGACTGAATGAATGCCCACCGACATTCGAGGAAGACGAGCATGAAAGGACTACGCACGCTGTTGGCCGCTGCGCTGATCGCCTTGGCAACTCAGGCACCCGTGCAGGCCGCAGCGGCGCCCGTACACTTCGCTGACCTGAATTGGGAGAGCGGCAGCCTGATCACCGAGATCCTGCGGGTGATCGTCGAGAAGGGCTACGAGCTGCCGACCGATACGTTGCCCGGTACCACCATCACGCTGGAGACGGCTCTGTCGAAAAACGACATTCAGGTCATCGGCGAGGAATGGGCAGGCCGCAGCCCGGTGTGGGTCAAGGCCGAGGCCGAAGGCAAGGTCAAGGGATTGGGCGATATCGTCACCGGCGCCACCGAAGGTTGGTGGGTGCCCGAGTATGTAATCAAGGGCGACCCCTCCCGAGGCATCAAGCCCTTGGCGCCGGACTTGAAAAGCGTCAGCGATCTGCCGCGCTACAAGGAAGTGTTCAAGGACCCGGAAGCGCCCGACAAGGGACGGTTTCTCAACAGCCCGATCGGCTGGACCTCTGAAGTGGTCAACGCACAGAAGCTCAAGGCCTATGGCTTGACCGACAGCTACAATAACTTCCGCAGCGGTTCCGGCGCGGCTCTGGATGCCGAGATCGCTTCATCGATCCGGCGCGGCAAGCCGGTGCTGTTCTACTATTGGTCGCCGACACCGCTGCTTGGGCGCTACAAGCTGATTCAGCTCGAAGAGCCGCCATTCGACGCCGAGGCCTGGAAGACCCTTACCGACGCCGACAATGCCAACCCCAAACCGACTCGCTCCCTGGCCTCCAAGTTGTCGATCGGCGTGTCGGTGCCGTTCGAGCAGCAATACCCTCAGATCGCTGCGGCGTTCACCCGCGTGCAGATCCCGATCGACCCGCTGAACAAGGCGCTGGCCGACATGAGCAAGGATCATCGCCAGCCCCGTGATGCGGCCGAAAGCTTCATGCGTGAACAGCCCGAATTGTGGCGGGCCTGGTTGCCCGCAGACGTCGCCGACAAAGTAGCGACGGCGCTCAAATAGCGCTCAAGCGCCGCCTGACGAGTCGCGGCTGCTGATCTCTGCCGGCACCGGTTCCTTGGCCATGCGCTTGCGAAACAGCGCGGCCCTGGCCAGCAGCAAGGTGGTGATCGGCATGGTGATCGCCAGCAGGATCGGAATCAGTAGCGCGTGCAGTACCAGACTGTGCTTGAGCGCCGAAAAGTACAGAATCGAGGCAATGGCCACGCACCATACGCCCAGGGTCGAGGCCAGGGCCGGAGGATGCAGGCGTTGAAAGAAGTCCTTGAGACGCAGCAAGCCCAGGGCGCCAGTGAGCGCGAACAGGCTGCTGGCCACCAGCAAGACGGCGGTGAGTACCTCGATCCACATCGGCAGCAGTTCGGCGTCAGTCATTCGATCACTTCTCCGCGCAGCAAAAATTTAGCCAAGGCGAACGAGCCAACGAAGCCGAACAGGGCGATCAGCAGTGCGGCTTCGAAATACGTGTCGCTGGCATAGCGAATACCCAATACCAGCATCATCAGCATGGCGAGGATGTACAGGTAGTCCAGGGCAAGCACTCGATCTTGCGCCGAGGGCCCGCGAAATAGCCGCACGAGGGTCAGCAGCATGGCCAGGGCGAAGATGCACAGGGTCGCGAGGATGGCGTTGTCGAGCAGCGGGCTCATTGGAAGATCTCCATCAGCGGGCGTTCGTAGGTGGTCTTGAAATGAGCGATGAAGCGCGCTTCGTCGTCCAGGTCGAAAACATGTATCAGCAACAGGCTGCGGTCCAGGGCCAGCTCGGACCAGATGGTGCCAGGGACGACCGTGCAGACCACCGACAGCGTTGCCAGTCCGGCAGGATCACGCAGCTCCAAAGGCACCTTGACGAACGCCGAGCGCGGCGGACGGCGGTCGAGGTTCCAGACGTGCCAGCCGACTTGCAGGTTGGAGACCACCATGTCGATCCCCACCCGCCCCAGCAGTCTCAGCACCGTCAACGGCCGGCGAATATGCGGATGGGACGGGCGCAGCGGCGCCATGAACAGCGGTGCGAGTATGCCGAACAACACCCCCAGCAATACCTGGCCTGCACTGAGCGAGAGGTTGAGCAGCAGCCACAACAGCAGCAAGGCGATGGACAGCAAAGGAGCCGGGAACAGGCGCTTCATGGCGTTGCTCCCATGGGCGCCGGCGTCTGGGCAGCGAGTGGGCCCGGGCGCGCCTTGGTGCCCAACACGGCTTCGACATAGCGCGAAGAATTGTCGAGTTCGGCGGCGGTGTCCTGGGTGTAGCGCAGCAGTGGCTCGGCCTTGAAGGTCATAACCACCGACAACGCCAGGAGGATGACGATAGGAATGCACTCGTTGCGCCGCAATAGCGGCGAAGGGCGATCCTGGGGCGTCCAGAACCGCTGGATGGCCACTCGGGTCATGCCCATCAAGGAGGCCAGTCCCGATATCACCAGCAACGCGACGAATATCCAACCTTCGCTCGACAGGGTCACGCCCGGCGCTTGCAGGCCATGGGGGTTGAACAACGCGCTGATCAGGTTCAGTTTGCCGATGAACCCGGACAGAGGCGGCATGCCGACGATCAGCAATACGCAAGCAATGAAAGATAAGCCGAGGAACGCCATGGTCCAGGGGATGACCTGGCCGACCACGGCCTTTTGCTCGTCGTCCAGATTGATGCCCTTGGGCGGGTGCAGGGACTCCTGGGCGCGTGGCAGGGCGTCGGTGTCGTCTTCCAGTGCTATATCGTTGGCCGAGCGCGAGCGCTCGATCAGCTCGGCCAGCAAAAACAGCGCGCACAGCGCCAGGGTCGAGCTCACCAGATAGAACAGCGCCGCCCCCGTGAGCCGCTGCTGGCCGAAGCCGATGGCGGCGAGCAAGGTGCCGGCCGAGACCAGGATACTCAGGCTGGCCATGCGCTCCAGGCGTTGAGCGGCGATGATCGACACCGCCGCGCAGGCAATCGTCACCAAGCCGCCGATGACCAGCCAGTCTCCACCAAAGTGCGCGGAGACACCGGCTTCATTGGAAAACAGCAGCGTCCATAGCCGCAGTACCGTGTACAGGCCGACCTTGGTCATAATCGCGAACAAGGCAGCCACCGGTGCACTGGCGCTGGAATAGGCGGGCACCAGCCAGAAGTTCAGCGGCCACATGCCGGCCTTGGCCAGAAACGCCGTGGCCAGAATGGCAGCGCCCGCGTGCAGCAGGCCGCGATCGGCGGCGGCTACCTGGGGGATCTTGATCGCCAGGTCGGCCATGTTCAGGGTGCCGGTGACACCGTAGATCATCGCCGCGCCGATCAGGAACAAAGACGACGCCAGCAGGTTGATCGCGATGTAGTGCATGCCGGCAGACACTCGGGCGCGCCCGGAGCCATGCAACATCAAGCCGTAAGAGGCCGCCAGCAGCACTTCGAAGAACACGAACAGATTGAACAGGTCGCCGGTCAGGAAGGCGCCATACAGCCCCATCAACTGGATCTGGAACATGGCATGAAAGCTCGCCCCGGCCCGATCCCAGCGTGCCATGGCAAAGAGCAGTGCGCAGCTGGCGATGATCCCGGTCAGGACCATCATCAATGCGGCCAGGCGATCGGCGACCAGCACGATGCCGAAGGGCGCCTCCCAGTTGCCGGGCAGGTAGACGCCGATCGAGCTGCTGCCCTGTTGCACCTGCACCATCAACAGCACGGCGGCGAGCAGGCCTGCCAAAGTCGACAGCAGGTTGATCTGCGCTTTCAGCGGCCGGTGTTTCTCCCCAAGCAGCAGCATCACCGCGGCTGTCAGCAACGGCAGTAGAACGGGCACGATGATCAGGGTAGGCATCAAACTCATTCCTTAGGCTCCCGACCGTCGACATGGTCGGTGCCGGTCAGGCCCCGCGACGCCAGCAGTACGACAAGGAACAATGCCGTCATGGCGAAGCTGATGACAATGGCAGTCAGTACCAAGGCCTGCGGCAGGGGGTCGGTATAGTGCAGCAGATCCTGAGGGACACCGTCCTTGACGATCGGCTCGCGGCCGATGAACAGACTGCCCATGCTGAAAATGAACAGATTGACCCCGTAGGACAGCAGGCACAGGCCCATGACGACCTGGAAGGTCCGTGGGCGCAGGATCAGCCAGACGCCGGACGCGGCCAGGACGCCAATGGCGATTGCGATGACTTCTTCCATCAGGCGACTCCTTTCGGTGCAACGGAACGCGGCAGGCTCGATGGCCGATGACTGCGCACCGATTGGTGGGCCAGGGCGGTGAGGATCAACAGCGTCGAGCCGACCACCACGGTATAGACGCCAATGTCGAAGAACAGCGCGCTGGCCACGTGCAGATCGCCCAGCAGCGGCAGATGCATGTGAGCAGTGTGAGTGGTCAGGAACGGGTAGCCGAAATACAGCGAGCCCGCGCCCGTCGCCGTCGCGCACAGCAATCCGGTTCCGAGCCAGCGCAGTGGTCTCAGGCTCATGCGCGCTTCGACCCACTGCGTTCCTGCCACCATGTATTGCAGAATGAACGCCACCGACATCACCAGCCCGGCAACGAAACCACCTCCGGGCTGGTTGTGCCCGCGCATGAACAGGTACATGGAAATTACCAGGGCCACCGGCAGCAGCAGGCGCACCAGCAGCGCCGGTACCATCATGAAGCCCAGTGCCGTGTCGCTGGCGCTGCGCGGGTTGATCAGATCACTGACCACATCCCGCGCCAGCAGTCGCTGTTGCGCGGGCAACTGCATGCTCTCCTTGGGCGGGCGGAAGCGCCGCAGCAGAGCGAAGACCACTAGCGAGACCACCGCCAGCACGGTGACTTCGCCCAATGTGTCGAGGCCGCGGAAATCCACCAGCATGACGTTCACCACGTTGGTCCCGCCGCCTTCAGGCAGGGCCCGACGCAGGTAGAACGACGAGATATGATTCGGGGTGGGGCGGGTCAGCATGGCGTATGACAACAGCGCCATGCCACCCCCCGCCAAACCGGCCAGCGACAGGTCGCGGATTCGGCGAACGCGCGCCTTGCCCCGTTGCGTCGAGGTCGGCACGACGTTTTCGATACGTCGTGGTAGCCATCTCAGGCCGAGCAGGATCAGCACGGTGGTGACCACCTCGACCACCAATTGAGTCAGCGCCAGGTCGGGGGCAGAGAACCACACGAAGGTCACGCAGGTCATCAACCCGCAGACGCTGACCATGGTCAGCGCCGCCAGCCGGTGATACTTGGCTTGCCAGGCGGCGCCCAAAGCGCAGGCGATCGCGATCAGCCACAGGGCCACGAACACACCAGAACCCGGGATTTTCGGCCGATTGCCCCAAGTCAGTCCGCTGTCGAGCATCGGCAGTAGCGCCGCGAGCAAGGCCACGGCCACCAGCATGAACAGTTGCGTCTGCAGGCGGCGGGTGCTGATGCGTCGCTCCAGCCTCCGCGCGCCGCGCATCAGGCTGACCAGCAAACGCTCGAACAGGCGTTTGCCGCTCAGTCGGCCGATCAAGGGAGTGCGTTCAAGGCGACCGCGCTTGAACGGTTTGCGCAACAGCAAATAGATCAGGATGCCCGCCGTCATGGCGATCAGGCTCATGATCATCGGCGCGTTCAGCCCGTGCCAGATGGCCAGGCTGTACTCAGGCAAGGTGCCACCCACCACCGGTTGTGCGGCGGCTGCCAGTACCGCGCCCACCGACAGTGCGGGCAGTACGCCGACTACCAGGCAGGCCAGGACCAGCAGTTCCACCGGCACCCGCATCCAGCGTGGCGGTTCGTGGGGCGTGTGCGGCAGGTCGGTGGCTGGAGGGCCGAAAAACACATCCACGGTAAAACGCAGGGAATACACCACGCTGAACGTCCCCGCCAGCGTCGCGATCACCGGCAAGGCGTATTCGACCCAGGCGGTGGCGCTGATGAACACGGTTTCGGCGAAGAACATTTCCTTGGACAGGAAGCCGTTCATCAACGGCACCCCGGCCATGGCGGCGCTGGCAACCATGGCGAGGGTCGCGGTGAACGGCATCAAGCGGAACAGCCCACTGAGACGGCGGATATCGCGGGTGCCGCTTTCGTGGTCGATGATCCCCGCGGCCATGAACAGCGATGCCTTGAAGGTGGCGTGGTTGAGAATATGAAACACCGCCGCCACTGCTGCCAATGGGCTGTTGAGCCCCAGCAGCAGGGTTATCAGCCCGAGATGGCTGATGGTGGAGTAGGCCAGCAAGCCTTTGAGGTCGGTCTGGAACATTGCGCAATAGGCACCGAGCAACAGTGTGCAGGCACCGGCGCCGCCGACCATCCAGAACCACTGCTCGCTGCCCGACAGCGCCGGCCACAGCCGGGCCAGCAGGAATACCCCGGCCTTGACCATAGTTGCTGAGTGCAAGTACGCGGACACCGGGGTCGGCGCCGCCATCGCGTGTGGCAGCCAGAAGTGGAAGGGGAATTGCGCGCTTTTGCTCAGGGCGCCCAGCAGCACCAGGGTCAGCATCACGGGGTAAAGGTGACTGGCGCGGATCATCTCCCCGGCGGCGAGTACCACGTCCAGGTCGTAGCTGCCGGCGATGTGCCCCAGCAGCAAGGCGCCCACCAGCAGGCAAAGGCCGCCGGCGCCGGTGACGGTCAAGGCCATATAGGCGCCGCGCCGAGCATCGCTGCGGTGGTGCCAGTAGCCGATCAACAGGAACGAGAACAGGCTGGTCAGTTCCCAGAAAAACACGATCTGGATCAGATTGCCGGAGATCACCAGGCCCAGCATGGCGCCCATGAACGCCAGGAAGAAGGCAAAAAAGCGCGGCACCGGGTCCTGCGGCGACATGTAGTAGCGGGCGTAGATCGACACCAGCGTGCCGATGCCCAGTACCAGTAGCGAGAACAGCCACGCAAAGCCGTCAAGGCGCAGCACCAGGTTGATCCCCAGGCTCGGCAGCCAGGTGAACTCTTCGCGGATCACTCCACCATGGGCAATTTGCGGATACCAGAGGGCTACCTGCACGGTGCCGATAAAAGCGATCAGCCCGGCGAGCAGGGATTCGGCATTTCGCGCGTTATGTGGCAGCAGGGCCGCCACGCAGCTGCCCAGGAAGGGCAAAAGCAGTAGAACTATCAAAGACATAGATTTCATCTGCAAAGGGATGCCAGCGATCATACGTGGCAGGGGGCTGATCACCAAATTGCCGAGGCCCTAAACCGGGCTTCGAGCCGGTCCGTGTTGCGGGTTTTGTATAACAAGGTTTTACAAAGACCGACCCACTACCACCATAGCTGGCGCACGTAGATTACGAGGGCGCGTTCGATGACGATTTCTACTATCGGGGAGAGCGAGGCCTGTCTTGACGACATGTCTGGTGTGCCTTGCCCCTCAGGCAGGGCGCACCGCACAATGCGCCCCAGCAGCCACCTACAGCGAGAACATTGTGCCCAGCGATCCCCAGCCCCGCGCTTCGGTGCTCCAGCACGTCAGCCAGAATCTACGCCGTTTGCGTGCAGGTGCGGGGTTCAGCCAGGCTGCGCTGGCAGAAAAGTCCGGGGTCAGCCGACGCATGCTGGTCGCGCTCGAAGCGGGTGAGAAGAACGTCAGCCTGACCACGCTGGATCGTCTTGCCGATGCATTGGGGGTGGCCTTCAGTGACTTGATCCAGGTGTTCGAACCGCGTGATCCCAGTCGCATCGAAGAACTGGCCTGGCTCGGCGAGCATCCCGATAGCCGTGGAGTGCTGTTGGCCAGTGCTCCGGCGCGGCGCGAAGTGGAGTTGTGGGAATGGCGCCTTGAGCCTGGCGAGTGTTACGCCAGCGAAGCCAATGCCGATGGCTGGAGCGAGCAGGTGTTCGTATTCGAGGGCGCGCTGCAGATTGAACTGGCCGGTCGTGTTCATGCTCTGCAGGCTGGCGACTTTTATATGTTCGCCAGCAACGTCGCCCATGCCTACCGTAATGTCGGCAGCCAGGCGGTGCGTTTCATGCGCAACGTGGTCATCTAGCCGAGTGCGGTGCCACTAGTGGTCGATAACCACTATCACGGCAGATGATTTTTTCAGCGGCCGGCGTGACGGTAGGCTGTGCGCAATCCATCAGACATCTGATCTTTCTTCCAGGCGCAGGGAGGCCCGCATGCCGCTTTCACTCTTATTGGTCATTTTCTTCACCATCGCCCTGCTGACTGGCTAGTCACTGGCGCAGCGGTTGCTCAAGTATCAAGCCTGCTTCATGATCGACGTCCTGGCCCTTTTTAACGGCGGCATGCCGCGGTCGCAGGAGACCCTTATGAGCACAATCTCTGCAAACGACGCCTTGGTGCCAGCGCGCCTGGCCCAGGTCCGTGAAGTCATGGCGGGCCAAGGCGTCAGCGCCCTGCTGGTGCCTTCGGCAGACCCTCATCTTTCCGAATACTTGCCGCGTTACTGGCAAGGGCGACGCTGGCTGTCCGGCTTTCATGGTTCGGTCGGCACCCTGATAGTCACGGCTGATTTTGCCGGGCTCTGGGTCGACAGCCGATACTGGGAGCAGGCCGAAAAGGAACTTGCCGATAGCGGTATCGCCTTGATGAAACTCATGAGCGGTCAACCCGGCGCACTGGAGTGGCTGCCTGAAAACGTTGCTCAGGGCGCAACGGTTGCAGTTGACGGTGCGGTCATGGCCCTCGCTTCGGCGCGCAGCCTCAACGATAAACTGGCTGCTCGCGGTGCTTCGTTGCGTACTGATCTCGATCTACTCAGCGAAGTTTGGCTTGATCGGCCCGTACTGCCAGTCGCTGATGTTTTCGAGCACGCGCCACCTTTCGCCAGTGAAGATCGTAAGTTGCGCCTGTCACGACTGCGTGAGGCGCTTCGTGATAAAGGTGCGGATTGGCATTTCCTCGCCACATTGGATGACATCGCCTGGCTCTTCAATCTGCGGGGTGCCGATGTTTCCTACAACCCGGTGTTCCTGGCGTTCGCGCTAGTGGGGGAGGGGGTGGCCCGTTTGTATGTGGCTGCCGGGAAGATCGCTGCGCCGCTGAGGGCCACTTTGCTGGAACAGGGAGTGGAGGTTCGCGATTACGCCGACATCAGTGCCGACCTCGAGGCGGTTCCTGCCCAGGCCAGTGTGCTGCTCGATCCAGCCAAGGTTACGGTGGGCCTTACGCGCCATTTGCAGGCCAGCGTGCGGTTGATCGAAGGCATCAATCCCACCACTCTGTTCAAGTCGCGCAAAAACGAGGTGGATGCCGCCCACGTGCGCCAGGCGATGGAGCAGGATGGCGCAGCTTTGTGCGAGTTTTTCAGTTGGCTGGAATCGGCGTTGGGTCAGCAGACCATTACTGAAGTTACTATCGATGAGCAACTGACGGCTGCTCGTGCCCGGCGGCCTGACTATGTCAGTGCGAGCTTCGCCACTATCGCCGCGTTCAATGCGAACGGCGCCATGCCGCACTACCGCGCCACCGCAGCATCCCATGCCACGCTTGAAGGCGACGGCTTGCTGTTGATCGATTCCGGTGGCCAGTATCTGGGTGGCACCACCGATATCACGCGGATGGTGCCGATCGGCTCACCCACTGAAGCTCAACGCCGCGATTGCACGCGCGTGCTCAAGGGCATGATCGCTTTGTCGCGGGCGCGGTTTCCGCGGGGCATCGCTTCGCCGCTGCTGGACGCTATCGCCCGAGCGCCGCTGTGGGCCGACAATGTCGATTACGGCCACGGTACCGGTCATGGCGTCGGCTATTTCCTTAATGTCCATGAGGGTCCGCAGGTGATCGCCTATCAGGCCGCGCCGGGGCCGCACACGGCCATGCAGCAGGGCATGATCACCTCAGTGGAGCCGGGTACGTATCGGCCGGGCCAATGGGGCGTGCGTATCGAGAACCTGGTGTTGACCCAGGAAGCCGGCAAGAGCGAGTTTGGTGATTTTCTGCGGTTCGAAACCCTGACCCTGTGCCCTATCGACACGCGCTGCCTGTTGCGCGACGAGTTGTCCAGGGAAGAGCGCCTGTGGCTCGATGACTATCATGCCGAAGTCCGCCAGCGTCTGGCACCTTTGTTGTCGGGTACAGCGCTGGAGTGGATGAGGGCGCGGACCGAGCGCTTTTAAGGATCGGGTACCGGTCAGTCAGCTGCCAGTGTGACGGGCGGCTCTTTTTGCGAGGTCAGGGTAGTACCTGCCGAGGCGACGATGATGGCGATGATTGCCAGCCATTGAGTCAGCGTCAGCACCTCGCTGAGAAACAGAAAGCCTGCCAGCGCGCCTGCGACCGGTTCGATACTCATGAGAATGCTGAAGGTGCGCGCCGGCATTCGGGTCAGGGCAATCATCTCCAAAGTATAGGGAACGGCGGTCGATAGGATCGCGACGCCAATGGCGATGGGTAACAGCGACAGGTGCAGCAGCGCAGTACCGGCATGGGCGATACCTACAGGCACCACGAAGATGGCGGCAACCACTACGCCGAGTACGGCACCTTGCACGCCGTGGTCATCTCCGGCTTTTTTGCCGAAGATGATATAGGCAGCCCAGCAGGCGCCAGCGCCCAGAGCGTAGAGCATGCCCATTGGGTCGAGGCTGGTTTGTGAGTCCATCGCTGGCATCAGCAGAACAAGGCCGATGACTGCCAAGGCGATCCAGACGAAATCGATAGCACGGCGCGAGGCGAGCAAAGCCACTGCCAGCGGTCCGGTAAATTCGAGCGCCACTGCAATCCCTAGCGGTACGGTGCGGATGGCCAGGTAATAAAGAAGGTTCATGAAGCCGAGCGCCATTCCGTAAAATAGGATGTTGCGCAGGCTCTGCGGTGTCCAGTTGCTGCGCCATGGCTTGAAGATCACCACCAGGATGATGCTGGAGAAGATCAGCCGCAGGGCTGTGGCTCCTTGGGCGCCCACCACCGGGAACAACTCTTTGGCCAGGGAAGCGCCGGATTGAATAGTGGCCATGGCGATCAGCAGCAAGCCAATGGGGTAGAGCGTGGAGGTCAGGTTACGACTTGTTGTCATGGGGACTGGTGCTTATATAGGAGGCATTGGGCAGGCTTGAGCCGACTATAATGCTCAAGCTTTGCTGGATGGGCAATATAGTGCGCAGTGGTGAGAGGCAAGCTTCAAGCTTCAAGTAAAAGCGGGCGCGGTCTGCTTTGGTCCTTTCTTGTGGCTTGAAGCTTGCTGCTTTGAACGCTTTCGAAGAAAGGGGTTGACGAGGGTTTGGATCTGTCTATAATTCGCCCCACTTCCGGCGCAGTCGGAACTTGAAACTCCTTGTTAATCAATGGGTTGAAGGTTCGGGATAGCGAGTTAGGGTTTCGATGGGTTCTTAAATGAACGCTTCGAAAGCGGTGAAAAAGGTGGTTGACAGCGGTTTGAAACGCTGTAGAATTCGCCTCCCGCTAACGAGAGATCGAAGCGAGTCAAGTGTTTGAAGTTGTTCAAGTTTCTACGGAAAACGACT
>CAJCIO010000034.1 GCA_903970465.1 Gammaproteobacteria bacterium
AAAAAACCGCAGCCCTGACGGAGACAAACACAATGCAAGCCATCCGCTTCCACGGCAAAGGTGATCTGCGCCTAGAAGAGATCCCGGCCCCCGCCGCCCCCGAGCCCGGCTGGGTCACCCTGAAAGTGCGCGCCGCCGGCATCTGTGGCTCCGACCTGCACAACTTCCGCACCGGCCAGTGGGTGTCCAAACTGCCGGTCACCCCTGGCCATGAATTCTGTGGCGAAATCACGGCCCTCGGCGCTGGCGTCAAAGGCTTCGCCCTAGGCGAACGCGTAGTGGTTGATTCGCGCGCCAACTGTGGCGAGTGCGACTACTGCCAGCGCGCCCAAGGCAACCTTTGCCGGCACATGGGCTTTGTCGGCGAGGTCTGCGATGGCGGCTTCGCTGCGCAAAGCAACCAGCCTGTGCACCGCTTGCTGAAAGTCCCTGCGGGGATTTCCGATGCGGTCGCTGCCTTGTCCGAGCCTTTGGGTGTCGCCTTGCGCGTCATCGCCCGCCTGGAGGCCGAACCTGGCGCACCGGTCCTGATTGCCGGCGGAGGACCGATCGGCGGCCTGGCGGCACTGTTGCTGCGCGAGCTGGACCAGCGCCCGGTGCTGCTCGTGGAACGCAATCACCAGCGCGCCGCCTTGCTGCAAGCCGTCGCTGGCGTTATCCCCGTGGCCCTCGACACCGGGCTGATCCTCGAAGCCTGCGGCGGCCATGAACCTCGCTACTGCATCGAAGCCACCGGCTCGGGCATCGTCCTGAACCAACTGGTGCACAGCGTCGCCTCGGGCGGCCGCATCGCCATGGTCGGTTTGTTCCACGGCGACACCGTGGTCAACACCAACGCCTTGGTGGAACGGGAAATCGATCTGCTCGGCTGCAGCGTCTTCCGCGACGAGCAACGCCAGGCAGTCGCCTTGTTGCCGCGCTTGGCCACCAAGCTCGAACAGCTGATCACCCCGCCCATCGGCCTGGCCGACGTGATGGCCGCCTACGACCAACTGTCTGGCGGCATCAGCGATAAACTCAAGACCATCATCATTCCTTAAGGACTGCCTCCATGAACCCGCTGCTGGCGCGTTTCTCACTCGAGGGCCAAGTCGCATTGATCACCGGCGCTTCCCGAGGAATCGGCCTGACCCTGGCCAAGGGCTTGGCCGAAGCGGGTGCCAAGGTGGTGCTCGCCGCTCGCGACCCCGATACCCTGGCCAACGCCCAAGCCGACATCCAGCGCAACGGCGGACGGTGCTCGACGCTGGTTCTTGATGTAAACGACTCGACCTCTCGCGAGCGCGCTTTTGTCGAGCTGCAAACCCGTGAAGGCCGCCTCGACATCCTCGTCAACAACGCCGGCGTGGAACAAGTCCAGGCGTCGCTTGAACTGGACGAAGCCACTTGGGACCTGATCGTCGACACCAATCTCAAGGGCGCCTTCTTCTGCGCCCAGGCCGCTGCCCGGCTGATGCAAAGCAGTGGCGGCGGCAGCATCCTCAACCTTTGCTCGCTGACCAGCGAAGTCGGCGTGCGTGGCGCCACCCCCTACGGCGCGTCCAAGTCCGGCCTGCTGGGCATGACCCGCGCCCTGGCCACCGAATGGGCGTCGCTGGGCATCCGCGTCAACGGCATTGGCCCAGGGTACTTTCGCACCGAGCTGACTGAGGTGTTCTACCAGAACGACGACTGGCGCGAGAGCATGCAGGCGAAGATCCCCCTGGCGCGCTTTGGCAACCTCGAAGACCTGGCCGGCGCGGCGATCTTCCTTTGCTCGCCCGCCGCCAGCTACATCACCGGCCAGGTTCTCTATGTCGACGGCGGCTATCTCGCCAGCATCTGACGCTTTATCCACAAGGACCTTTTCATGACTGCCGCCCTGCTCCCCCTCGCCGCCCAGGCCCGCACCCTCGCCCGCCAGGATGACTGGCAAGGCGCCCGCGCCTGCCTGCTGCAACTGGCCAGCGAAGTGATCGGCGTCGCCGCCACCGACCTGACAATCAATCGCGATCAGTACAGCCTCAACTCCCTGAATGGCCGCGTGTCCTTGGCCGATGGGCGCCAGCTGTTTTTCAAGTACCACAACGAAGAAGGCGAAGACATAACCATTGAGGAGTACTACAACGCCGAGCTGCTGCGCGAAGCCGGTTATCGCGTCGACGTGCCGGTGTATGCCTGTGGCGAGCCAGGGCGGCAGATCCTGTTCTACAACCTGCGCAGCGATCTGAGGCTGGCCGATGCCTGCCGCGATATCGAGGAACGCGATGCCTGGGACGAGATTGCGCCGTTGGTTCAGGCGCAGCGCGAGTACGATCAGGAAGGCCTGGCCGGTGCGCTGCGCACGCTGCTGCCCGGCGATCTGGCAGCCGTGTGCAAGGAACCTATCCATCAACTGTTCCACCACCGCCTGGTGGGTGACGGTGCCGAGCCGGGGTTTGGTGGACGCGTGGAACGTTTCTATGTCGGCAAGACCTTCGCCTTCCCTGGCGTTGATGTCCCATGGGACGTACTGAAGGACCTGCGCTGGACCATCAATGGCCTTCCCTACCGCCATACGCTGGCAGAATTGTTCCACGCCAGTGGCGAGCGTCTGAACCCTGAACGCTTGGCTGATCACGGCGTGGTCACCGCCCATGGTGACGCCCATAACGCCAACGTCTGGTATGAAACTCCCACCGGCAGCGCCCCGCGGCTGGTCAGCTTCGACCCCGCCTTCGCTGGTCGGCAAATCCCCGCGCTGCTGGCCGAGATCAAGGCGACATTCCACAACATCTTCGCCCACCCGCTGTGGCTGTATGAGCCTGGGCGGGTGGCCGAGACGTATCAGGTGAAGGTGCGCGTGGAAGGCGATATGTTCCACGTGGAACACGATTGGCATTTGACGCCACTGCGCCGCGAATTCCTCGACAGCAAACGCGACCTCTACTGGCGCCCCTTGCTGGCGGAGCTGCGCGAGCGCGACTGGTTACCCGAAGATTGGGAGCAGGTTGTGCGCCTGGCGATCTTCTGCTGCCCGACCTTGGTCCTGGACTTGCGCAACGGCGGCGGCAGCGGCCATACCGCCCACAGCTCGGCACTGGGCTTAGCGCTAGCAGTGATGTGCGGCAGCGCCCCAGTGGTGGGTGAAGACGTGATGACTCAGTGGCTGGGCGGGCTCTAGCGCGCAACGCTGGAGGGTGGCGGACGACCATCCCTCCAGCAGTAACACTTGGGCACCTCACCCATAGGCCAGCCCCCCGGCTTGACGCTGCAGCCATTCCCGTGAAAGCTGCGGTAGTAGCCCCTCTACAGGACCGACCATGAAGATCATCAACGCCACTCTGCGCAAGACCCCTGGCCTGCACACCGTCACCTGCGAGGGCGATCGCATCAGCGCTATTACCGCACAAGCCGCCAGCGTCGTCGCGGCCGCCGGTGATATCGACGCCCGCGGCCAGTTGCTTATCGCGCCCATGGTCGAGCCGCATATCCATCTGGACGCCACCCTGACCGCCGGCCAGCCCGAGTGGAACATGAGTGGCACCCTGTTCGAAGGCATCGAGCGCTGGGCGCAGCGCAAGGAAACCATCACCCATGAGGACACCAAACAGCGCGCCCACACCACCATCCGTATGCTCGCCGAACACGGCATCCAGCATGTGCGCACCCATGTGGATGTCACCGATCCCACCTTGGGCGCGCTCAAGGCCATGGTTGAAGTGCGTGAAGAAGCCCGGCACCTGATCGATCTGCAGATCGTCGCGTTCCCGCAGGAAGGGATCGAGTCCTATGCCGGCGGCCGCGAGTTGATGGAGCGGGCGATCGAGCTGGGCGCCAATGTGGTGGGTGGCATTCCGCATTTCGAAAACACCCGCGAGCAAGGCGTCAGCTCGATCAAGTTTCTCATGGACCTGGCCGAGCGCACCGGTTGCCTGGTGGACGTGCACTGCGACGAGACCGACGACCCGCACTCGCGCTTCCTCGAAGTGCTGGCCGAAGAGGCCCGGGTGCGTGGCATGGGCAGCCGAGTCACGGCGAGCCACACCACGGCCATGGGCTCGTACGACAATGCCTACTGCTCCAAACTGTTCCGCTTGCTCAAGCTGTCGGGGATCAACTTCGTCTCGTGCCCGACCGAGAGCATCCACCTGCAGGGCCGTTTCGACACCTTCCCCAAACGCCGTGGCGTCACCCGGGTGGCCGAGCTCGACCGCGCGGGCCTGAACGTGTGCTTTGGTCAGGATTCGATCAAGGACCCGTGGTATCCGCTGGGCAATGGCAACATCCTGCGGGTGCTGGATGCCGGCTTGCACATCTGCCACATGATGGGCTTCGACGACTTGGCGCGCAGCCTGGATCTGGTCACCGACAACAGCGCCCGCACGCTGAATCTGGGCGAGCGGTACGGGATAGCCGTCGGCCGCCCGGCCAATCTGGTGGTGCTGGATGCCGAGAGCGACTATGAAGCGGTGCGGCGGCAGGCCAAGGCGCGGGTGTCGATTCGAGGGGGCAAGGTGTTGATGACGCGGGTACCGGAGCAGGTCGAGTTCGCCGGGAATTGATCTAGGTCGCACCGGCCTCCCTTGCCCCACAGTGCAAACAGCTCCAGCGTCGTACCCCTGTGGGAGCAAGGCTTTCCCGCGAAAGCGCCAGCCCCTTCAACACAAATCCACCGGCCTCGATCAAGCCAGCAGATCCTCATAAAACGCCCCGTACGCCTCGGTCGGATGCGCGATCTGGATCTCCAGAATCCACAACCCGGCGCCGGGCTCAGCCTCGAAGTCGCCCAGGTCGCCACCCTTGTGCACCGAATGCGGGAAATCGCTGACGCGGTGGCCCTTGATGTTCAGGTTGAGCTTCCAGCCCAGCGCCTCGGCCTGCGCTTCGGCGTAAGCGTACAGTTCGAGCCCGGTGACCTGGCCCTGCTGCCAGCGCGCCTGGACCTGCTCGAACAATATCTTGGCCGCCGCCGCACAGGCGATCATCTGCGGGTCGTTGCCGGTGGTGAAGGTCGCACCGGCATCGCCCTCGTGGCCTTGCCAACAAGCGCCCATGTCGATGAAGTAGATATCGTTTTCGCCCAGCACCGGATCGCCTTCGGAGCGCTGCCCGAAGGTCTTCAGGGTGTTGGCGCCGATGCGCACCAGCAGCGGATGCCAGATCCGCTCCATGTCCAACTCCAGCAGCACCTGCTTGCCCAGCGTACGCGCCTGGGACTCGTTGATGCCGGGTTTGATACGCGCGGCCAACGCCGCGATGGCCCGCCAGGTTTGCGCCTGCGCATAGCGCATGGAGTCGATGCTATACGCCTCGCCAACAGCTTCCTTGGGTAGTGCAGTCACTGGTTTTCTCCTCTGCGCCAGGCAATGATTCGATATACCGTTAACTATATAGCGATAGACTCCGAGCAAGTATCACAAAATGTTTAATGGCCCGTGAGGACTTCAGGAAAGCCTTCCCTCTAGGCTTTGGACTGCACACATCACACGCCGTGCACCCTCCCACAAACAAGGCCGTCCGACCATGCTGCTACTTATCCTCGCTTATCTTGGGGGCGCGCTGACGATTGTCAGCCCCTGCATCCTGCCTGTTTTGCCCTTCGTCTTCGCCCGTACCGGCCAGCCGTTCGTGCGCAGCGGCCTGCCCTTGCTGCTCGGCATGGCGATGACCTTCGCGCTGGTGGCCTCGCTGGCTGCAGTGGGGGGCGCCTGGGTGGTGCAGCTCAATCAATATGGCCGCTGGCTGGCGCTGGTGTTCGTCGCGCTGTTCGGCCTGACGCTGTTGCTGCCGAGTCTGGCCGATCGCCTGACACGGCCGTTGGTGGCTGTCGGCAGTCGTCTGTCAGAGGCCGCCGGTAACGACAACCGTCCCCGTCCGGGTGCCTCGTTTTTGATCGGTGTGGCCACCGGGTTGCTCTGGGCGCCTTGTGCCGGGCCGATCCTCGGGCTGGTGCTGACCGGCGCAGCGCTGCAAGGCGCGAGCATCGGCAGCACCCTGTTGCTGCTGGCCTACGCGGCCGGTGCGGCGACCTCCCTGGCGATCGCGCTGCTGCTGGGCGGCAGGGTGTTCGCAGCCATGAAGCGCTCCATCGGCGCTGGCGAATGGGTGCGTAAGGGCCTGGGCGCGGCCATGCTGCTGGGTGTCGTGGCCATCGCTTCCGGGATCGACACCGGCATCCTCGCGCAGGTCTCTACCGCGTCCACGGGGGGTCTGGAACAGAGCCTGGTGGATCGGGTAATGGGCAAAAAGGCCGAAAAAGTCGGCGCAACCGACCTCGCTCATTTGCCCATCGAAGGCGAGCTAACCAACCTCGACGGTGCCGTGCAGTGGCTCAACTCGCCGCCGCTGACTGCCGAGAGCCTGCGCGGCAAGGTGGTGCTGATCGACTTCTGGACCTACTCCTGCATCAACTGCCTGCGCACCCTACCCTACATTACCGCCTGGGCGGATAAATACCGCGATCAGGGCCTGGTGGTGATCGGCGTGCACTCGCCGGAGTTCGCCTTCGAACAGGACGTGGACAACGTCACCCAGGCCATGAAGAAGCTCGGCATCAACTACCCGGTCGCCATCGACAACGACTTCAAGATCTGGCGCGCCTTCGACAACCAGTACTGGCCTGCCCACTACTTCGTCGATGCCAAGGGCCACATCCGCTATCGCCACTTTGGCGAAGGCAACTATGCCGAGTCCGAGCAAGTCATCCAGCAACTGCTGCGTGAAGCAGGGCACAAGGATGTCAGCAGCGACCTGATCACCGCCAAGGCCAGCGGCGTGCAGCAAGGTTCGGACGGCCAGGACATGCGCTCGCCGGAAACCTACGTGGGCTATGGCCGCTCGGAAAACTTTGCCTCGACGCCGGATATCGCCCCCGACAAGAACGCTACCTACCAACTGCCCGCGCAGCCGACGCTCAACCAATGGGGTGTCGAAGGGCAATGGATGATCGGTTCGGAGCAGGCCACCCTGGTGGCCGCTGGCGGCAAGATCGGCTATCGCTTCCACGCCCGCGACCTGCATCTGGTGTTGGGTCCGGGCCAGGACGGCAAGCCGGTGCGCTTCAAGGTGATGATCGATGGCAAGGCTCCCGGCAACGCCCACGGCACCGATGTCGCACCCGATGGCTCCGGCATCGTCACAGAGCAGCGCCTGTACCAACTGGTGCGCCAGCCGGGTGATGTGGCCGACCATAGCTTCACGATCGAGTTTCTTGATCCGGGTGTGAGTGCCTATGCGTTTACATTCGGCTAGGGACTCTCACAGAGTCCTTCCAAGGAATGCAGGTCTACAGGGTTACGCGCTGACCACCATCTCGCCCAGTGCATCCAGCACGTACTGGGTGCTTTGCTCCACCGCGCCGGCACGATAGGCGATGCCCAGTTCGCGCCACAAGGCAGGGCGTAGCGGGCGCAGAGTCATGCGCGGGTCCGGCTGCGGTGAATGGGCCTCGAAGGGCAGCAAGGTGGCACCGTAGCCCGCCGCCACCAGGCTTTTGATCGCATCGTTGTAGTTGAGCAGAATCCGCGCCTGAGGCTGCAGGCCGGCGCTGGCGAACCACTCCCCCGTGACCCGGGAAAGCTGGGTGGTCACATCGTTGAGGATCAAGGCGCGGCTGGCCAGCCAGGCTGGCGTGACGCGGGCGGGAACGTCCCATCCAGCGGGCAAGAAGGCCATGATCGGATCGCGGCGCCACGGTTGCAGTTCAAGCCCGCCCACCGCAGCCTGGGGCAATGCCACCAAACCGATGTCCAGGCTGCCGTCGACCAGCCGCGCCAGAGATTGCCGGGAGGTCAGCACCGCCACTTGCACATCGATGCCCGGATGACGCTTGCCCAGCACCGCCAACACCTCGGGCAGCAGATAGGCCAGCGCCCCGGTCGAAGCGCCCAACCGCACGCGACCGCCCAGGCCCTGAACCTGGCGCTGCACGTCGTCCAGGGCCTGGGAGGCATCATCCAACAAGCGCCGCGCCCGCTCGATCAAGGTTTCGCCGATCGCCGTAGGATGCACCTGCCCACGTTTGCGCGACAGCAGCGGCGCGCCAATGCGCGCCTCGAGGTCGGCGATATGCAGGCTGACCGTGGGCGGCGCCAGGCTCAAGGCCCTGGCGGCCTTGGCAAACGAGCCAAGCTCGGCAATCACCACCAAGGTGCGCAGGCGATCCAGACTGATTTCACGCATTGGCTTCTCAATAATCTCATTCAGAATAAATGAACATAATCGTCATTATATTCAAATTTTCTTTATCTGAATCCTGATCGATGATGACGCCTCTACCAGCCTCCTCGTGAGACAACGTCATGACCCAGCCCATTGTTTTCATCGACGGCGACCAAGGCACTACCGGTCTGCAGATCCATGCCCGGCTGCAAGGGCGCGACGACATCCAACTGCTGACCCTGCCCGATGCCGAGCGCAAGGACCCGCAACGCCGCGCCGAGGCGATCAACAGCGCCGACGTGGCTATCCTTTGCCTGCCGGACGATGCCGCTCGCGAGGTCGTCGCCTCGATCGTCAGCCCGACGGTGCAGGTCATCGATGCCAGCTCCGCCCACCGCACCACGGCCGGCTGGGTATATGGCTTTCCGGAGATGGACGAGCGCCAGGCCGACCTGATCGCCCATGCCAAGCGGGTCAGCAACCCCGGTTGCTACCCCACCGGCGCCATTGCCCTGCTACGGCCGTTGGTGAGCGCCGGACTGGTGCCAGCCGACTACCCGATTACCGTGAATGCGGTGTCGGGCTACTCGGGCAGCGGTCGCGCCGGTGTCGAGCAGTATGAAACGCCCGGCGTAGCGCCCGGCCCGGCACTGCGGGTGTACGGGCTGCAACTGGCCCACAAGCATGTTCCGGAGATGCAGCGCCACGCCGGCCTGGTGTTCGCCCCGGTATTCGTGCCGGCCTATGCCGCCTACGCCCAGGGGATTGTGCTGACCATCGCCCTGCAAACGCGCCTGCTGCCCGCCGGTGTACAGGCCAAACAGCTGCATCAGCGGTTGAAGGATTTCTATCAGGGATCGCGGTATGTGCAAGTGGCGCCGCTGGAGCAGGCGAGCGCGACCGCTCAGTTGGACCCGCAAGCGTTGAACGGCACCAATGATCTGCGCTTGGCGGTGTTCAGCAACGATGCACAGGGGCAGGTGCTGCTGACGGCGGTGTTCGACAACCTCGGCAAGGGCGCCTCGGGGGCGGCGGTGCAGAGCCTGGAGTTGATGTTGCAAGGCTGAGCTGGCGGGTGTCGTGCCTCGGCGGGCGCCCTTCCCGCAGGGGCAGCATAAATAATCGTATGGATGCATTTCGTAGTTTAATCGCAAATGGCCATCCCTCAATTGACGCTGCAAGGACCTGTCGTGGTTAATAGCTGCAACGCTATTTCACTTCGAGGTCGCTATCGTGTTCAGATCCCTGTGCCGTAAACATCTTGCCGTCAGCGCCCTTACCGGGCTGGCCCTGTTCATCGGTGCGGGCAGCGCCATGGCCGATCAGACCCTGCGCCTGGCCCATGCATCAAGCTCCGACAGCCTGATCAACCAGGCCATGGTGCGTTTCGCCGCCGAAGTCAGCAGCGAAACCAAAGGCGAGTTGAAAGTGCAGATCTACCCCGATGGCCAACTGGGCGACGAAGCGCCCATCGTCGACTCGGTCGGTGCTGGTGCGATCGACATCGGCCTGGGCGGCTCCACCGATGGCATCGATCCGCGCCTCAATGCCCTGTCGCTACCCTTCCTGTTCAAAGACGCAGCCGCCGTGCATGCTTATCTGGACAGCCCTGCAGGCAAGAGCTTCTTGCGCATGGGTGAGGACCACGGATTCATCATGCTATCGGCGTTGGACTCGGGTTTCCGCCAGTTCGCCAACAGCAAGCACCCGATCATCAAGCCCGCCGACCTCAACGGCCTGAAGATTCGTACCCCGCCCAACCCGGTGATCCTGGCCACCATCAAACAGCTCGGCGCCCTGGGCCAGTCGATTCCGTTCGGCGAGGTCTACACCTCTCTGCAATCAGGCGTGGTCGACGGCGTCGAGCCCGAGCTTCGCGATTTCTACGACCAGAAATGGTACGAGGTGGCGAAAAACGTATCGGTCTCCAACTACGTCTGGTCGGCGAACTTCTGGTTCATCAACAAGGACAAGTACGAAAGCCTTAGCGCTGCCGAGCGTACCGCCTTGGACAAGGCCGTGGCCGACGCGACCGTCTGGTACCGCTCGCAACTCGAAGCCGTCTACACCAGGATTCAGGCCGAAATGCAGAGCAAGGGCGTCAAGTTCAACGAGGTAGACACTGGCCCGTTCCGCGAGCTGACGGGCCCTGTCTATGCGCAATTCGGCAAGGTCTGGGGTGAAGCCTTCGTCAACCAGCTGCGCCACGACGCGCAAGGCCAGTAAACATGTCCATCAGCCTGCACCCGGAACAGCCGCCCAAAGGCTGGCCAGAGCGAATCCTCGCCGTGTTCGGTGCCGTGATGTTCGCCGTTACCTTTCTGGCCATCCTGGCCGGCGTGTTCTCGCGCTACTTCAACCTGCACGGCTTCGAGTGGTCGTTCGAGATCGCCACCCTCGGCTTCATCTGGGTGACTTTCATCGGCACGGTGATCGCCGAGATACGCCATGAAAATGTGCGTTTTCAGGGGCTGGTCAATCTGCTCCCACCACGGGTGCAGAAGGTCCTCGACGCGCTCGCCAGCGTCGCCCTGTTGGGGATCAGCCTGTGGTTGCTGTACAGCGGCAGCGCATTCATCGCCCGCACCGGCTGGGCGCCGACGCCAGTGCTGCGCTGGCCCGCCGGCCTGAGCTCGGCGGCGCTGATCAGCGCCGCCGCCATGCTCGCACTGCTGGCCGTGATACGCCTGGCCCGCCTGATTCGTACCGGAGCTCGCCCATGACCGTGGTGATTCTGTTTCTGGCTTTCCTGTGCCTGCTGCTCGCCGGATTGCCCGTGGTGTGGGCCATGGCCGGTGGCTCGATTGCCGCCTTGCTGTTCGGCGACCTGCACCTGCCGTTGGCCTGGCTGGCCCAGCAGACCTTGCGCGGCGCCGACTCTTCCACTTTGGCTTCGATCCCGTTGTTCCTGTTGGCGGGCGAACTGATGAACCGTGGCGGCCTGACCCTGCGGATCATGCGTGTGGCCGAGCATTGCTTCGGTAGCCTGCGTGGCGGCCTGGGCCTGGTCAACGTGGCCACGGCTTTTGTCTATGGCGGCCTGACGGGCTCGGCCACCGCCGACACCGGCACGGTAGCCAAGGTGATGATCCCGGTGATGGAAGCCCGCGGCTATCCTCGCGCCTTCGCTGCAGCGGTCACGGCAGCATCCGGTACCTTGGGCATCATCGTCCCGCCGAGCGTGATCCTGATCATGTTCGGGGTGCTGACCAATACCTCCATCGGCGGCTTGTTCATGGCCGGCGTGATCCCCGGCGTGATGCTGGCGGCGGTGTTCATGCTCACCGCCTATGTGGTCGGCGTGCGGGAAAACTTCCCCAAGGTCGAAGGGCGGATGGACTGGCCCGAATTCCTGCGCGACCTGCTCGGCGCCTTGCCGGCGCTGTTGATGCCGATCATGGTGCTGGGCTCGATCGTCAGTGGTTTCGCCACGGCCACCGAAGCCGCCTCGCTGTCGGTGCTCTACGCCCTGGCCGTGGGCACGATCGTCTACCGGCAACTGGGCTGGCGCGACCTGTTCCCGGCCGTGACCGAGGCGGTGACGATCACCGGTTCAGTGATGATCATCATGGCCGTGGCCATGCCCTTCGGCTGGATCCTGACGTTCGAACTGGTACCGCACACCGTTGCCTCGTGGATCGTCGATATGCACACCGGCCCGCTGATCACCATCCTGTTGGTAATCCTGGTGCTCAAGGTGGTGGGTTTCTGGCTGGATCTGGGCCCGGCGATGATCATCCTCGCGCCGATCCTGGTCCCGGTGGCCAAGGCCGCAGGCTTCGAGCCCTACCAGATCGGCCTGATCTTCACCATGACCCTGGGCTGGGGGCTGTTCACGCCGCCCATCGGCACCAATATTTTCGTGGTGTGCAATGTCGGGCGCATCGACATCGGCTCGGTATCGAAACGACTGGTGCCCTTCTGGATCGCCACCGCCTGCGCCATTGCCCTGCTGGTGTTCTTCCCTGGCCTGACCCAGTGGCTGCCACGGGTCATGGGCTACTGAATCCCCTTACTGCCTAGAGACAACAGATGAAACATTTGATCGGTGGAATTTCCAGCGGCGGCCGCGCATTGCCTGAAATCGACGGCCAGGCCTTCGAAGTCGCACGTTCTCAGGGCCCATGGCTGTGGGATGCCAAAGGCGTACGCTATGTCGATACCGCCATGGGCTTCGGTGCGACCCTGCTCGGCCACGCTCAGCCGGATGTGGTTGCAGCCACAAGCGCCGCACTACTGGACGGCCCTATGCCGTCATTCGCCCACGCGGGTGAAGAGCGCGCCGCAGCGGCCCTGGCCGCTTTTACCGGCGAGCTGAGCCAAGTGATCTTCCTCAATACTGGCAGTGAGGCCGTGCACCTGGCCTGCCGTACCGCCCGAGTGGCCACCGGACGCCAGCGCATCGTCAAGTTCGCCGCTGGCTACGACGGCTGGTACGACAGCGTGGCGTTCGGTAACGCCGGCCAGGACTCGGCGCTGATGCCCGGCAGCCAGCGCCCGGAACGCGACGGCGTGCTGCTGCTGCGCTACAACGATTTCGCCGACGCCGAGCAGTTGTTCAAGGACTACCCCGACATCGCTGCCGTGTTGGTCGAGCCCGTGCTGGCCAACGCTGGCTGCATCGGCCCGCTGCCGGGTTACCTCAAGCACCTGAGCGATCTGGCCCACGCCCATGGCGCCTTGGTGATCCTGGATGAAGTGTTGATGGGTCTTCGGCTGCACCCCGGCCTGAGCGGTACGCTGTTAGGCGCCGACCCTGACCTGGCCTGCGTCGGCAAGGCCATCGGCAGCGGTGTACCGGTGGCCGCACTGGTGGGCAAGCCCCAGTACATGAGCCTGTTCGAGCAAGGCCGGATCGTACGGGCCGGCACCTACAGCGGTGCGCCACCGGCCTGCGCGGCGGTGCTGGCGACCCTGGAACGCCTGGCGGTGGCCGACTACCCGGCGCTCGTGGCACGGGGCGAGGCCTTGCGCGCCGAACTGGTCGCCGCGTTTACCGCCAAGGGCATGGCGGTGAGTACCAGCGGCTATGGCTCGGTCTTCACCCTGTGGTCCTCGGCCGAAGCACCACAAAACTATGCCGAGGCCGCCGCATCGGCCGACAGCGACTGGACCCTGACCCTGCACAAGGCCCTGCGTCGCCAGGGGGTGATGACCATGCCGTTCGCGTTTGGCCGCGTGTACCTGACCTTCGCCCATAATGATGAGGCAATGCGCGCCCTGCTTGATGGCTACAAGGCGGCCATCGCCTCGCTCTGAGTACTGTGTTCGCGCGCGGCCTGGAACCAGTCGCGAACGAAGTGCGCCAGGCGGCGCGTGTTCAACAAGGCGTGCTCGGGCATCAGCAGTGCCAGTTCGATGCTCGGCAACGGCGGCAGCTGCTCGCCCTCCAGTACTCGCCAGCCGAACGGCACCACCGAAGCAGGCAACACGGTCACTGCGGTACCCAGACGCACCGCATGCATGACGCCTGGCAGGTGTGACGACGAACTCACCACGCGCCAAGGCGTGCCCAGGCGATCGAGCGCCTCGATGATTTGCGGCCGCGCCCGGCAACTGTCGGTGAACAATGACAGTGGCAGGGTGCGTTGCTGCTCAGGGAAGTGCCCCGGCGCTGCGCACCAGTGCATCGGCTCGCAGCGCAGCAATTCGCCCTGCATCTTGCTATTGGCACGGGTGATGATGGCCAGATCGATACTGCCTTCGGCGATCAGCGCTTCGAGCCGCGAGGAAAAATCACAGATGATCTCGACTTGCAGGTGCGGATGGCGCTGGGTGAACGCCTGCATCAGCTCGCAGCCCAGGGTCTCGAGGTAGTCATCCGGCATGCCGATACGCAGACGGGCCGCTTCTTGCCCGCAGTCGAGTGCCGCCAGCGCTTCATCTTCGAGCATCTGGATGCGCCGTGCATAACCGATCAGGCGTTCGCCGTGCTCGGTCAGGGTCACGCCACGGCGCGAACGTTCCAGCAGCTTGCGGCCCACCCTGGCCTCCAGACGACCGAGCATCAAGCTCACGGCCGCTTGTGTCTTGCCGATGCGTTCACCGGCAGCGGTAAAGCCGCCGCAATCGATGACAGCGACGAAAGCGGCCAGACAATCTGTGTCGAGATGGCGCATGAGTGGGTACCTCGGTAAAGATGACGACTTGAAACACCCTTCATGCATTTTCCATTCCGCCCTCCCCGCGGCGCTATTCAGCCTGCGGCCCCGTACGCCACGCACCAGGATGTCGCGCGCGCGATGCCATCGGGCACTCAGGCTATTTCACATACCGCGGTTGCTCTTTCTTCTCTTCATAGAACACCGGGTCGTCCTTGCCGATCTCCATGCCGCCCACCAGTTTGAGGTAGGCCTCCAGGTCGTCGGTGCTGAGCTTGCCGTCCGCGCCGTCGCGCTTCCAGAACACGTCGAGCATGTCGAAGAAGCCTTTGTTGTCGAGCAAGAACTGCGCGGCGTCCTTGTCTTGCTGGTTGTCCCCGGCAGCGATCTTGTTGAGGTCCTTGTCGCTGACGATCTTGTCCTTGCCGTTCCAGTCGTCCCAGCGACCGTGGATGTAGTCAATCATGTCCTTGTGTTCTTGATAGAACGCCTTGCCGTACTGGTCCATCGCCAGGCCATTGGTGTCATAGCCCTGGATGCCGTTGTCGTCCTTGTGCACGGTGGGGTCGAGGCGGTTGATCGAGCTGCCTTCCACTTGCGGGGTTTGCTGGAAGTGCGCCCACTCCTCGCTCTGGTAATCGAAGATGCTGGTGTCGGTCGGGCCGTCGCGGCCGTCGTGCTCGTAGAAGCTGTAGCGGGTGTACTCGAGCTTGTCGCCCCAGTCGTCCTGGGCCAGGCCAAGGTCGGCGAGGTCCTTGAACCAGTCGCCTTCTTTCTCGGTGGCTTTCTGGCGCTTCTGGTGGTCGACGAAGATACCAATGATGCCGGTGATAATGCCCAGCCCGGCGGTGATCAAGAACAGCGGCGCGGTAGCCCCGGCGATGGCACCGATACTGCCCATCAGGCCGGCGATGCCGATGCCGGCGGCAGCGGTGCCGGCTACGCCAGAAACGATCTGCAGGCTGCCATTGGCGATAGCCAGGCCGCTGCCGGACTTGATGCCGTCCTTGATGGCGATACCGCCCATGACGATGTCAGCGATGCTCATCACATCCGGCGCCACGCCCAGCACCTTGGTCACGGAGCCGGCGATTTTCGCGCCCAGGCCCGGGACCCGGGGCGTGTCCCCGACGGCCGAGGTGATATCGCTGGTGATGCTTTGCGTATCGAAGATGGCCGGGTTGGACGATGGCGCATGAATCGACTCGTTGAGCGAGCCGGTCAGGCCATCGGTGATGTCACTGGCCGGTGGCGTGCGGTTGTCGTGCTCGAACATGGCCTGGATCGACTGGTTGTCGAGGTCCAGTTGGCCGTCGTCGAACATCTCGGCGATGCCGCTGTAGCGATCGCTCTCGGTGGGCACTGGGGTGCCTGCGCGCTCGAAGCGCTCCTCGATACCGGCATTGAACGCCTCGCGGCTGGGCGGGGTGATGTTGCGTTCTTCGAAGTACTCCACAGCGTCTTCGTACAGCGAGCTGACCGCGTCGTAGTAGGTCGTGTTGCCCGAGGCGATACTGGACGCGCTTGGAGTGCGCACCACGGCGGCCTCCATATCGCCGGCCATGTTGTTGACCACCTCGGCGTCCAGCGGCGGCATGTTGTTGGCTGCGCGCTGCGCGTTGATCGCGTCCTTGATGCTGTCTTCGCTGATGGTGATGCCCAGGTCGGACGCCAGCTGATTGAAGCCCCGGAAATTATCGTAATTGGCAGGTGGAGTGCCGCCGCTGCGTGTGACGATGTCGTCGAGCAAGGCGCGGCTTTCGGCGCTGTCATAGCCACCGCCCTCGTTCACATCGCTGATCAGGCTGACCTGGTCGACCACGCTGCCAGTGCCAGTGCCGGCATTGATTTCGCCCAGCTCGTAAACGTTGGCCAGGCGGTTCTCCACACCTTCTTCTAGGGCAGGCACGCCGTTGGCCGAATGGGCATCATCGATCTTCTTGCCCCACAGGCCTTCCTTGCCCCAGATTTCCGGAATCGACTTGCTCAGGCCCAGCAGGTCGGCGGTGTTGGTCTTGGTGAACAGGTCGAATATCTTGGTTTTCTCGAACTGCGCGCCTGAGCCGAGGAAGGTGATGAAGTCCTTGGCAATCTGCAGGCGTTCGAGCGGATCGTCACTGAGCTGGCCGTTCTTGGCGCTGAGCATGTAGATCGCACCGCCCAGCGAGGTGAAACCGGCCAGGGAACCGAGCACGCCGTATTTGTTGAGGGTGCCGATGGCCTTCTTGAAGCCTTCTTTGTCCTCCATGCCCACGTATTTGTTGGCAGCACTCTCTTCGAATTGCTCTTGGGTGATTTCGCCTTTGTTGAGCTTGTCCAACTGATCGGCGAAATCGCCCATCTTGGTCTTGTCGTTGAGCAGTTCGTTGATGAACTTCTCAAGGGTGTCCTGTACCCGCCGTGGCAAGTCGAGGCTGCCCTTGATGCCGGATTTGAGGGCACCGAACAGGTCCTTGAGGGCGAGCTCCTTGTACTCCGGGGGGATCGCTTCGGGGTCGGCCATCAACTGGTCGACCTGGGCCATGATGCTGTTTTTCTTCAGCTCGTTCTGGGCGTCCTTGGCGAGGTCGGGGTTGAGCGTCTCCAAGGTCGAGAGCAGGCGCGCCACTTCGGCCTGGCCTTCAGTCTGCTTGCCGTTCTTTTCCAGGTCGTTGAGGTATTCGACGAAGTCACGGCTGACCAGTTTGTCGTGCAGCTCCTTGGCCATTGCCTCTTTGTCACCGCCGCTGACCTTGTCGATGGCGGAATCGAGCTCGTTCTGGTACTCCTTGCCGATCTTGTCGGTCTCGCCATTGCCATTGGCGAATAGCTCGGTCAGTTGTTTATCCACCGCATCGCCGTCGAGGATGTCCTCCATGTCGGCGCCTTCCATGGTCACGCCGTCGTCCTTGAACATGCGCCACGATTCGGCGCCGCGCGGGTCCTCGACATAGGGCGTGATGCTGTGGCCGCTCTCCATCGAGGCCTTGGCTTCAATGGTCTTGACCAGCTTGTAGATGTCGCTGTTCTTGTCGACCTTGCCGTCGTCGACCAGCTTCTGGTACTTGTCCATGAGGTTCTTGGTCGCCAGCTCTACGACCGTCATGTCCTTGCCGTCGTCGGTTTTCTCGCCGGTGGGCTTGCTGAGGATGTCCAGGTCGTCGAGATTGCCCAAGTTGTGGGCGTCGCGAAAACCTTGAATATCGGTCTTGTCGTAATCGCTGCGCTTGGCCGCCACGCGGTCATACAGCTCCTTGTTGTCGAACTGCGACACCACGTACTGCTTGCCATCCTTGGTGTCGAACTGGATCACGCCATTGCCGAACTCGTCGGGCCAACCGAAGGTGGAAATTTCATGATCGGGGATGTAGGTGTCGCTGCTGGCGACTTCCCTTCCCGAATCGGCGGCCCGATGGTTGAGGGTATCGAGCGACTGCGCCATGGCCTTCACACTTTCGAACAGCTCAGGGGTCAGCGCCTTGGAGACGCTGACGGTCTGGTCGTCCCAGGTGGTGTAGGTGATCACTTCGGCGTCCTTGAGATCGCCTACCCAGACGAAGTTCTTGTAGTCCTTGTAGTCGAGGCCCTGGGTGCTACGGTCCGCGACGGGGGTGCCGTTGTCGATGGCCTGCGTGACCTGATCTTTCTGCCCTTGAGAATCATTGAGCGTTGCCAGTTGTTTGAGGAACTTGAACAGCTCGGGGTTGACCTTCTGATCGACGATGACGCCCTGACCATCGTGTTCATAACGCAGGGTGCCGTCACTGTTGGCGGTGACCGTGGTGTCCTTGACGGGCGGCCAGACCTCGTTGTCCGTCGCCTTGCGATCCGGCTGCTTGACGCCCTTTTTCAGCTCCGCAATCTTGAGTACGCCTTTGATCACGTTATCGAAACGTTGCTTGCCATCAGCGTTTGGCGTCTCGGTTTTCGGGTCGATTTTCATAAGGGCCTCAATGGCAAATGGGCGAGTGGGATCATCACCTGAAAAACGCGGACAAAGAGGGGTCATGGCGGCCGGCAGTGCGGGCGTCCAATGGGAGGTGCAGGAGATGAACAGGAAGAGTATTACGAACGTTCGGCGCTGCAGCGCGAAAAGCTGTGAATCGTTGTGAAAGGGGTGGGATGGTTGTGAAAGACTCTTAAACAAGAAGGCCCAACCGTAATGCAGGACTGAGCCAGCACCATAGGGTTGGGCGCGATGTGGAGCGACACGACACCATCGTGGCCGTTAAGCGCGGCGCCGCAGCATTAGCCAACCGACCAGCACTGTCAGCCCGGCAACAGCGGCCAGAGTGATACCTGGGCGCCGTTGAGTGAAGTCCATTGCCTCATCGAGCAGGTCGCCATAGCGCTGTTGCAGTTCACCCGCCGACTTCCGCGCCTTGCCTTCCAGTTGCAAACGTTCATCGCCCGTCAGATCACCCAACATGTCCTGGGCTTTACCGGCAGCCTGTTCCAACACACCTTTAACCTGTTCAGACTTCATGGCGCACTCTCCGAGAGGGAAACCCGTGCCGGCCCGTCTGGCGCGGCATCGGTACAGGCTACTGATCTGTGATCGTTTGAAACAGATGAGTTCGCACCGGCTGGCCCGGTGCATTTGCACCCCGTCCTAGCCCTCGCGCTTTGCCTTCGCCTTGGGCTGCCCGGCAAACAGGTGACGCTCGCGGGCCCAGACGATGGCCTCACTGCGACTATGCACGTCGAGTTTGGAATAGACCGTCGCGACATGATTGCGCACGGTGTTAAGCGCGAGCTTGAGCCGTGCTGCAATTTCCTTGTCGGCCAGCCCTTCGCAGATCAAACCCAGCACATCGCGCTCCCGGGCGGTGAGGTCGGTAAAGGATGCACTGGGGAACTGCCGATTATTGGCGCTTTTGGCATTTGCCAGCTTCTCGATCAGGGTCTGGCTGAACCAGGACGCATCTTGCATGACCGTTTCAATCGCCTCGACCAGTTCCAGCTCCGACCGCTTGCGCTCGGTGATGTCCACCAGGACCAGCAGGTAGCACGCAGCGTCCTGGATGCTGACGGTATCGGCCGCCAGCACGCAATCGAGGGTCTCGTCGCCTTTTTTGCGCAATTTGAGGTCCAGCCCGTCGATACGCCCGGTCTTCTCCAGCACGTCGAACAGTTTGCTGGTGATCCCGGGGCCCTCGATGAAATCGAGCTCGGCCACTGTCCTGCCGATCAACTCCTGAGCGGTGTATCCCAGGGTCGTGAGAAAAGCTTCGTTGGCATCCACCACCTGCTGGCGATCGGCACTGCAGACCAGGGTCGGTACCGGGGTCAAACGAAAGGCCTTGGCGAAGCGCTCCTCGCTTTGTCGCAGGGCGGTTTCGGCCTTGCGCCGAGGCTCCAGGTCGGTGAAGGAGAACAACATGCAGTCCTCTTCGTTCATGTCCAGCGGTTGCCCGGCCACGATCACCAATTTTGTGCCGCCGCCGGGCATCTTCAGCTCGGCCTGCATCTGCGGAATCGTTGCGCCCTGGGTCAGTCGCTCGATGGCCAGGTCCTTGCGTTCGGCGTTTTCGAGTACATCGACTTCGTACACCGAGCGGCCAATCACGTTCTCGCGTGAATGCCCGGTCATCTCCAGAAACCCCTGATTGACCTTGATGAACCGCAGGTCGCTGAGGCGGCAGATGACCGCCGGTGCCGGGTTGGCATTGAAGGTTTTTTCGAAACGCTGCTCGGCACTGGCCCACTCGGTTGCGTCCGAGATGATCAATACCAGTGACTCCGCCGTGCCTTTGCTGTCTTCCAGCACCATGCTGCGAATCCGGTGCACGCGGCTGCGCTCGTCCTCGTCACCTGTTCGGCTGACTTCAACGATCACATCGCTGAACACATCACCGGCCGCGACGCGACTGAAGGGATGTTGCTCGACGTCCAACGGGTGGTTGTTGCGATAGCGCAGTTGAAATCGCTCCCGGTATTCGTCGCCATTGGCGCCCAGTTCGGCGATCGCCTCGACACCGTGCATCTGCAGGGCCGCTTCGTTGGCCCAGATGATCGTCTGGTCGACCTCGATGAGGATCACCCCATCGGACAGCCCCGAGATGATCTGCTGCAACTGACGGCGGTTGGTTTCTCTGGCAAGCACGGCCTCGCTCATTTATTCATTCTCCGGTCGTTTCAGCTTCGGTACCGAGCCCCGAGGGGTGCATTTGCATCCCTGCGTATCGGACCTGATAGCCGCAGCTTAGTGCAGTGACTGCGTAGAGCGGTCGGTGCGAATGCACCAGATACAGGGGTGCATATGCGCCAATACAGCGTGCATGCCACTCCGGCAGACTGATAGCCATGCCGCAATAGACGGCCGAGGCGCCGACAGGGCTGTCTCGCTATCCAGGCGACGCGCGTGGCGCTTCGCCTGAATGTATTCACTGCCTGAGGAATCACTCATGACTACATCCTATGTAAACGCTCCAGTGAGCACCGTGTCGCCCTTCAGGGTGTCCTGGAGTTCGGTCTTCGCCGGGGGCGCCATCGCACTGGTCACCTATCTGGTACTCAGTGTGCTCGGTACGGCCATCGGCGCCGGCGCGGTCGATCCCATGGCGCAGGGCAACCCCCTGCGCGGATTCGGCACGGGCGCTGGCATCTGGTTATTCGTGAGTACCTTGATCGCCGTCGCGGCGGGCGCTTGGGTGGCGGGTCGCACCGCGCCCGATCGCGGTGGCCTGCACGGTCTGTTGAGCTGGACCGTCACCACCCTGCTGACCACCTGGTTGCTGGCCTCTCTGGCGGGCGGCCTGGTGGGCACAGCCGGCAACATTGCGGGCAAAGGCTTGTCGCTGGCAGCCGACGGCGTCGCCGCAGCGGCACCTGGCGTGGGCCAGAGCATCAAGCAGCAGCTCGACAAGAATGGCATCAGCCTGGATTGGGACAGCTTGAAGTCGCAGCTGGACACCACGCTGAAACAGTCGGGCAAGGCCGAATTGGATCCTTCGAAGCTTGAACAGAAAACCGATCAAGCCAGCTCCGATGCCAAACAAACGGCTGCTCAGGCGTCGAACGATCCAACCCAGGCCGGTGATCAACTCAAGCAGTGGTTCGACCGTGTGCAAAAATCCGGCGAGCCTGCGCTGAATGCTGCCGACAAAGATGCGCTGGTCAATATCGTTGCCGCACGCACTGGCAAGAGCCATGAAGAAGCGCAGCAGGTTGTGGATAACTATGCGCAGGCTTATCAACAGGCTGTCGCGAAGGTTCAGGAACTGAAGCAGCAGGCCGAACAGCAAGCCCGTGAAGCGGCTGATGTAGCGGCAAAGAACCTGTCGAAAGCGGCATGGGGCACCCTGATCATGCTGTTGATCGGTGGCGCACTCAGCTTCGGGGTTGGGCGGTTTGCACTGTCGTCCCGTCCTCGTGTAGTGGTTGCTACCCTGTAAGACTGAAGTTGTGAATAAACCGGTCCGCCTGTGCGGGCCGGTTTTTTTTGGTCTGCAATTACCTGTGGCACGGTTATCGCTTCATTGTAGAAAGACGATTGTTGAACAATGCCAGAGATCCGTGTGAATACATCCAAACCCTCCCGCTTGTCGCTGGCTGATCAGGTGGCCATCGAGCTGCGCGAAGACATCATCGGCGGCCGCCTGATACCGGGCATGCCGCTGATCGAAAGCGAGCTGGTCAACGCCTACAACGTCTCGCGCAATACCGTGCGTGAAGCCCTGCACCAACTCGGTCGCGAGGGGCTGGCCAGCTATGTGCGCAACAAGGGCGTGATGGTGCGGCGCATGGGCGTTGACGATGTACGCGACCTTTTCAAGGCGCGGCGCACCCTGGAGTTACAGGCCGTTGCGGCCAGCCAACCGCTCAGCGACTACCAGTGGAGCCTGATGGGCGACGCCATCGAGGCCGCGCAACTGGCCCAGGAACGCGAGAACTGGCAGGCCTTCGGCACCCATAGCCTGCATTTTCACCAGCACATCGTCGCGTTGATGGGCAGTCCGCTGTTCGACGAATTCTTCGCCAAGATCGCCGCACAGATGCGCCTGGTGTTCGCCAACGCGCCCAGCGAGGAAGGCTTTCAGAAGCCCTGGCTGGAACGCGACCGGCACATTCACGCCCTGCTGGGCAACGGCCTCAAAGCGCAGGCCGAGCACGCGTTGAGCAGTTACCTCGAAGACTCCGAATTTGTGCTGCTGGATATCCTCCGTAGCGCCCCCCGCCCCTGAAAGAGAGGACTCACCATGTACAAGGACTATCCCGCCGCTTACCAGGTCAGCAAAGGCAGCGCCCTGCAGGTCGACAAAGCGTTCTACGACCGTATCAGCGACAGCAAGGACAACCGCACCCTGGTCGAGCAGTTCGAAGTACCTATCCGCACTGGCCGCGCCTGGAAGGTCCCGGCAGGCCAAGTGTTCCGCGTCACCACCCCGATCGGCCCGCAGGTGGGCGACTTCAACGTGTGGAACGCCAACGACCCCCGCGAGCGCATGTGGGCGGCGCGTACCCGTCAGCTGCAAGGCGCCCATGTCAGCACCTATGACCGCCTGTGGTCGAACCTGCCGTTCCTGCGGCCGATGCTGACCATCACTGACGACAGCCTCGCCGACTACGGCATCGACGAACACGGCGGCCGCCTGCACGACCTGCTGGGCACTCGCTGCGATCCCTACGTCAATCGCATGCTCACCGGCGAGGACTTCCACCATCACTGCCATTCCAATCTGACACGTGCGGTGCTGCCACACGGCCTGACCGAGTTTGATGTGCATGACGTGCTGAACATCTTTCAGTGCACCGGGTTGAACGCGGACGACATGTACTTCATGAAGGCCTGCCCAGCCAAACAGGGCGATTATCTGGAGTTCTTTGCCGAGATCGATGTGCTGTGCGCGCTGTCGACCTGCCCTGGGGGGGATTTATCGCTGCCGATGTGGGGGCCGGATGCGCAGGATCCTTTGACCGTCTGCCGACCGTTGGGAGTGGAGGTCTATAGCCTGGACGAGGCGTTGCTGAGCGGCTGGGAATCGCCGGCACGGGCGGCGTACAAGGGGAATCATGGGTTGATGATTCCTAAAGCTGACTGGGAGTCTTAACAGGCATGATCCGCCGTTTGGCAGCGGCAGATCTACCGTGCTGCCATTCAGGTATTACTGGCCTGCGGGCAGCACGCGGCAAACGGGTTATTAACCCATTGCGCGTGTAGCCTGCAAAAAGAAGCGTTTAAATCAATGGGCGGTTTTGATACGGCCGATCAGAGAGCCGGCTTCAAAGTAACTACCCGCTTGTTGGGTGATCTTAACGTCGCCAGCACAGGGGGCCAGAATCGAAGTTTCCATTTTCATCGCTTCCACCACGGCGATAACTTGCCCGGCGCTGACCGACTCGCCGTCTTCGACGACCCAGGTATGCAGATTGCCCGCCACGGGCGTCAGTACCGCATGTGGGTCAACGGCCTCGCTTGAGCTGGCACTTTCGCTGGCGGGGCCTGCGGCGTTCAGGCTCATGCCGCGCAACAGTGCGGCGGGCAGGCCCAGTTCGTGGCGTTTGCCGTCGATCTCGATGAAGGTGCGTAGCACATCCGGTTCGGCCGTCATTGCACTGCGTGGTGCGATGGTGACCTGTTCGGCGAAGTCGGTCTCGATCCAGCGGGTGTGCACCGCGAAGTCGTCGGCCCCGCCCGCGAACGCCGGGTCGCGGACCACCGCCCGGTGGAACGGGACGACCGTGGTGATCCCCTCGATCGTCAGCTCCTGCAGCGCCCGGCGGCTGCGCTCGAGCGCCTGGTCCCGGTCGGCGCCGGTCACGATCACCTTGGCCAGCAGCGAGTCGAAGCTGCCGTCGACCACGCTGCCGGCGTCGATGCCGGCGTCGACGCGCACCCCCGGCCCCGACGGCCAGCGCAGCGCGCCCACCCGGCCGGGGGTCGGCACGAACCCGTGGGCGGCGTCCTCGGCGTTGATGCGGAACTCGATGGCGTGGCCGCGCGCCACGGGGTCGTCCGCGCCGAGCGCCTCGCCGGCGGCGATGCGGAACATCTCGCGCACCAGGTCCACGCCGGCGGTCTCCTCGGTCACGGGGTGCTCGACCTGCAGCCGGGTGTTGACCTCGAGGAATGACACCGTCCCGTCCCGCCCGACCAGGTACTCGACGGTGCCGGCGCCCCGGTAGCCGGCGGCGAGGCAGATGGCGCGCGCCGAGGTGGTGATGCGGTCGCGCTGGTCGGCGCTGAGGTAGGGGGCCGGCGCCTCCTCCACCAGCTTCTGGTGCCGGCGCTGCAGCGAGCAGTCGCGGGTGCCGACCACCACCACCCGGCCGTGGTGGTCGGCCAGGACCTGCGCCTCGACGTGGCGGGGCCGGTCGAGGTAGCGCTCGACGAAGCACTCGCCGCGCCCGAACGCCGCCTCCGCCTCCCGGGTGGCGGAGGCCAGGGCGGCGGGGATCTCCTCGAGGGACCGCACCACCCGCAGCCCGCGACCGCCGCCACCGAACGCCGCTTTGATGGCGACGGGGAGCCCGTGGGTGCGGGCGAAGTCCTCGACCTCGGCCGGGCCGGTCACCGCCGAGGTGGTGCCCGGCACCAGCGGCGCCCCGACCTGCTCGGCGATGCGCCGGGCCGACACCTTGTCCCCGAGGATCCGGATCACCTCCGGCGGCGGCCCGATCCAGGTCAGGCCGGCGTCGACCACGGCCTGGGCGAAGCCGGCGTCCTCGGACAAGAAGCCGTAGCCGGGGTGGACCGCATCCGCGCCGGCGGTGACCGCCGCCGCCACCAGCTTGGTCACGTCGAGGTAGGTGGCTGCGGCGGTC
>CAJCIO010000035.1 GCA_903970465.1 Gammaproteobacteria bacterium
TGGAGGCCCTGGAAGCGCACAACATCCCTTGGCGCCAAGCCTATCTCGCCTCGAACCTGATCGGCATCAAGGCGGCGGTGCGAGCCGGGCTGGGGGTGACGGCGCGGAGCATGGAAATGGTCGGCCCGGACATGCGCGTGCTGGGCGAAAGCGATGGGCTGCCGCGGCTGCCGGATGTGACCTATTACCTGTGGGTGCGGCGTAACGCGGTGAATCCGTTGGTGCAGAAGGCGTATGAGCTGATTCGGGCGAGTCAGGGGCTGTAAGTGCCACTTCGCAGGCAGCGCCCGCTCCCACATTTGCAATACGGCTAACCTGCTGGGGCGGACTCTGCTCGCGAAGCGGCTGTCAGGATCAACCCCTTACCGGCCAATCCACAATGACTACCCCCAACCATGCGCCTCGTCGATAAAGTGCAGGACCGCACTGGATCGTTCATCGATACGAGAAATCAACGACAGTTCACTGACCATCTCCGGCTGAGGCAGCTCGATGAAATGCACCCCCGGCATGCTTAATTGAGCCAAGGTCTGGGGCACGATGCTGATGCCGATCCCCGCCGCCACCAGCCCGGGAATGCTCATCAGCGACGGTACGTGAAGGATGTCCTGCGGGTGCAGTTGATACGGGCGGCACGCTTGCAGGGTATGGGAGGTCAGGCCGATGCCGGTCGGGTCCTGCAGGAACACGAAGCGCTCGTTGCGCAGGCTCGCCAGTTCGCCACTGAAGCCGGCCATCAGGCCGTGATTGTCCGGCACCAGCAGCACCAGCGGGCACTGGCTGAACCTGTGGGTGCGCAGGCGCTCGGGCAGGTGGTCCTTGAATACCCGAGCGAACCCCAGGTCCAGCTCGTGGCCGAGCAACTGCTCGAACTGCGCGCGGATGCCGGCATCCACCAGCGCTACGTTCACGCCGGGGAAGGCGGTGAAGTAATGCCGCAGCAACTGCGGCAGGTTTGGCTCCAGCAGAGCCGAGTGGTAGCCGAGCTTGATCTCCCCCACTTCACCACGCCGCGCCTGCCGCGCCGCCGCCACCGCCAGATCGCTCGAGGCAATGGCCTGACGGGCATGGGGTGCGAAGGCATGGCCGGCTGCGGTCAGTATCACTCCGCGGTTCTGGCGCTTGAACAGCACCAGCCCCAACTGCTGCTCCAAAGTACGGATCAACTGGCTGAGCGCCGGTTGCGCGATGCCCAGCTGCTCGGCGGCACGGCTGAAGTGCTGCAGCTCGGCGGCTGCGACGAAGGCCTTGAGGTGTCGTAATTCCATGGCACTCCGCCATAAGGTGAGCTTATCGATTTATCGGGTTTTCGATAATTATCTTCTACTCCCACAGGCGTACTGTCTACCCAGGTCGACAGCCCACCCGGCTCGGCTATCGTCACCTTCATAACAACAATAACGAGGCCCAGCATGAGCACTTCGCCTGCAACGCTCCACGACTCGCGCATGTCGCGCAAGGCCGTGACCGCCGCCACCCTCGGCACCGCCCTGGAGTGGTTCGACTTTACCCTCTATGGCGCCGTGTCGGCGACCATTCTGCCCAAGCTGTTCTTCCCGGCCATGGAGCCCACCGCCGGGCTGCTGGCCTCATTGGCGACCTTCGGCGTGGGCCTCGCGGCTCGGCCACTGGGAGCGATCACCTGCGGCTACCTGGGCGACAAGCTGGGCCGCCGGCGCCTGATGCTCGCCACCGTGACATTGATGGGGCTGGCCTCGGTATTGATGGGCCTGCTGCCCACCTACACCCAGTCGGGGTGTGGGCACCCATCCTGCTGGTGGTGTTGCGCATCATCCAGGGCTTCGCCCTCGGCGGTGAATCAACCGGCGCGCAGTTGATGGCGCTTGAGCACGCCGCCCCCGATCGCCGCGGTCGCTATTCGGGGCTGCTGGGCATCTGCTCGCCTTTGAGCCAGATCCTTGCCAACGCCGTATTGCTCACCCTTGCCGGACTGCTCAGCGCTGAGCAGTTCGAGAGCTTCGGTTGGCGCATCCCTTTCCTGATGAGTTTCGTGCTGGTGCTGGTGGCGATCTTCATCCGTCTCAAGGTCGATGAAACGCCTGCCTTCGTCGCGTTAAAACAGACCCCGGTGAAGAAGCAACGCAGCCCGCTCAAAGCGGCGCTGGGCAGCCATCGCAAGGCCATTGTGCGGCTGATGTTCTTCTTCTGCTCGCCGGCCGCGCTGTTCTACCTGATCGTGATTTTCACCCTCAGCTACCTCACCAAACACTTGGGACTGAGCCAGTCGCTGGGCTTCAGCGCGCTGATGGTTGCCAACCTGTGCGCCATCGTCGGCGCCCTGGCTGGCGGCTACTTGTCAGACCGCTGGGGCCGACGCAAGGCGTTGATGCTGGGATCGATCATGACCCTGGCGATCATGCTGGTGTACTTCCCGATCCTCGACACCCGCAACACCTTCGCCATCATGGCGATCATGGGTCTGTTCCTGGGCTTCACCCAATTCCAGAGCGGCATCCAGCCGGTGGCCTTCGCCGAAGCCTTCCCCACTCAAGTGCGCTATTCCGGCTCGGCGCTGGCCTACACCGGCGCCAACCTGCTGGTCGGCGGGCCAATGCCGATGGTCGCCGTGTGGCTGATGAGCCAATCGGGCAACTCGCCCTGGCCGCTGGTAGGCCTGTGCGCGGTGATCAACCTGGTGTCCCTGGCGATGATCGCCATCGGTCCGGAAACCCGCGGTGTCGATCTGGATCGCGTCACCGAGACGGCACCCGCCAGCCCCCGGAACCTCTCTACTCCCACACTCGTCGAGCAGCCATGATGAAGACCGTGTACATCCTCAACGGCCCCAACCTCAATACCCTCGGCCGCCGCGAGCCGCACATCTACGGGCACACTACCTTGGCGCAGATCCAGCAGTTGTGCGAGCGCACGGCCGACAGCCTGGACCTGACGTGCGAGTTTCGCCAGACCAATCACGAAGGGGTGCTGGTCGACTGGATTCAGGAGGCGTTCGAATGCGGCGCGGCGCTGATCATCAACCCGGCGGGGCTGTCGTTTCATTCGATCCCGGTGCTGGATGCGTTGAAGCTGATCGAGGCGCCGGTGGTGGAACTGCATTTGTCGAATATCCATGCGCGGGATGAACTGCATCGGCATTCGATCATGTCGACGGTGGTGGACGGGGTGATTTGCGGGCTGGGGGCCAAGGGGTACGGGCTGGCGTTGCAGGCGGTGGCGGGATTGCTGGAGGGGGACTGATTAGCGGGGCGCTGGTGGCATGGGCCATCGGACCAAGCCATCAAGCCCCCCCTATTGAAATCCGGGCTCTGGAAATCCGCGCCTCCAGGGCTGAACCTTCAGCGACGCAGGACGCGCGTATCGCCACCGGGACGGTGTTGCTCAGGCCGCGGGCAACCCGGCCTGCTTCATCAGATACGCGCCCATATCCTCAGCCGCCTCATCCGCCAATACACCGACCACCACCGTAATCCCTGCATCGCGAAGAATCTGGATCCCCGCGCCCGAATTTCTCGGATCGGGGTCGAGCATCGCGACCACTACACGATCGACGCCGCTTTCGACCAGCGCCTCGGCGCACGAGGGCGTGCGGCCATGGAACGCGCAGGGTTCGAGCGTCACGAACGCCGTCACGCCATAGCAGTCTTCAGGCAGTCGACTCAATGCCATGGCTTCGGCGTGATGCTGCCCGGGTGGCTGAGTGAAGCCCTGGGCGAGCACGGCATCATCCTTCACCAGCACGCACCCGACCGGTGGATTGGGCAGGCACCCGGGCAAGGCCAGGCGGCCTTGAGCCAAGGCGAGACGCATGAAGTCGATATCGGTGGAACGGGTCATATTCAGCTCACTGGTAAATACGGCCGACAAGCGCTGCTGGCTCACGGCTAAGGTGTGCATCATGACAGGCGCAGCAACTTTTCTGAATGAAAGGATTCAGTCTCAGGTCTTAAACACGAGCGGCACCGCCCTGGTTCCGCCCCTGCAAGGACACCGCGCATGAAGCTCCCACTGAACGTCGTCGCCATCATGAAAGCCAAGCCTGGCAAGGAAGCGCAGCTGCACACCCTGCTGCAATCCGCCCTGCCGCATTTTCAGCAGGAACCTGGCTGCCAGGCCTACGCGCTGCTGACCGATCTTGAGGACCCGACCCGCTTCATCTCCTACGAAAGCTGGGACGACGAAGCGGCGTTGCAGGCGCACATGAAAGCCCCGACTCTGACCAACGCCATGCCAGCGCTGGAAAAGATCCTCGCCGAACCCATGGAGCAGATCCGCCTCAATCAACTGCCAGGTAGCACGGTTTAGCGGTGGTTAATGAAACCGCTGCCCCAAGGCCTCCAGGCGCATCGCCAGCGGTGACAAGCGCTCATTGCTTAACGCCAGATTGCTGATATCCACCGCCGAGTCCTTGGCGATGTCCTGCACCGAGCGCAGTCGCTCGACGATCACTTGACTGGCGCTGGACTGCTCCTGCGTAGTGGCGGCGATACGCTCGTTGAGGGTATTGATGTGGTCGATGTCTTCACCCACAGCGCGCAGCAGGGTCGAGGCCCGCTGGCTTTCCTCGACGCAGCGCAAGACGCCCGTGCGGCTTTCGGCCATGGCGGCGACCGCGTGGCGGCTGCCGTTCTGCAAACGTTCGATGATGACCTGGACTTCCTGGGTCGACAGCGCCGTGCGCTGCGCCAGGTTGCGCACTTCATCGGCGACGACAGCGAAACCTCGGCCCTGCTCGCCCGCGCGGGCGGCCTCGATGGCGGCATTGAGCGCCAGCAGGTTGGTCTGCGCGGCGATGGCGCTGATGACTTCCAGCACCTTGCCGATCGCCTCGGTCTGCTGCGCCAGGCCCTGAACGGTGTCGTGGGTGCTGTTGATGCGACTTGAGAGTTCGCTGATCTGCTGCTGGGCGTCGTCGACGCTGACGCGCCCATCACTTACCTGGCGCGTGGCCTGGGCAGCGCGCGCCACGGCGTCATCGATATGTTGTCCGATATCGAGCATGGCGGCGCGCATTGTCTGCATCGATTCGCTCATCTGGCCGATTTCCTGCAATTGATGCTGCGCGCCCTCGTCCAGGGTACGGCTGGCGCGTGACAGATCCTGACCCAACTCGCCCAGGCCCTTGGTGTCGCGCACGACGTCGTCAACCAAGCCAGTCAGTTGCAGCAGGAAATGGTCAAAACGCTTGGCCAGTGACAGCCGCACGCCCTGGGCGTCGGCGTTTGTCCCTTTGCTGGAAAAGCGTGTGGCGGTGCTGAGCATCTTGTCGAGCATGTCCTGGCTGTCGACGGCATCGGCCTGGCTGCGCAGTGACAGATAGACCAGCAACGCTGATTCGACCACCACGTAGCCGGCATGGATCAGCACCATGCCCCAGCCGCTATGGTGCTGCATGACGTACACCGGCAGACCGGCCTGCTGCATCAAGTGGAACACCACGTGGTGAACGGCAATGGTGACCGCCGCGACTACGATCGGCAGCCAGTCGCGATAGAAGGTCAGCGCCGCCAGCAGTACGAAGATGCCGAAGTGGCTCTCGATCAAGCCTTGGGTCTGGTTGATATGCAGCGCCGCCATGACCATCAGCGCCGCGGCCAGCAGGCAGCGGGTGCTGCGTCGGCCCTTGCCCAGGCGATACACCAATGCCGCCAGCAGCGTGGTGCCGCCGCCGACCAGCAACGCTTGCCACCAGGTGTCGTACCAGAGCGCCAGGCCCAGGGAATAGAGGAATAACAGGCCGATCAGCCCGACCATGATGCGGTCGGCCTTGCCATAGTGTTCGGAAAAACGCGGCGCAACAGTCATGTGTGATCCCCATCCTTAAGAGCACTTGGAGCCCGCGCGCCGCCAGGCCCACCTTTCAATGGGCCTATTACGCTCACAACTGGATTTTTTTCGCAATCTGCTGTTACAACTGCTCCGTCTCACGCTGTTTTACGAGGCCTTCGAGGGTGATCCGCGTTTGCGCCACCAGCAGATCACGTACCCGCTCCATGCGCTCGCGGTCGATGCTGTCCCACTCCAGCGCCTTCAGCACCTTGCGACGCAGCACGCGAAATGCCATGGCCTGACTGTTGAGGGCGAAGGTGCGGATGATGGTTTCCTCGTGCTGGGCCGGCAGGCCGGTCAGGCGGCCGATGATTGCGCAGGTCACGTCACCGATACGTTGATGCACCGGATTGTCGTTGCGCTCAAAGGCAGTGGCCGGACCCAGCTCGGCGTGCTCGCGCGCCATGAACTGGCGCCAACTGGTGGATTGCGGGGTGTCGTGGATGAACGAAAAAAAACAGCCAAGAATGCGCAGGTGCGCGTCGATCAACTGCGCGTCATCGACTTCAGCAGCGCTCAGCAGCGCTTCTGCCGCCTCGACCGGCACCGCCACCTGCAGCCAGACGCGCTTGAGGATGTAATCGATGCAGGCGACGTAAACGCCCTCTTTGTTATCGAAGTAATACTGCAGCGCGGGGGCGTTGACCCCGGCCGCGGTGGCGATCTCGCGGGTGGAGGCGCCTTCGTAGCCGCGCTCGCCAAACACACCCAGGGCCGCTTCGATAATACGCTCGCGGGTTTCTTCACCGCGCTGGTAGCCACCTTCAGCGGCGGGTTTATGTCGAGCCATGGGAAGTGCTTCCTCAATTTGAAATAGCCGCGTTGGCGAAAATATATCATTTGACAAAAATTCCGCCAAACTCCAACTTGTTCCGATTGGAATACTTTGGAGCACCTGCATGACCGCTCAGTCCACCGCGAGCCCGCCCACCCCGACCGAGCAGCCCGCACCTCCCGCCCCAGCCAAGCGTTCGCGCTGGGTGCTGTTGTCGTTACTGATCGTCGCCGTGGTTGCCGCCCTGCTCTGGGCCGGCCAATGGTGGCTGGTCGGGCGCTTTATCGAGAGCACCGACGACGCCTTCCTGCAAGCCGACAGCATGACCGTAGCCCCCAAGGTCGGCGGTTATATCGCGCAAGTGCTGGTGGGTGACAACCAGACCGTGACCGCCGGTCAGCCCGTGGCCCGCCTGGACGATCGCAAATACCGCGCCGCCTTCGACGAAGCCCAGGCCACGGTCGCCGCACGCCAGGCCGATGTCGCCAAGGCCGAGGCCGATCTGGTCCAGCAGGACGCCAGCATCGCCCAGAGCCGCGCCGACATGCAGGGTGCTCAGGCCGACGCCGGCCACGCCAAGGCGCAGGTCCAGCGCTATGCACCGCTCGCCCGCTCGGGTGCCGAGACCGAAGAACGCCTGGCCGACCTGCAAAACGAACTGGCCCGTGCCACCACCGGCCTGGCCGCGCGCCAGGCCGCCTTGCGCGCCAGCCAGACACGCATCGGCACCTTGCAGGCGCAACTGCTGCAGGCCCGCGCGCAACTGGCGGTGGCTCAGGCCAGCGCCACCCAGGCTGGCCTCGATCTTGAGGACACCACGGTGCGCGCGCCCATCGATGGCCGCGTGGGTGATCGCAGCGTGCGTGTCGGCCAGTTTACCCAGCCCGGCACCCGCTTGCTGACCGTGGTACCGGTGCAGGCGCTGTACCTGACCGCCAACTTCAAGGAAACCCAGATCGGCGGCATGCGCCCCGGGCAGACGGCCACCGTGCACGTCGATGCGCTGTCCGGCCGCGACCTGGTGGGCCATGTCGACAGCATCACTCCGGGCACCGGCTCGCAATTCGCCTTGCTGCCGTCGTCCAACGCCACCGGCAACTTCACCAAGATCGTCCAGCGCGTACCGGTGCGCATCCAGGTGGACATCCCCGATGACGTGCGTCAGGTGCTGGTACCGGGCCTGTCGGTGAACGTCGATGTCGATCTCCGCAGCCAGGCCCACGATCGTGGCTGATGCCCTGCCCCTCAGCGCCGCCGACAAACCCGCCAACGCCGCCAACGCCTCGTTCACTGACTGGATCGCCGTGGCGGCCGGGTCGCTGGGGGCGTTGCTGGCCACGCTGGACATCTCCATCACCAACTCGGCCCTGCCACAGATCCAGGGCCAGATCGGCGCCACCGGCACCGAGGGCACGTGGATTTCCACCGGCTACCTGCTCTCGGAGATCGTCATGATCCCGCTGGCGGCATGGCTGACTCGGGTGTTCGGCTTGCGGCGCTTCCTGATGACCATGGCGGTGCTGTTCACCCTGTGCTCGATGTACTGCGGCATGTCCAACAGCCTCACGGCGATGATCATTGGCCGTATCGGCCAGGGCTTCGCCGGTGGCGCGATGATTCCGACTGCGCAGACCATCATCCGCACCCGCCTGCCGGCCCATCAGATGTCGATCGGCATGACGCTGTTCGGCCTGACGGTGCTGCTCGGCCCGCTGATGGGCCCGGTGGTGGGCGGATGGCTGACCGAAAACGCCAGTTGGCGCTGGTGTTTCTTCCTCAATCTGCCGGTCAGCGCCGCCTTGATTACCTTGCTGTGGACCGGGCTTAAGTCCGACAGGATGGACCTCGAGCAGTTCTTCAAGGCCGACTGGCTGGGCATTCTCGGTCTGGCGCTGGGCTTGAGCTCACTGACCGTGGTGCTCGAAGAAGGTCAGCGCGATCACTGGTTCGAGTCGACCATGATCACCACCCTCAGCGTGCTGATGGTGATCGGCTTCGCGCTGATCGCGGTCGGCCAGTTCACGGCGAAAAAGCCCATTGTGCGCCTGGCCCTGCTGCGCAATCCGCGTTATGCCAGCGTGATTGTCATCGTCGCCGCCGTCGGTGCCGGGTTGTATGGCGTGTCGTATCTGCTGCCGCAGTTTCTCGGCACGGTGGCCGGCTACAACGCCCAGCAGGCCGGCGGCATCATGTTGTTGTCGGGGGCCCCGGCGTTCCTGTTGATGCCGTTTTTGCCGACGCTGCTCAACCGCTATTCGGCGCGGGTGCTGGTGTGCATCGGCCTGCTGCTGTATTTCGCCAGTTGCATGCTCGACATCAGCCTGACCGCCGACAGCGTCGGTCACGACTTCTACCTTTCGCAGATCTTGCGGGGCTTTGCCCAGATGCTGGCGATGATGCCGCTCAACCAGGCCTCGATGGCAGCCGTCGAGGCTCACGAAGCGGGCGACGCGGCGGGCCTGTACAACATGGCGCGCAACCTCGGCGGCTCGATCGGTCTGGCCTTGCTCGGGGTGTTGATCGACCGCCGCACGCACTACCACGACGAGGTCATCCGCGAGTCGCTGACCGCCAACAGCAGCATCGGGCAGGCACATATCGCCAGCAGCAGCGCATCGTTTCTTGCGCAAAGCGGTGATGCCGCCCTGGCGCAATTGCAGGCCTACGCGCAGCTGGCCAGCACCATCGCCCGCGAGGCGACCGTCATGACCTACAACGAATCCTTCTTCCTGCTGGGCCTGGCGCTGCTCGCCTGCGTGCCCTTGGCATTGACCCTGAAGAAGCGCCCGGCGAGTGTTAAACAATGATCCAGCGTTCCCTGTTATCGACCCTGATCCTCATGGCCCTGGCCGGCTGTACGGTCGGCCCGGACTACCATGGCGCACCTGCGGTGGGTGCGCATACCTTGCAGGCCGGGCGCCTGCCCCATGCGCCCGAGAACACTCAAGCCACCCCAGCCGTCGCGCAGTGGTGGCAGCGCCTGGCCGATCCCGAGCTGGACGCGCTGATCAACGCGGCACTGGCCCACAACCCGGACATCGCCTCTTCCCGCGCCGCCCTGCAACAGTCCCGCGCGGGGCTGCGCAGCAAGCAGGCCAGCGGTATGCCCAAAGCCAGCATGAGCGCCAACATGTTGCGCACCCGCTCCCCCGATATTTCGTCGTTCAGCGGGGGCGAAAGTGGCGGTGGGCGCGGGCCCTTGAGTCTCTACCTGGCGGACTTCGATGCCAGCTGGGAAGTGGATATGTTCGGCGGCACCCGCCGCGCCATCGAGGCCGCCTCGGCCAGCGCCGATGCCGCCGCCGCGCAGTTGGCCGATGCTCAGGTGCAGCTGACGGCCGAGGTCACCCAGGCCTACGTCGGGCTGCGCGAGCAGCAAGCGCGCCTGGGGCTGGTGGACGCCACTGCCGACCTCGAGGCGCAGGTGCTCGACCTCACCCAGCAGCGCCGTAGCCGTGGCGTCGCCTCACAGTTGCAGCTCGAACAGGTGCTCACCCAGGAGCAGACCACCCGCTCGCAGCGCTTGCCGTTGCAGGCCCAGATCATCGAATCCCAGGACCAACTGGCGGCCCTGTGCGGCCTCGAACCGGGTGAACTGGACGCCCGCCTCGGCCCGGTCAAGGCGCTGCCGACGCTGCCTGAGCAACTGCCGATTGCCGACCCCGCCGCGCTGCTCAAGCAGCGACCGGACATCCGCGCCAGCGAGCGCCAACTGGCCTCGAGCAACGCTCAGATCGGCGAAAAAACCGCGGACTGGTTTCCCAAGCTGAGCTTGATGGGTGATCTGGGCTTCTCTGCCGGCGATCCCTCGCACCTGATACGCAAGGACAACGGGACTTGGCTGATGCTGCCACGGCTGACCTGGAACGCTCTGGATTTCGGCCGCGTGCGGGCTAGCGTCGACAGCGCCAGGGCAGGCCGCGACCAGGCCGAGGCGCACTATCGCGCGGTGGTGCTGGGCGCCCTGCGCGATGCCGATGTGGCGCTTTCGCGTTACGGTCATGATCGCCAGAACCTCGCCCTGCTGATCAGCATCGAAGACTCCGCCGCCCGCGCCGCCGAGCTGACCCGCGAACGCTATCGCGCCGGTACCGCCAGCACCCTGGATTGGCTGGACGCCGAACGCACACGCTTCGACGCCGAGCAAAATCGCATCGGTGGGGACGCCCAGCTGCTCAAGGATTTCGTCTCGCTGCACAAGGCGCTGGGGCTGGGTTGGCAGTCTTGAGGCTGGGCGTTGTCCAAGGGTTGCAGGGGCTGCAGCGCTCTTCAGGTTCTCTTCGCTGACGCCCCCCTGTTGCCCTGCCCCGCGCGCGAATCAGACCTTGAAGCGCGCTACCACTTGGTTCAGCTCCACGGCCAGGCGTGACAGTTCGTGGCTCGAAGCACTGATCTGATTGGCCCCCGAAGACGACTGCACCGACAGATCGCGGATGTTGACGATGTTGCGATCCACTTCGCGGGCCACCTGAGCTTGCTCCTCGGCGGCGCTGGCGATCACCAGATTACGCTCGGAGATCTCGTTGATCGAGGTCGCGATACGGCTCAACGATTCGCCCGCGCCTTGCGCCAGGGCCAGGGTCGAGCCGGCTTGCTCACGACTGATCTGCATCGATGCCACCGCCTCGCTCGAGCCGCTGCGCATTGCCGAGACCATGCTGTCGATCTCAAGGGTCGATTGCTGAGTGCGATGGGCCAGGGCGCGCACCTCATCGGCGACCACCGCAAAACCGCGTCCCGACTCACCGGCGCGAGCGGCTTCGATGGCGGCGTTGAGGGCCAGCAGGTTGGTCTGCTCGGCAATGGCACGAATCACGTCCAGCACCTTGCCGATGTCCTGGGAGCGATCGGCGAGGTTCTGCACCAGCACCGAAGTGCCCTGAACCTGAGTGGACAGGCTTTCGATCGACTGCACCGTCTGCAACACGCGGCTCTGGCCATCCTGAGCGGCGCTGTTGGAATCGCTGGACGCCTGAGAGGTGGACACCGCATTGCGCGCCACTTCGTCCACCGCCGAGGACATTTCAGTGACGGCGGTGGCCGCCTGTTCGATTTCGGCGTTCTGCTGATGGAGGCCGCGATGGCTGTCTTCGGTCACGGTGTTCAGTTCCGTGGCCGCCGACGTCAGTTGGGTCGCCGAGTCGTTGATCAACCGCAGGGTGGTGCGCAGGTTGCCTTGCATCTGTTCAAGGGCGCGCTGCAGACGCGTGACTTCGTCCTGGCCATCCACCTGGATGATTTGCGTGAGGTCGCCAGCCGCCACTTGCTCGGCCGCCCGCACGGCGCCTTCGAGGGGGCGAATGATGCTGCGGGTCAGCCACAGTGCAAGGATCACCGTCGCGACGCCGGCCAGCAGAATGAACAGCAGCACCACATTGCGCGACTGGTCGTATTGGCTCTTGGCAGCCTGGCCTTGCAGGTCGACCTGCTTCTGATAGTAGTCGCCCAGGTCGGCAAGCTGCTTGCCAGAACCATCGACGACCACCTTCATGTCCACCAGCAGCAGCTTGTTCAGCGCCGCCATGTCACCGCGCTCGGCAATCACGAACGATTGCGCCAAGCCCTGCTGGTACTCGCCGAGGGTTTTGCGAAAGGCCTGGTCGAGGGTTCTTTCTTCCGGCGTATCGACGAATTTGCTGAAGGTCTGCAGACGCTCGGCAAGCTGCTGGCTGCGGGCATCCATCTGGCCGCGGTAGGTGCTGATGTTCTTCGGGTCGGGATCGAGCGCCATGCGCAACGAGATGGTGCGAATGCGCAACATGGCTTCACGGATATCACCTACTACACGCAAGCTCGGCAGCAGGTCGGTCTCGACCTGTACCTCGCTCTGGCGGATGTCAGACATCTGACTCATGGCGAACCAGCCCAACAGGGCAACCAGTAGCGAAATCAAGGTGAAACCGATGCCCGCACGGCGGGCGATGGTCAAATTGCGTAGGGTCATGACCGTAGGCTCGTTATTGTCAAAGGGGGTGTGCGACAGGTTAGTTGTCGTACGACCTCAACACTATCGGCGGATCATCACCTGACTTTAGGCCTCATACCTCCCCTGATCGCACCCAACGGGATTCTCGTGCGGCCAGGCGAATGGCTGCCGCCAGGCGCTCTACCGCCAAAGCCCCGGCGAAGTCCGTCCCGCGCTGCCCCTGCCCCGCCAGCGCCATGATCAGCTCGTGGACTTCGAGGGTTTTCAGCTCGTTGTAGCCTAACTGATGCCCGGCCGCCGGGCTGAACGCGGCGTAACCCGGCAATTGCGGGCCGGCCAGCAGGCGCTGGAAGCCCGCCTCGCCGGCGCGGCACAGGCGCAGTTCGTTCAAGCGCTCTTGGTCGAAGGTCAAGGTGCCCAGGGTGCCGCTGATCTCGAAGCTGAGGTGGTTCTTGTAGCCGTGCTTGAGCCAACTGCTGCTGAAGGTCCCCCGTGCGCCGCTGGCGAAACGCAGCAGTGCGTGGACCTGATCGTCGACCCCGATGTCGCGCAGTTCCAGGCTGCCTTTACTGGCCGGGCGCTGGCGATGCACGGTGTGGGTGTCGGCGCACACCGCTTCGACATCGCCCAGCAGATAGCGCGCCATGGACAGCAAGTGGCTGCCCAGATCCGCCAGTGCCCCGCCCGCGTGCTGCGTCTCGCAGCGCCACGACCACGGCGATTGTGCATCGGCCATGAAGTCTTCGCTGAATTCGCCCTGAAAGCTGATGATTTCGCCCAGTTCGCCGCTGTGGATCAGTTCGCGCGCCCACTCGATCATCGGGTTGTGCTGATAGTTGTAACCGACACGGGTGACCACCCCGGCCCGCTGCGCCGCCTGCTGCATCTGCTCGGCCTGCTCGAGGCTCACCGCCAGCGGCTTCTCGCAGTAGACCGGCTTGCCGGCGGCCAAGGCGGCCATCGCCATGGGGAAGTGCAGGTGGTTGGGCGTGGTGATCGCGATAAGGTGCACCGCTGGGTCGTCGACCAGTTGCTGCCAGTCGCCGTAAGCCTGAGCAAAGCCCCAGGCGTGTGCGCACTGTGCGGCGCGGGTGGCATCGGCATCGGCCAGGGCCGCCAGCTTGAGCCGGAACGGCAACTCGAATACCGCGCTGACATTGCGAAACGCCAGAGCATGGGCTCGGCCCATGAACCCTGTACCGATGAGTCCGACGCCGAGCGCTGGCAGAGAACCGCTGTTATTGAGATGCTCGCCCATGGGGATGATTGCCTTTGGAATTTTTGTTTTGGGTGCCCTCCTTATAGAATATTAATTCTTTTCCTTCAAGGGATAGAAAAAATTTCCCTCAACCTGCAGCGCCAGCGGACGACCAGGCCACTGCATCGTGGGGATGCAGACTCTCCTGATGAGAGACGAAAACCCTGGCAGTGCGATGCGGCGGCATCAAGGCCGATTGAATGCGTCGCGCGGCATCCTCGACATACATCAGGTTTTGCCCGTTCAACTGTGCAAAGGCCTGCTCGTCAGCGCGTTTGACTGCGGTCTGCACTGGCGTCTGCAACGCCGCTTCAATCGTATCGATCAACGCCAGCAGGCCCAGCTCGCCGCCGTGCTCGTCAACCGCAATTTGCACCCGCGCGACGCTGCGCTGGCTATGGGGCGTGGCGGCGCTGGCATGGTCACGTATCCAGGCCGCGACCTCGTGCACGCTCGGCGCACCGCTGCCCTCGAAGCGGGCAAGAAACGCCTGTTCGATATGCTGGCGCGACAACGCGGCGGAACATGGGCAGGTCGAGGAATAGCGGACATCCACCTGCGCTTGCAGGCCTAAACGCCCGCCCTGCCAATGCGCATCGAGAACGACCGGGTAGGCTTTCCAGCCACTCAAGCCCTCGGTGATCAACGCCGGTCGGCGGCTGAGCAGCTCGAAGCGCAAACGCACGCGTGCCTGGGTGGTCTGGCAATCGAGATGGCTTTCGACCATGGCCTGGAGCACAGTCTTCAGGGTTGTCGGTGTCAATGCCCGAGGCGCTGCGAGGCCGTCGAGCAGGCGGTACAGGCGTGACATATGAATGCCCTTGGCGGCAGGGTCCGGCAGGTCGACTTGCACGTCGACACGGGCATGCAAGGGGTGAAGGTTGTCTGGCTCGACCAGTTGCACCGGCAGATCGATGGCTTGCATGCCGACCCAATCGAGGGGGATCAGCGTGGCGGAGCGTTCGTTGAGGGCGACGTCGGGGAGGTGATGATTCATGGAGGGTCCGGAGTAGAATGATATTGTTATGTTATATCACTCCATAACCAGCCCTTGCACCTTGTCTCGTGCCATCGCCATTTTCAAGGATCGACCCGGAGAAATTTTCTGAACTGTCCGCGCCGCCCGGCGCTCTACCTATCACGCAGCGTCCGCCTGGCGTTCGTGGCTTTCCTGCCACGACTCAATTTGACTGAAGAGCTATGCCCATGAACACGATGACGCTTGATGGCGGGGTTTCGAGTGCCGCCGAGACGGGTTTCCAGAACAAATCCCAATCCCGAGTCCAGGAAGGCCAGCCTTACCCGCTGGGCGCTAACTGGGACGGCTCGGGGGTCAATTTCGCGATCTTTTCCGCCCACGCCACCAAGGTCGAACTATGTCTGTTCGACGCCGAGGGCAAGGAAGAAATCGAACGGATCGAGTTGCCGGAATTCACCAACGAGATCTGGCACGGTTACCTGCCCAACGCTCGCCCCGGCACCCTCTACGGTTACCGGGTGCACGGCCCGTACGATCCACAGAACGGCCATCGCTTCAACCACAACAAGCTGCTGATCGACCCCTATGCCAAGCAGATCGTCGGTGAGCTGCAATGGGATGACGCGCTTTTCGGCTACACCATCGGCCACCCCGATGCCGACCTGTCGTTCGACGAGCGCGACAGCGCGCCGTTCATGCCCCGCTGCCGGGTCATCGATCCGGCTTTCACCTGGGGCAACGTGCCCAAGCCTAGCGTGCCGTGGGACAAGACCATTTTCTACGAAGCGCACGTGCGCGGTTTCACCAAACAGCACCCTGGCGTGCCGGAAGATGTGCGCGGCACCTTCGCGGCCTTTCATGAAAGCGATGTGGTGGACTACATCAAATCGCTGGGCGTGACCTCGGTCGAGCTGATGCCGATCCACTACTTCCTCGATGACAATCATCTGCTGGAAAAGGGCCTGCACAACTACTGGGGCTACAACACCCTGGCCTTCTTCGCCCCGCACGCGCGCTACATGGCCGGGCAGTCGATCGGCGAGTTCAAGGTGATGGTCTCGCGCATGCACAAAGCGGGGCTTGAGGTGATCCTCGACGTGGTCTACAACCACACTGCCGAAGGCAACGAGATGGGCCCGACGCTGTCGCTCAAGGGTATCGACAACGCCAACTACTATCGCCTGATGCCCGATGATGCGCGCTACTACATCAACGATACCGGCACTGGCAACACGCTGAACATGAGCCACCCCTGCGTGCTGCAGATGGTCACCGACTCGCTGCGCTACTGGACCCAGGAAATGGGCGTGGATGGTTTCCGCTTCGACCTGGCGACCATTCTAGGCCGCGAGCCCCATGGTTTTGACGAAGGCGGTGGTTTTCTCGACGCCTGCCGCCAAGACCCGGTGCTCAACGGTATCAAGCTGATCGCCGAGCCATGGGACTGTGGCCCGGGCGGCTATCAGGTGGGTAACTTCCCGCCCGGCTGGATGGAGTGGAATGACAAGTTCCGCGATATCTCTCGCGCTTTCTGGAAAGGTGACGACGAGCAGATCGGCGACTTCGCCAAGATCCTTCTGGCGTCCGGCGACCAGTTCAACCAGCGAGGCCGCAAGCCGTCTTCGTCAGTGAACTTCATCACCGCTCACGATGGTTTCACCCTCAACGACTTGGTCTCGTACAACGAGAAGCACAACGAAGCCAACGGTGAAGACAATCGCGACGGCCATTCCGACAACCGCTCGTGGAACTGCGGTGTCGAGGGCGAGACGGACGATCCCGAGATCATCGAGTTGCGCTACCGGCAGATGCGCAACCTGCTGGCGACGTTGTTCCTGGCCCAGGGTACGCCGATGCTGCTGGCCGGCGACGAGTTCGCGCGCACCCAGGGCGGCAGCAACAATGCCTACTGCCAGGACAGCGAAATCGGCTGGATCAACTGGGAGATCAGTGAGAAGAGCGCCGAGTTGCAGGACTTCACCCGCTACTTGATCGACTTGCGCAAACGTTATCCGTTGCTGCGCCGCAATCGCTTCTTTACTGGGATGTACAACGAGCAGTTGGACATCAAGGACGTCACCTGGCTGCAGCCCAGCGGTGAGGAAATGGGCAACGAGCAATGGAGCGATGGTAGTAATCGCTGCATGGGCATACTGCTCGACGGCCGTGCGCAACCGACCGGGATTCGCAAGGCCGGCGGCGATGCCTCGTTGCTGATCATCGTCAATGCACACTATGACGTGGTGGATTTCGTCTTGCCGGCTGTGCCGCAAGGTCAGCACTGGCTGTTGCAACTGGACACCAACCAGCCAGATCTGGACGCGGGCGACAAGTTCGAGTTCAACAGCAGTTATCAGGTGACCGGGCGTTCGACCCTGCTGTTTGAAATGGCTGTAAGCAAGAAAAAGCGCCGCGCTTCGTGACACCCTGTGCTCGCGAAGCGGGGCTTTTAGCAGCACCGTAAAGTCTGCGCTGCTGCACCCGGCCTCGTCGCGAGCAAGCTTGGCTCCCACAGGTGTACGACTGAAGATCGGCCAGCACCGTGGGAGCAAGGCTTGCCCGCGAAGGGGTTTCGGCAGCACTGCAGATTTGTGCTGCTGCATCCGGCCTCTTCGCGAGCAAGCTTGGCTCCCAGAGGTGTATGACTGAAGATCGGTCAGCACCGTGGGAGCAAGGCTTGCCCGCGAAGGGGTTTCGGCAGCACTGTAGATTTGTGCTGGTGCATCGGGCCTCTTCGCGAGCAAGCTTTGCTCCCACTGGTGTACGACTGAAGATCGACTAGCACCGTGGGAGCATGGCTTGCCCGCGAAGGGGTTTGGGGCAGCGCTGCAGATTTGTGCTGCTGCATCGGGCCTCTTCGGGAGCAAGCTTGGCTCCCACAGGTGTACGACTGAAGATTGGCCAGCACCGTGGGAGCAAGGCTTGCCCGCGAAGGGGTTTGGGCGGCACTGTAGATTGTGCTGCTGCATCGGGCCACTTCGCGAGCAAGCTTGGCTCCCACAGGTGTACGACTGAAGATCGGCTAGCACCGTGGGAGCAAGGCTTGCCCGCGAAGGGGTTTCGGAAGCACTGAAGAGGTGTGCTGCTGCATCGGGCCTCTTCGCGAGCAAGCTTTGCTCCTACAGCCATAGCGTCCAACCGCCTGTTGCAGCTACGATGCCATTCAAAACGTGGCCGCAGCAGGACCCCTCGTGGTAAAAAAATCCAGACGCGAACTGGCCTCTCTCGGCGCCGTAGCCCGTGATATCCCCCTGACTCTCGCCGATGTCGCCCGCCATGCCGGGGTGTCGACCATGACCGCCTCGCGCGCGTTGAGCCGCCCGGAACTGGTCAGCCAGAGTACCCGCGAAAAAGTCCTGCAATCGGTGCAGACCCTCGGTTACGTGCCCAACCTGCTGGCCGGCAGCCTCGCGTCGAGCAAAAGCCGCCTGGTAGCCATCCTGCTGCCAACCATCAGCCATTCACTGTTCGCCACCACCGTGCAAGCGCTCATGGATCGACTCACCGAGGCCGGCTATCAGACGCTGCTGGGCCCCACCGGTTACTCCCCGGAAAAGGAACAGGCGTTGCTCGAGGCCATCCTCGGTCGGCGCCCCGATGGCATCGTCTTGACCGGTTCGCTGCACACCGCGGCCAGCCGCGCGCGCCTGGCTGGTGCCGGCATCCCGGTGGTCGAAGCCTGGGACCTGAGCGAACAGCCGCTGGACATGCAGGTAGGCTTTTCTCACGAAGCGGTAGGCGCAGCCTTGGCCACACACTACCTGGAAAAAGGCTACCGACGCTTCGGCGTCATCACCGCCGACGATCCCCGCGGCCACCGACGCTGCCAGGCGTTGGTCCGGCAGTTGGCGCAAAACGGGATCAGCGACGTGCCCGTGCAGGTCATGCCGCTGCCCGCCACCTGGCAACTCGGACGCGAAGGCCTGCGCCAATTGCTCGCCCTGCCAGCACCACCGCAACTGGTGCTGTGCAGCTCCGACACCATTGCCTTGGGCGTGCTCGCCGAGGCCGCCAGCCTGGGCCTGCGGGTGCCCGAGCAACTGGCGGTGGTGGGGTTTGGCGATTTGAGCGAGGCGAGTTTCGCGCACCCGTCGCTGTCGACTGTGAGCATCAATGCCGCTTTGATGGGCTTGGGGGTGGCCGAAGCGCTATTGGGGCGCTTTGCCGATGGCGCGTGCAATCGCGCTCTGGCGGTGGATACCGGGTTTGTGTTGCAGGATCGGGGCAGCAGCTGATGTCAAAGAACCGTGGCGCCAGTAGAACGACCACGGTTCTTGACGTGCGCGGGCTCACCCATTGACCGCCGGGGCCACCTCGGCCAGCCCCACGTCCAGCCGCGCGATGGTCGGCACGTCACGATGCTGGGCCTGCCACAGGTCATAGGCCGCCTGCTCTGCCAGGTACATCCGCGCACTGCCCAGGCCGGCCATCTCCAGACGCCAGGCCAGATCGGCGGAAATCGCCGCGCGACAGTTGAGCACCGTCGACAACTGGCCGCGGGAATAGCCCAGATGCGCGGCCAAGGCAGTAATGGTCAACTTGATCGCCGGCAGCACGTCTTCGCGCAGCGCCTCGCCGGGATGGGGTGGGTTGTACATCACCATGGTCCTGCTCCTGTCAGTGGTAGTCGAGATAGTCGACCAGCTCTACGTCGACGCCATCGAACCGATAGATAAGGCGCCAGTTACCCGATACCGAAACCGACCAGAAGTCCACCAGGTCACCCTTGAGCAGGTGCAGGCGGTTGCCGGGACGGTCCATGTGCTGTGGCGCCGTGGCGTGTTCGAGTGACGCAAGCAGACGGCGCAGTCGAGCCACGTGATCGACCCGCACACCGCGCGTACTGCCGCTGATGTACAGAGCCCTCAGTCCTTTGTGTCGAAAGGTCTTGATCATGGGAGAGTGTAAGGCCTCGCATTACGTTAAGCAACGATTTTGTAAGGCGATGCCTTACGCTTGCACTGATACTGATACTGCGCGGTAGCCTGAATGCCGATGAAAGACCTGCGCCCGCCAACCGCGCCTCGTATCAGGGCGGCTTCGCAGAGAAAGCCGCCGCCGAGTAAATGCCAGAAATCGCCCCGCGCTGCTCAGGGAGATTGTTCCCGCAGGTTTCCGGGGACAGGCGACAGCAAAGAATTCTGACCACCGCCCTTGAATGATAGCGCTATCAGTATATTATCCATCTCGCAGTTGTACGATGACGTACGATGCAATCGAACGTCTGTTGCACCTCTCGATATCAACGACGAGCACCTAATAACAATGAATTCACTGACTCAGCACACCCAGACCGGCACCCCCGTCATCACCGAACTGCACGTGGTACCGGTGGCCGGCCACGACAGCATGTTGATGAACCTCAGCGGCGCCCATGGCCCCTACTTCACCCGCAACGTGGTGATTCTCAAGGACAGCGCCGGCCATGTCGGCGTCGGTGAGGTGCCTGGCGGCGAGGCCATTCGCAAGACGCTCGAAGACGCCCGCCCGCTGGTACTCGGCGCCTCCATCGGCCGTTATCAGAACATCCTCGAACAGGCCCGCACGGCCTTCGCCGATCGTGATGTCGGTGGTCGCGGCCTGCAGACGTTCGACCTGCGCATCGCCATCCATGCCGTCACCGCCCTGGAAGCCGCCCTGCTCGATCTGCTCGGCCAGCACCTCGACGTACCGGTCGCCGCCTTGCTCGGCGAAGGCCAGCAGCGCGACGCCGTGGAGATGCTCGGTTATCTGTTCTATGTCGGCGACAGCAGCCGTACCGACCTGGCCTATCGTCGCGAAGACGACGCCGACAACGCCTGGTTCGCCCGCCGTCACCACACCGCGCTGACCCCTGAGGCGGTGGTCGAGTTGGCCGAGGCCGCCTACCAGCGCTACGGCTTCAAGGACTTCAAGCTCAAGGGTGGCGTGCTTGCGGGCGGCGCCGAGATCGAAGCGGTGACAGCCCTGCACGAGCGTTTTCCGGACGCGCGCATCACCCTCGACCCTAACGGCGCCTGGTCACTGAAAGAAGCCATTAGCCTGTGCCGTGACCAGCATCAGGTGCTGGCCTACGCCGAAGACCCGTGCGGCGCCGAAAACGGCTATTCGGGCCGTGAAGTGATGGCCGAGTTCCGCCGCGCCACGGGTTTGCGCACCGCAACCAACATGATCGCCACCGACTGGCGCGAGCTGGGCCATGCCATCCAGCTGCAATCGGTGGACATCCCGCTGGCCGATCCACACTTCTGGACCATGCGCGGTTCGGTACGGGTGGCGCAGATGTGCAACGAATGGGGCCTGACCTGGGGCTCGCACTCCAACAACCACTTCGACATATCGCTGGCGATGTTCACCCATGTGGCGGCGGCCGCGCCGGGCAAGATCACCGCTATCGACACCCACTGGATCTGGCAGGACGGCCAGCGCCTGACCAAGGCGCCGTTGCAGATCAACGGCGGCCTGGTGCAGGTGCCGAAGAAGCCGGGGCTGGGCATCGAGCTCGATTGGGACGCGCTGGCCGCCGCCAACCAAACCTACAAGGGCATGGGCCTGGGCGCGCGCAACGACGCGGTGGCCATGCAGCACCTGATCCCCGACTGGCAGTTCGACGCCAAGCGCCCGTGCCTGGTGCGCTGACAAATCCGTAGCGAAGGGCTCGCCCCCGATAGTTGTATCAACTTTTCGGGGGCAAGCCCCCTCGCTACAAAAAAGCCTCACCCATCCAATAACAATGTTCGACCATTCCCCGGAATGAGGAGACCGCAATGGATACAAGAATAATGATCATCCTGGCCCTGACGGCAGGCTATTTCGTGGTGATGTCGTGCATCGGCTACGGCGTGCGCAAACACGCCAAGAGCAGCGATGGCTTCACGGGTGGCGGGCGCAGTTTCCCGCCGTTTCTGATCGGCGCGCTGTTGCTGTCGGAATTCATCGGCAGCTCGGTGAGCATCGGCACCGCGCAGAAAGGCTTCGAGGCCGGTATCTCGGCAGCCTGGAACCTGGTGGCGCTGGCCCTGGGCTTTTTGCTGCTGGCCCTGATATTGGCGAAAAAGTATCGCGAGACCGGGCTCAATACCATCTCTGGCATCCTCGCGCAAAACTACGGTCAAGGCGTGCGCTACGCCGCTTCGATCCTGACCATCTGCGCGTTGAGCATCGTTTCGGTGGCGCTGTATGCCAGCGGCGGCGCGGTACTGGCGGCGGTGCTGAACATCGACAAAACCCTGGCGATCCTGCTGGTGGGCGTGGTAACGGTGTTCTATGTGAGCCTGGGCGGCATGCGCTCGGTGGTCTATACCAATTTCATTCACGCGACCATCAAGTACATCGGCATCGTCCTGGCGCTGGTGTTCGCCCTGAAGGCCAGTGGCGGCATCGCCAACCTGCAGGCCAATCTGCCGAGCAAGATGTTCGACGTCACCGGCGTGGGCTGGGGCCAGATCATGGCCTGGATGATCGGCGGTATCGGCTCGATCTTCGCCACCCAATACGTGATCCAGGCGCTGGTGAGCACCAAGGATGAAAAGACCTCCAAGCGCGCCTGCTTCTATGTGTCGTCGCTGATGATTCCGTTCGGCCTGATGGCCGCGACCATCGGCATGTGCAGCGCCTTCCTGTATCCGGGCATCAAGTCGATCGACGCGTTCCCGGCGCTGATCGCACACATGCCCACCTACGCTGCGAGCCTGGTGGTGATTGGCCTGGCCGGAGCGCTGTTCGGCGGCATCTCGGCCAACACCCTGGCCTCGGCGACCCTGGCGTTGAAGGACTTCTACGATCCCTTTTTCAACAAGGAGAAGAACGACGTCAAATCGGTGATCTTCGTCAAGGTCGCCATCGTGGTCATCGGGTTTTTGCCGCTGGTGCTGGCGCTGTACGCCGACAAGATCCTGCTCATCGCCTTTCTCGGCAAAGCACTGCGTGCGACCCTCGCGGTGATCGTGCTGATGTGTTTCTATACCCCGAAGTTCGGCACGCCGCGTGGCGCGCTGGCGGGGGTGATCCTCTCGGTGATCTCGACCATCGGCTGGTTCGTGGCGGGCAACCCTTACGGCATCGACAGCTCGTACTTCGCCCTGTTCGCACCGATCCTGACCATGACCATCGCCCATCTGTTCAAGGGCAAAGACGCTACACTGAGCACGTCGCCAAAACCGGCAGCGCTGAGCCCCGTTCGGCGCTGAAGTCGGCGGTTCATTCATTCCGGCCCCAATGGCGGGGCCGCTGCAACGGAGTCAAGCATGACCGCAAGCAAAGCCGATGTACTGGCCTGGGCCGAATTGAACCCTTCACTCATGGCCAATCTGCGCCGCGACTACACCGTGCACCTGCGCAGCGAAATCACCGATCTGGCCAGCTGGGGCGATACCCACGGCAGCAAGATCAAGGCCGTGATCACTTCGGGCGCCCTCGGGACTGAAATCGAAGTGCTCGAGCGCCTGCCCAATCTGCAGGTAGTGACCAACTTTGGTGTCGGCTACGACCCCATCGATATCGATTACCTGGCCGAGCGCGGCATCCCGGTCAGCAACACCCCGGACGTGCTCAACAACGCGGTGGCCGAAACCGCCTTGGCGCTGATGCTGGGCCTGACCCGCCGCATCCCGGAGGCCGATCGCTTCGTGCGCAAGGGCGCCTGGCCTACCGGCAAGTTCCCGCTGGGCCGCCAGCTCACGGGCAAGACCTGCGGTATCGTCGGCCTCGGCAAGATCGGCAAGACCATCGCCAAGCGCGCGGAGGCGTTCGAGATGCAGATCGCCTACTACCGCCGCGGCGAGGCTTACCGTGATGTGAACTACCCCCATTACAGCGACCTGGCGGAACTGGCCAAGGCCTCCGACTACCTGGTACTCATCGTCCCCGGCGGCGCCCAGACCCAGCATCTGGTCAACCGCGACATTCTGCAGGCGCTCGGCAAGGACAGCTACCTGATCAACGTGGCGCGCGGTTCGGTGGTGGATGAAAAAGCCCTGATCGCGGCGTTGCACGCCGGCGAGATCGCCGGGGCGGCACTGGACGTGTTCGAGGACGAGCCCAATGTACCCGCCGAGTTGCTGGCCATGGACAATGTGGTGCTGGCCCCACATATCGGCAGCGGCACCCATGAGACGCGCCAGGCAATGGCGGATCTGGTGTTTGCCAATCTGCAGCAGTACTTTGCCGACGGCACGTTGATTACCTCGGTTGGGGTTTGATGACCCTGTGGGAGCGAAATCTGCCCGCCAAGGCGTCCTGTCGCCTGGCGTCGACTGACGGGCAGAGCCCGCTCCCACAGCGGCATCCGATAACCCACCGTTATCAGTGACTGACCATTTACCATTGGTACTTATCGTAGCCAGCTTCTAGCGTGAAGGCCTTGCCTGCATGCGTTCCAGACTGTCGTTCGGCCCTGCAGGCCTATAAAAACAACAGCGAGGCTCGCCATGCCCACCAACGCCGCCCCAGCCGTCACGCCCCCCGATGCCAAGCAATTGCGCCGTGCGATCTTCACCGGCGCCGTCGGCAGCGCCCTTGAATATTACGACTTCGCCATCTACGGCCTCGCTTCGGCGCTGGTCTTCGGGCATATCTTCTTCCCCTCTCTGGGCACCACTGGTGCACTGCTGGCCAGCTTCGCCACCTATGGCGCGGGGTTTCTGGCGCGGCCATTCGGCGGATTGTTTTTCGGTTCGCTGGGCGATCGCAAGGGCCGCAAGCTGGTGCTGTTGCTGACTATCGGCCTCATGGGCCTGGCCACCACCGCCATCGGCCTGCTGCCCACCGGGAGCCTCGGCGCCGTGTTGCTGGTGCTGCTGCGCCTGCTGCAGGGCTTCGGTGCCGGCGCCGAACAGACCGGCGCCGCGACCCTGATGGCCGAACTGGCGCCCGCCAAGCGCCGCGGGCTGTACGCGGCCTTGCCCTTTATCGGCATATTCAGCGGCCTGGCCCTGGCCACCGTGACCTTCCGCGTGATGCAGGCGCTGCTCACCCCCGAAGAGATCATCGCCTGGGGCTGGCGCCTGCCGTTTCTGGCCAGCGTGGTGCTGATTGTCATGGCCATCTGGATTCGCCTGACGCTCAAGGAAAGCCCGGTGTTCAAGCAACTGGCCGAATCGAGGAATGTCATTGCCTCACCGATGCGCTCGATGCTGCGCAACGCCCGCCGCCCGCTGTTGGCGACAACCCTGATGCGCATGGCCGAAACGGGCTCGTCAACGCTCTACACCACGGTATCGATCGCCTTCCTGACCAGCTTCGCCTCCCAGCATATGGCCACCGGCGGGGCCGGCCTGGGCACCATCGGCACTAACGCGGTGTTGCTGGCGAGCGTGGCCAGCATCATTACCACACCGTTGTTCGGTGCCTTGTCGGATCGCATCGGACGCCTGAAGGTGTACCGCGGCGGGGCGATATTCGCCGCGCTTTGGGCCTTCCCGGCGTGGTGGATGATCGATACCGGCCAGCAAGGCTGGGTCACCCTGGCCACCGTCGGCGGGTTTGCCATTGGCGCCAACAGCATGCTCGGGGCGCAGTGCGCGCACTTCACCGAACTGTTCGGCAATCGCTATCGCTACTCCGGCGTGGCGCTGGCCCGCGAAGTCGGGGCGATGCTGTCCGGCGGCATCGTACCGATTCTGGGGATTTTCCTGGTGGGCATCACCGGCGGCGCGTATTGGGTGCTGGCCGTCTACACCCTGGTGCTGGCGATATTGACCCTGATCGGTACGGCGTTGTCGGTCGAAACCCGTGGCCGCGATCTGACTGATCTGGCCGATGCCGTGGGCTCCGGGTCGACCCTGACCGTCGAGGAACGCCAGCGATCGATCGCCCCCGTCTGGGAACGTTAGCAGCATCGTCGCCAGTGCATTGTCGACACAATCACATATTAATTTGACTGAAACCCCATTGGTGATTAGATTCAGGTCAGTCCAATCACAATGTGTCGACAATGTCAGACTCACTCGAAATGCCCACCGCCGACGCGGCCACCTTGGCGGAAAACATCTTTCGCCGCATCCAGGCGGCCATCGTCGGCGGCGAGATCGCCCCGGGCAGCAAGATTTCCGAGCCCGAACTCGCCCGCACCTACGGCATCAGCCGCGGCCCCCTGCGCGAGGCCATCCACCGCCTCGAAGGCCAGCGCCTGCTGGTCCGTGTGCCCCATGTCGGCGCGCGGGTGGTGTCGCTCAACCGCGCCGAACTGATCGAGCTGTATGAAATCCGCGAATCGCTCGAGGGCATGGCCTGCCGCCTGGCGGCCGAGCGCATGACCCCAGAGCAGATCGACGAGCTGCGCCGCGTGCTCGACACCCATGAGCGCGATGCGGCGTTTCAGGCGGGCGTCGGCTACTACCAGCAGGAAGGCGATTTCGACTTCCACTACAAGATCATCCAGGGCAGCGGCAACCGTACCCTGACGCAAATGCTCTGCGGCGACCTGTACCAGTTGGTGCGCATGTACCGCATCCATTTTTCCGCCACGCCCAATCGTCCGCGCCAGGCCTTTACCGAACACCATCGCATCCTCGATGCCATCGCCGATCGCGACGGTGAACTGGCCGAGCTGCTGATGCGTCGGCATATCGCGGCATCCAAACTCAACGTCGAGCGTCACTACCAGGACGCCGCCCATAACAACAGCCTACGAGGTGAGTCATGAGTCAGCCCAACAGCCCCGGCCAGCGCTTTCGCGACGCCGTCGCCAGCGAACACCCGCTGCAGGTGGTCGGTGCCATCAACGCCAACCATGCTCTGCTCGCCAAGCGTGCCGGTTTCAAGGCCATCTACCTGTCGGGGGGCGGTGTCGCGGCGGGCTCCCTGGGCCTCCCGGATCTGGGCATCAGCGGCCTGGACGACGTGCTCACTGATGTGCGACGCATCACCGATGTCTGCGACCTGCCACTGCTGGTGGATGTCGACACCGGCTTCGGCTCCTCGGCGTTCAACGTGGCGCGCACGGTCAAGTCGATGATCAAGTTCGGCGCGGCGGCCATGCACATCGAGGATCAGGTCGGTGCCAAGCGCTGCGGGCATCGACCCAACAAGGAGATCGTCACCCAGCAGGAGATGGTCGACCGCATCAAGGCCGCCGTCGATGCGCGCACCGATGACAGCTTCGTAATCATGGCGCGCACTGACGCCTTGGCCGTGGAAGGCCTGGAATCCGCTTTGGAACGTGCCGCCGCGTGCATCGAGGCCGGCGCCGACATGGTGTTCCCCGAGGCGATCACCGAACTGGACATGTACAAGCTGTTCGCTGCCCGCGTAAAGGCGCCGATCCTGGCCAACATCACCGAGTTCGGCGCCACGCCGCTGTACACCGTCGATGAATTGCGCAGCGCCGATGTGTCGCTGGTGCTGTACCCGCTGTCGGCGTTCCGGGCGATGAACAAAGCCGCCGAAAATGTCTACACCGCGCTGCGCCGCGACGGCACGCAAAAGAACGTAATCGACACCATGCAGACGCGCATGGAGCTGTACGACGCCATCGACTACCACGTGTTCGAGCAAAAACTCGATTCGTTGTTCGCGCAGAAGAAAGCGTGACCGTGGTGCGCCTGCCTGAAGGCGCGCAGGACTGAGACGCATAACAACAAGATTGGAGAAAAAATCATGGCCGAAGCAAAAGTATTGAGCGGTGCTGGCCTGCGGGGCCAGGTCGCTGGGCAGACTGCCCTGTCCACCGTCGGACAGGCGGGTGCTGGCTTGACCTACCGGGGTTACGATGTTCGCGAACTGGCAGAGCATGCACGCTTCGAGGAAGTCGCCTACCTGCTGATGTACGGCGAGCTGCCGAACCAGGCCGAGCTTGACGCCTACCTGAGCAAACTCGGTGCCCTGCGCGAACTGCCACTGGCGCTCAAGGAGGTACTGGAACGCATACCCGCCAGCGCACATCCGATGGACGTGATGCGCACCGGCGCCTCCTTCCTCGGCAACCTGGAACCCGAAACCACGTTCGAGCAACAGCACGACGCCACCGACCGGCTGCTCGCGCTGTTCCCGGCGATCATGTGCTACTGGTACCAGTTCAGCCACCACGGCAAGCGTATCGACTGCGACACCGGCGAGCCCTCCATCGGCGGTCACTTCCTGCACCTGCTGCATGGCAAGGCGCCGAGCGAGCTGCACCGCAAGGTCATGGACGTGTCACTGATTCTCTACGCCGAACACGAGTTCAACGCCTCGACCTTCACCGCGCGGGTCTGCGCGTCGACCCTGTCGGACCTGCATTCCTGCATCACTGGCGCCATCGGCACCTTGCGCGGGCCGCTGCATGGCGGCGCCAACGAAGCGGCGATGGCGATGATCGAGAAGTTCTCGTCGGCAGAAGACGCCGTGAGCGGCACCTTGGCCATGCTGGCCCGCAAGGACAAGATCATGGGCTTCGGCCATGCCATCTATAAAGAGTCCGACCCGCGTAACGAGGTGATCAAGGTGTGGTCGAAAAAACTCGCCAACGAGGTCGGCGACACAGTGATCTACCCGGTGTCCGAGGCCATCGACAAGACCATGTGGGAGCAGAAGAAACTGTTTCCCAACGCTGATTTCTATCACGCCTCGGCCTATCACTTCATGGGTATTCCGACCCCGCTGTTCACGCCGATCTTCGTCTGCTCGCGGCTGACCGGCTGGGCGGCGCACGTGTTCGAGCAGCGCGCCAACAACCGCATCATCCGCCCAAGCGCCGAGTACACCGGGGTTGACCAACGCAGCTATGTGCCGATTGGCGAGCGGTGAGCTAGCCGGCGGCGATGGCGTCCTTACGGATGCCTTCGCGGGCAAGCCTTACTCCCACAGTGCACACAGGTCCAGCGTCGTACACCTGTAGGAGCAAGGCTTGCCCGCGAAGAGCAACAAATACAGGCGCCGAGCGCACACCCTGTGGAAGAGGCCAGCAGCTATACCCCCCAACAGACCAGGGCCACCCACAAGAGCCCAGTAACATTACCGTGAGCGAGCCGCAGACCATGAATACTGAGTACCGCACCAACCTCCCCGGCACCCCACTGGACTTCTTCGACGCCCGCGCGGCAGTCGATGCGATCCGGCCGGGCGCCTACGCTACCCTCCCCTATACCTCGCGGGTGCTCGCTGAAAACCTGGTGCGGCGCTGCGATCCAGCCGCACTCACAGCCTCCTTGAGCCAACTGATCGAGCGCAAGCGCGATCTGGATTTCCCTTGGTACCCGGCGCGCGTGGTGTGCCACGACATCCTCGGTCAGACCGCCCTCGTCGACCTCGCCGGCCTGCGTGACGCCATTGCCGATCAAGGCGGCGATCCGGCCCAGGTCAACCCGGTGGTGCCCACGCAATTGATCGTCGACCACTCCCTGGCCGTGGAAAGTGGCGGCTTCGACCCCGATGCCTTCGAGAAGAACCGCGCCATCGAGGACCGCCGCAACGAAGACCGCTTCCACTTCATCAACTGGACCAAGAAGGCCTTCAAGAACGTCGACGTGATCCCGCCCGGCAACGGCATCATGCACCAGATCAATCTGGAGAAAATGTCGCCAGTGATCCAGGCCCGCGAAGGCGTGGTGTTCCCCGACACCTGCGTCGGTACCGACAGCCACACGCCCCACGTCGATGCGCTGGGGGTGATTGCCATCGGTGTCGGCGGCCTCGAAGCTGAAAGCGTAATGCTTGGCCGCGCCTCCTGGATGCGTCTGCCGGACATCATTGGCGTCGAGTTGAGCGGCAAGCTGCAACCGGGGATCACCGCCACCGACATGGTCCTGGCGCTGACTCAATACCTGCGCCAGCAAAAGGTGGTCGGCGCCTGGCTGGAGTTCTTCGGCGCCGGTGCTTCGGCGCTGACCCTGGGTGATCGCGCGACCATCTCCAACATGGCCCCGGAATACGGCGCCACGGCGGCAATGTTCTACATCGACCAGCAGACCATCGACTACCTCAAGCTCACCGGCCGCGAAGACCAGCAAGTGCAGTTGGTGGAGCAATACGCGCGCCTCACCGGCCTGTGGGCCGACAGCCTGGCCAGCGCCGAATACGAGCGGGTGCTGCGCTTCGACCTGTCCAGCGTGGTGCGCAACATGGCCGGGCCGAGCAACCCCCACGCGCGGCTGGCCACCTCCGATCTCACCGCCAAGGGCATTGCCGGGCACTGGGATGAGGTACCGGGGCAGATGCCGGATGGCGCAGTGATCATCGCGGCGATCACCAGTTGCACCAACACCAGCAACCCGCGCAACGTCATCGCCGCCGGGCTGATTGCGCGCAATGCCAACCGCTTGGGCCTGACGCGCAAGCCGTGGGTCAAATCCTCGCTCGCGCCTGGCTCGAAAACCGTGGCGCTGTACCTCGACGAAGCTGGCCTGACCACTGAGCTGGAGCAACTGGGCTTCGGTATCGTGGCGTTCGCCTGCACCACTTGCAACGGTATGTCCGGCGCGCTCGACCCGGTCATCCAGCAAGAGATCATCGACCGCGACCTGTACGCCACGGCGGTGCTATCGGGTAATCGCAATTTCGACGGGCGCATCCATCCCTATGCCAAGCAGGCGTTCCTTGCCTCGCCACCGCTGGTGGTCGCCTACGCGATTGCCGGGACCATCCGTTTCGATATCGAGAAGGACGTGTTGGGCGTCGACGCCCATGGCAACGAGATTCGCCTCAAGGACATCTGGCCCAGCGACGAAGAGATCGACGCAGTGGTCAAGTCGTCGGTCAAGCCCGAGCAGTTTCGCCAGGTCTACATCCCGATGTTTGCCGTCCATGAAGACACCGGTCCCAAGGTCGCGCCCTTGTATGCCTGGCGGCCGATGAGCACCTACATCCGCCGCCCGCCATACTGGGAAGGCGCACTGGCCGGCGCCCGCAGCCTGACCGGCATGCGCCCGCTGGCGGTGCTGCCGGACAACATCACCACCGATCACCTGTCGCCGTCCAACGCGATCATGCTCGACAGCGCCGCCGGTGAGTACCTGGCAAAAATGGGCTTGCCCGAAGAGGACTTCAACTCCTACGCCACCCACCGCGGCGACCATCTGACCGCCCAGCGCGCAACCTTTGCCAACCCCAAGCTGTTCAACGAGATGGTGGTCGAGAACGGCAAGGTCAAGCAGGGTTCGCTAGCCCGCGTCGAGCCTGAGGGCCAGGTGATGCGCATGTGGGAAGCGATCGAAACCTACATGGCGCGCAAGCAGCCGCTGATCATCATTGCTGGCGCTGACTACGGTCAGGGTTCTTCGCGCGACTGGGCTGCCAAGGGCGTGAGGCTGGCGGGTGTGGAGGCGATTGCCGCGGAAGGCTTCGAGCGCATTCACCGCACCAACCTGGTGGGCATGGGCGTGCTGCCCTTGGAATTCCAGCCGGGCACCGATCGCCACACTCTTGCCATCGACGGTACCGAGACCTTTGACGTGATCGGCAAGCGCACGCCAGGGGCGACCTTGACGCTGGTGCTGACCCGACGCAACGGCGAGCGCCTGGATGTGCCGGTGACCTGCCGCCTGGACACCGCCGAGGAGGTCTCGATCTACGAGGCGGGTGGTGTGTTGCAGCGCTTTGCTCAGGACTTTCTCGAGTCGTCGGCGGTGGCGTGATTTTGTAGCGCCTGCAAGGGCCCCTTCGCCGCCGAACGCGCACCCTTGCTCCCACGGGTGTAAGCCTGTAGGAGCAAGGCTTGCCTGCGAAGGGGCCGGTAGCATCACCGCTATCACAAGCCTTTTTTTGGAGAATTCACCATGCCCCACCCACCGCAACTCCGTATCCCTGCCACCTACCTGCGTGGCGGTACCAGCAAAGGGGTGTTCTTCAAGCTCGAAGACCTGCCCGCCGCGGCGCAGGAACCCGGCCCCGCCCGCGACGCCCTGCTGTTGCGCGTCATCGGCAGCCCCGACCCCTATGCCAAGCAGATCGACGGCATGGGCGGCGCCACCTCCAGCACCAGCAAGACGGTGATCATTTCGCGCAGCCAGCGCCCCGGCTTCGATGTCGATTACCAGTTCGGCCAAGTGTCCATCGATTCGGCCTTCGTCGACTGGAGCGGCAATTGCGGCAATCTCTCAGCTGCGGTCGGCCCGTTCGCCATCGCCAACGGCTTGATCGACCCTGAACGCATCCCTGAAAACGGCATCGCCACGGTGCGCATCTGGCAGGTCAACATCGCCAAGACCATCATCGCCCATGTGCCGATCACTGCAGGGCAAGTTCAGGAAACCGGTGATTTCGAACTCGACGGCGTGACCTTCCCCGCCGCCGAAGTGCAGCTCGAATTTCTCGACCCCGCCGCCGATGAAGGTGACGGCGGCGGCGCCATGTTCCCTACTGGCAACCTGGTCGACGACCTTGAAGTCCCGGGCGTCGGCACCTTTCGCGCGACCCTGATCGACGCCGGCATCCCGACCATTTTCATCGACGCCCAGGCGCTGGGCTATACCGGCACCGAGCTGCAGGACGCAATCAACAGCGACCCCAAGGCCCTGGCCATGTTCGAGACCGTGCGGGCCTATGGCGCCTTGCAAATGGGCCTGATCAAGCATCTGGACGAAGCCGTGAAGCGCCAGCACACGCCCAAGCTCGCGTTTGTCGCGCCGCCAGCGGACTACATGGCCTCCAGTGGCAAGGCTGTGGCGGCGGGCGATATCGACCTGCTGGTACGGGCGCTGTCCATGGGCAAGTTGCACCACGCGATGATGGGCACTGCGGCGGTGGCCATCGGCACGGCGGCGGCGATTCCGGGCACGCTGGTCAACCTCGCGGCCGGGGGAGTCGAGCGCACCGCGGTACGCTTCGGCCATCCATCGGGGACGCTGCGCGTCGGCGCCGAGGCTCGGTTGGAGGGCGGCCAATGGGTGGTGACCAAGGCGATCATGAGCCGCAGCGCGCGGGTGTTGATGGAAGGCTGGGTGCGAATCCCGGGCTGATCCGAGGCACCCGCGCTACAGAGTGAAGCTTTCAAGAGAGCGTTGGCGGCCAGCCCAGTGTTGGGCTATCGGAACGAACCAGTGTGGTCCGCTCTCTTGTTGTTTTCAGGGTGTGTTCCGGGGACATCTTCGCCACCTGTTCCGGCCCCTTCGCCAAAACTGTAGAAAACTCAATACCCTTGTTCCTTCAAGATTTCATCCACCGAACGAGTCGCCGGGCGTTTGTAGAACTTCAGCAGTTCGCTGGCGCGGTTGGTGAAGATGCCGTCGACACCGGCGTCCATGACCTTCTGGTAATCCACTGGATCATCCACGGTGTAGACGTGCACCAGCAGGCCTTTGTCGTGGGTGAGTTTATTCATCCAGGGTTGCACCAGGTCCATATAGCTTTGGTCGCCCCCTTGAGTGAGGGCCGCCGAGGGTCCGGTGCCCGCGGCGCCGTTGGCTTTGGCGAAATCGATCCAGCGCTCGAACTCGGCGTGGTCCTTGGGTTGCTGCTGGGCGTAATAGGCGGCCTTGGTCTGGCCTGCGGTGGCATCAAAAGGCTTGTCCGACGCAGGCTGCATGCCGCCCTCGCCGACCCACAACAGCAGGATCTTCGGCACCTTGTGCATGTACTGATCGAGCAGCGTCAGGCTGTTGCGCTCGAAGGTCTGCAGGATCAGGTGATGACCGCTGGCCACCTCGCCATCGGCATTGATCCAGCCGCGCTGCTGGAGCTTGGCGTGAAGGTCTTTTTCGATGCCCGGAAACAACAGCGGTGCCTTGGTCTCGATGTACAGGCCGGGACGATGCTGCGGGGTCTGATCGGCGATATCGATGATCTCGTCGAGCGTGAGTATTTTCAGCCCCGCGTAGGTGGCGCGGGCACGCTGGGGATAGGCCTGGTTGAACCAGCTGCCGGCATCCAGGGTGCGCAGCTCGGCCAGGGTGAACTGACTGACGGGCTGGTCCTTGCGCTCGGGAAACTTCTGGGCGATATCGGTGGTGCGCTTGAGGTTGGTGTCGTGCAGCGCAATCAACTGTCCATCGCGGGTACGCTGCAGGTCCATCTCCAGGTAATCGGCGCCCAGCTCGCGTGCCAGCAGGTAAGACGCGCGGGTCGATTCCGGCGCGTCGAACGACGCTCCGCGGTGGGCGATCACGGCTGGCCAGGGAATGCCTGCGGCCTTGGCCAGCGCCTCGCCCGGCGAGGGGGCGGCGTACACGGTAGTGGTGGCGAGGGTCAGCGACAACGCGCTGATCAATAGGGTTTTATGCCAGCTGGACAATAGCGACGCTCCTGCGTGGTGGTTTTTGTGGTTCGAGGACGACCATAGTCGGTGCCGAAGATTACAGGCAAATGTACCCAGGGTAATCCGGGGAAACATCCTGAAACAGCGGGCAAGCGGCTCAGGTGCAGTTGCGGTCAGGACGCCCGAGCACGAGTGATTGAAGCTTGACCCTGTGGCGAGGCGCTTGCGACCTCGCCACAGGGTCGTCAGCGCCATTTCGGGCAGCAGGCCCATGCGAGGAGCGCACTACCTGCCCACTTTTCGTCGACTGTCCAGCGCCGCATTACCATGGCATAGTTTGCCCTGCACACCCGATGCCCGGCGCAGACGCCGCGCACTACAGAGCTAACAAACGCCACAGGTGCCCGCATGTCCATCTACACGCAAGGCCTGGCCAAAGGGCCAGTCAATCACGTGGCCCTTACCCCGCTCAGTTTCATCGAGCGCACCGCCCACACTTACCCCGACCATCTTGCGGTCATCCATGGTTCGCTACGGCGCACCTGGGCGCAGACCTACGTGCGCTGCCGGCGCCTGGCATCGGCCCTCGCCGCCCACGGCATCGGTCCCGGCGATACGGTAGCGACCATGCTGCCGAATATCCCGCCGATGCTCGAAGCGCATTTCGGCGTGCCCATGCTCGGTGCAGTGCTCAATACCCTCAACGTCCGCCTCGACGCCACGGCCATCGCTTATATGCTGCGCCATGGCGAAGCCCGCGCATTGCTGGTCGACCGCGAGTTCGGCACGGTGATCCGCGCCGCATTGGCCCAGCTCGACAACCCGCCACTGGTGATCGATGTCAACGACCTCGAGTACCCCCAGGGCGAGCCCGTATCGGACCTCGACTACGAAGCGCTGCTGGCCAGCGGCGACCCCGACTTCGCCTGGGCCTGGCCCAGCGACGAGTGGGATGCCATCTCGCTCAACTACACGTCCGGCACCACCGGCAACCCCAAGGGCGTGGTCTATCACCATCGCGGCGCGTTCCTCAATGCCGTGGGCAACCAGATGGCCTGGGGCATGCCCCATCATCCGGTGTACCTGTGGACCTTGCCGATGTTCCACTGCAACGGTTGGTGTTACCCCTGGACCATCACCGCCCAGGCCGGGACTCATGTGTTTTTGCGCAAGGTCGACCCCGTCAAGATCATCGAACTGATCCGCGAGCACCGCATCAGTCACTTCTGCGGCGCACCGATAGTGCTCAACGCACTGGCCAATGCACCGGATACCACGCCCTTCGAGCATCCAGTAGCGGTGATGACGGCGGGCGCGGCGCCCCCGGCGCGGGTGATCGCTTCGGTCGAAGCCATGAACGTGCAGGTCACCCACGCCTATGGCCTGACCGAAACCTACGGCCCGGTGACCGTCTGCGCCTGGCACTCGGACTGGGACCAACACCCTGCTGATGAACGCGCCCGCCTCAAGGCGAGGCAAGGCGTGCGTTATGCGACCCTCGAAGGGCTGATGGTCGCCGACGCCAAAACGGGCCTCGCCGTCCCCCAGGACGGCAAAACCCTCGGCGAGATTTTCATGCGCGGCAACACGGTGATGAAGGGCTACCTGGGCAACGAGCAAGCTACGGCCGAGGCCTTCGCCGGCGACTGGTTCCATACCGGCGACCTGGCCGTGTGGCACCCGGATGGCTACGTCGAGGTCCGCGACCGCCTCAAGGACATCATCATCTCCGGCGGCGAGAACATCTCCACCATCGAGGTCGAGAGCGTGC
>CAJCIO010000036.1 GCA_903970465.1 Gammaproteobacteria bacterium
ACGCTTGCGCAGGGCACGCCCCGATGGGCCTTCCATGGCCCAGCGGGGCTTAGCCGGCATCCATGCCGGCTATCCCTGCGCAAGCGCACCTCCACGCGGCCTGCTGGAAGGGGGGCGCGACCCCAAGGCCGGCTCGAAAGCAGAACAGTGAGATTTGTGGCGTTCGTTCGCTTTTAAAAGCGGCTTTGATGCACACGCCAATATTGGCTGGTCCTTTGCTGCGGGCCTGTGCGGTTCGCCCCTTCCAGCAGGCCGCGTGGAGGCGCCTGAAGAGAGGGAGACCCCGGCAGGATGCCGGGTCAGGCGCGTTAGGCCATGGATGGCCTATTGCGCCGTGCCCTCTCTTCAGGTGCCGTAACGCGGGTACCCTGAGCCTAGGCGAAGGGCCAATGGGCAGGGCGAGCCGCACAGGCCCGCAGCAAAGGACCACCCCCCATCTCCAGCAACAAATACCGCGCAACAAAAAAGCCCGCTGTGTGCGAGCTTCTTCTTAACAACGACTAAGCCGCTGTCATGTATCTGGTCGGGGAGACAGGATTCGAACCTGCGGCCTTCTCGTCCCGAACGAGACGCGCTACCTGGCTGCGCTACACCCCGAAATCAACACGGCGTTCAAACCGCAATTTATCACTCGGCAAACCATCCTTGAACCCCTCTCTGGAGGCGTGTCTTAGAACACCCCTCCAGCGAGGAATGGATCACAACTCCTTGACGGTGCGGACCTGATCTTTGTTGACCTTGGTCTCTTTACCGTCCAGTTGCTTGAACTGGTAGAAGCCGGTGTCATCGTCATACTTCGGCGTGTCGGTGGTCTGGATCTCACGCCCGTCGTTCAGGGTGATGACGCTAGGGTTGGCGCAGCCAGCAAGGGTGGCAAGGCCCAAAGCGAGCAGGACGGCGGGCAGAATACGGTGGTTCATGGGTGTTCTCCGGTAAGTAATGCTTGTTCTCCTTTGCTCGGACGCTCGTTTGCAGGTGTAAGTTCCATGAATACCTGAGCTCTTAAATACTTGCGTCGCCGGCTGAATGCGTTTGCGCAAGGGCTTCTGGGGTATTGAGGTTGGCGAGGCGTGGGTCGTGCGCCAGGCATTGCAGCGGCTGTGCGTCCAGTGCCAGGAGGATCTTGCGCGGGCTGCGCTCGCCCGCTTGCCAGGCGCCTTCGAACAGCGCCGCGTGCATCACAGGAATGACGCAAATCAACGGCTCCCATTGCTCTCCATGACGCACCATCACGGGCTGCTGGGGGTGCCGAGCAGCACACTGCAACAGGCCTCGCAGCAGCGAGGCGTCGAGGCCCGGTACGTCGCAGGGCAATACCAGTAAATGGGTATGGCGAGCCATGGCCAGGCCCGCGCGGATGCCCGCGAGAGGGCCAGGGAAGTCATCGCTGTCGTCACTGACCAGTCGATCTGCGTAGGCGGCGTACTGGGCTGTATTGCGATTGCAGGAGATGATCAGGTCATCGCCCAGCGACCGCACCAGTGCCTGCAAATGGGCTATCAAAGGCTGGCCGCGCCAGTGCACCAGGCCTTTGTCGCGACCCCCCATGCGCTGGCCCCGGCCGCCGGCCAACAGGAGCACCGAGCAGGGTGAAAGGGGCAGATCATCAGGCATGGCAGGTCTCGGCAGGCGGTCGAAAGCGAGGCTGTGATATAACACCGCGCATCTATTTCAACAACTGGACCGAGCTCATGAAGCCCAAGGCCGATGTACCTTTTGTGCCGCTCAATATTGCGGTGCTGACTGTCAGCGATACGCGCACGCTGGAAACCGATACTTCTGGTCAACTGTTCGTCGATCGATTGACCGCTGCCGGTCATTCGCTCGCCGAGCGGGTGTTGCTCAAGGACGATCTTTACCGCATTCGCGCCCAAGTGGCGCACTGGATTGCCGAAGACGTCGTGCAAGTGGTGTTGATGACGGGCGGCACCGGCTTCACAGGGCGCGACAGCACCCCGGAAGCCGTCAGTTGCCTGCTCGACAAGCAGGTGGATGGCTTTGGTGAACTGTTTCGGCAGATTTCCGTGGCCGATATCGGCACCTCGACCGTGCAGTCGCGTGCGCTGGCCGGGCTTGCGAACGGCACGCTGGTGGTGTGCCTGCCCGGCTCGACCAATGCCTGCCGCACAGGCTGGGACGGCATCCTCGCCGAGCAACTGGATATACGCCATCGGCCCTGCAATTTCGTCGTGCACCTGAAGCAGGCCGAACCCTGCGTCAGCCGTGGCTGAGTTGGGCGCGGCCAAGCCGCTGATGCCCCTCGAACAGGCGCTGACGCAATTGCTGGCGCTGGCCGATCGTACCCCCATCATCGAGCACGAAACAGTAGCGCTGGCGGCGGCTCATGGTCGCGTGCTGGCGGAGGACTTGATTGCCGGGCTCGATCTGCCGCCGTGGCCGAACAGCGCCATGGATGGCTACGCCTTGCGATGTGCGGACTGGACCGGCACGCCGTTGCCGGTGAGTCAGCGTATCTTCGCGGGCCAGGCGCCAGCCCCGCTGCAGCCGGGCACATGTGCAAGGATTTTCACCGGTGCACCCTTGCCAGCGGGCGCCGACTGCGTCGAGATGCAGGAGAACACCGAGATACTGATCGATGAGTGCGTGCGTTTCGTCGAGCCCGTCGTGATCGGTCAGAACGTTCGCCCGCAAGGGCAGGAAACCAGAGTCGGGGAGTTGGTGCTGGGGGCAGGAACCCTGCTGAGTGCCATCGAACTGGGGCTGGCGGCATCGTTGGGGCGTGCGGAGTTGCAGGTGGTGCGGCGGGCCCGGGTGGCGGTGCTGTCCACGGGCGATGAACTGGTCGAGCCAGGGCAGCCGTTGGGGCCTGGGCAAATCTACAACAGCAATCGGCAGTTGCTGATCAGCTGGTTGACGCGTTTGGGTTGTGAGGTGGTGGATGCGGGGATATTGCCGGATGATCTGGACCGTACCCGTGCACGCCTGAGTGAGTTGCACGAGGTCGATCTGATCTTGAGTACGGGAGGGGTGTCGGTCGGCGAAGCTGATTTTCTCGGCATCGCGCTGCGGGAGGAGGGGGAGCTGGCGCTCTGGAAGTTGGCGATCAAACCCGGCAAGCCGCTGACCTGTGGTCAATTCCGCGGCGTGCCGGTGATCGGGTTGCCGGGTAATCCGGCGTCGACGCTGGTGACGTTTGCGTTGCTGGCCCGGCCCTATCTGCTGCGCCGCCTGGGTGTGCAGGAAGTCACACCCTTGCAGTTCAGCGTGCCGGCCGGCTTCGACTGGCCGCGGGCCGGCAATCGCCGGGAATACTTGCGCGGGCGTCTGGAGAATGGTCGGGCGGTGATCTATCCCAACCAGAGTTCAGGTGTGCTGCGCAGTGCCGCCTGGGCTCAGGGTCTGGTGGAGGTGCGCGAAGCGCGTACCTTGCAGGCCGGTGAGCTGGTGATATTCATTCCCTTGAGTGAAGTGCTGGGCTGAGGCGTCTCAGCCCTTAGCCTTCTCGGGTACCCGGCCGTAGATATCGGTGAAGCGCACGATGTCGTCTTCACCGAGGTATTCGCCACTTTGTACCTCGATCATCACCAGGTCGATCACCCCAGGGTTGACCAGGCGATGCACGCGACCTGGCTTGATGAAGGTCGACTCGTTGGTATCGAGCATGAACTCGCGATCATCGTTGGTAACCGTCGCCATGCCCGAAACCACGATCCAGTGCTCGCTGCGGTGGTGGTGCATCTGCAGCGACAGTGAGCCACCCGGACGCACGACGATGCGCTTGATCTTGAAGCGACTACCTTCCTCGAGGATGGTGTAGGTGCCCCACGGGCGGGTCACGGTGCGGTGCAGACGGTAGGCGTCGTGATCCTGGCGCTTGAGCTCCTGGGCGATCAGCTTGACGTCCTGGCTGCGGCTAGCGTCAGCGATCAGCAGCGCGTCCGGGGTGTCGATGATAATCAAGTTGTCCAGGCCGATGGCGCCCACCACCCGACGAGGCGAGTCGATATAGCAGTTGGTCACGTCGTGCAGCACGGTCTCGCCGTTGCACTGGTTGCCGTTGGCATCGCCGGGGGTGAGCTCGCGCACTGCCTGCCAGGAGCCGATATCGCTCCAGCCTAACTGGCAAGGAATCACTGCCACGCGGTTGGAACGCTCCATGACGGCGTAGTCGATGGAAATATCCGGTGCCAAGGCGAAAGTGGTGCTTTCGAGTTCAAGCTGCAACTCGCTGCCGCCAATCTTGCTGTGGCTGAGCGCCAGGCAGGTGCGGGCGGCTTCCAGCACGTCTGGCGCGTGAGTTTCCAGCTGTTCGATGATGTTGCCTGCGCGCATGCAGAACATGCCGGCGTTCCACAGGTGCTGGCCGCCGTCAAGGTACGCCTGGGCGGTCGCGAGGTCGGGTTTTTCCTTGAAGCCGGCGACCTGGTAGGCGTCCTGGCCTATAGCGGCGCCTTTTTCGATGTAGCCAAAGCCGGTTTCCGGCGCGGTGGGCAGCAGCCCGAAGGTCACCAGCAGGCCTTGATCGGCAAGCGTCTGAGCGGCGCTGACGGCGGCTTCGAAGGCGGCCTGGTCGCGGATCAGGTGATCGGCTGGCAATACCAGCATCTGTGTATCGCTGCCGTATTGGGTGGCAATGTGCAGCGCGGCGACGGCAATGGCTGGCGCGGTGTTGCGCCCGGCGGGCTCCAGCAGAAAGTCCAGCGCGACAGGGGCCTCCTGATTGAGTGCGCGATGTTCGTCCAGCGTGCGGAAGAACACCTCGCGGTTGGTCACCGTGACGATGCGCTCGACGCCAGGCAGGGCTTTGGCGCGTTTGAAAGTCTTTTGCAGCAGGCTTTCGCCGTCTGGCAAGCGCATGAACGGCTTGGGCATGGCTTCGCGGGAAACGGGCCACAGCCGCGTGCCAGCGCCGCCAGCGATGATGCAAGGAATAAGAATGCCCATACGAAACCTCATGATCGGTCGAGTGCGCGGCCTTCATGGCGGCGCGAGATAAGTGGCAGAGCGATAGCTGTATAAGTCAACGGCACAGCTCGCGTCGGTGTTCTGACGCTGCTGGCTAGGGAAACAGGCGAACGGGAAGCAGTGCGCCGCCGCTCGGAAAGTGTCCGGGGGCCGCGTCAATAGACTTGTAATGGGGGATGCAGCAACGCTACCGCCACATGGCGATCAAAGGGATCGTCAGGGCAGGGAGTTAGCGGTCGAGGTATAGCCAGTATGATAGTCAAATTAATGACAAGTTCAATCGCCTTTGGTCGGCGAGGGTCAGTAATTTGTCGTGCCATCATGCCTGCTGGCACCGATTGTTTCAACCTGTCAGGGCTTTTTTTCCACTTGTCGTGGTCCACATCACATCTTGTCGAATACCTGATGGAGTACCGGAGTATGACCGAGCGCAAGGCGCTATTGATTCTGCATGGCAAACAAGCCCTCAACGAGGATGTGCGTACGGCCGTCGAAGACAAGCGGGCCAGCGGCTGGCACATTGCCGTGCGCGTCACTTGGGAAGCGGGCGATGCCCAACGCCTGGTAGCCGAGGCGCTGGCTGCTGGGTATACGCATCTGATAGCCGGTGGTGGCGACGGTACGCTGCGCGATGTCGCTCAGGCCATGGCCGAGTCCGACACCGAGGCGACGCTAGCGTTGATGCCGCTGGGTACGGCCAATGATTTCGCCCGCGCTGCCGAGGTCTCCCTGGAGCCAGCCGCGGCCCTGGCTCTGCTGGACGTGCCTGCCAGCGCCATCGACCTGGGCAAAGTCGGGGGTCAGATGTTTTTGAACATGGCCACGGGTGGCTTCGGTAGCCAGGTCACGGCCAATACGTCTGAAGACCTGAAAAAGGTGCTGGGCGGCGCTGCCTATCTGTTCACCGGGCTGTCGCGGTTCAGCGAGTTGCGTAGCGCTTACGGTGAGTTGCACGGGCCGGATTTCAAGTGGCAGGGTGAAATGCTCGCGCTGGGCATCGGCAATGGCCGTCAGGCGGGTGGCGGTCATGTGCTGTGTCCGCAGGCTGTGGCCGACGATGGGCTGCTGGACGTCAGTATTCTGCCGGCGCCGACCGAGCTGCTGGGGACCTTGAAGGATCTGCTGGCGGGCGGTCTAGGGTTGGATCGTATGTTTGTGCGGGCGCGCGTGCCATGGGTGGAGATCAAGAGCTCGCAGGGGCTGGACATCAATTTGGACGGTGAGCCGCTACAGGGCGACAGCCTGCGTTTCGAGGCATTGCCGCGTGCGCTGCGGGTGCACTTGCCGCCACACTCACCGCTGCTCAGTCATCGAGGCTGATCACGCCTTCGCGCACGGCATGCAGCACCAGCCCGGCAACGTCGAAAATCTGCAGGCGTTTCATGATATGAGCGCGATGGCTTTCGACCGTTTTGATACTCAAGCCAAGGCCTGCGGCTATTTCTCGGGTCGACTTGCCGCGGGCGACCAGCCGCAGGATTTCCAATTGCCGAGCAGTGAGACGGCTGATGGGCGGATTGCTCTGGCGCGGTTGCTCGCTCGACAGAGCCGCGCTGAGCACTTCGTGGGCAATGCTGGGGCTTAGATAGCGCTCACCGGTGCGCAGCGCATCCAGTGCCTGGCGCAGCTCGGAATCATTGGCGCTTTTGAGCAGAAAACCTTGGGCGCCGGCCTGCATGACTTTCAGTACCAAGTGTGGCTCACAGGTGTCCGCGAGGATCAGCAAGCGGCTGGCCGGGTATCTGGCGCTCATCTGCGCGATCTCTTGCAGGCCGAAGCTGAGGCACAGCTTCAAGTCCAGCAGGATGATATCTGGAGGCAATTGCGCCAAGCGATCAAGCAATTGCGTGCAATCGCTGCATTCTCCGCTGACCGCATAGCCGATGAATTCATCAATCCAGGCGCGCAGACCAGCGCGGATCAACAAATGGTTTTCCACCAGCAGGAGGTTGCACGTCATGCCGGAAATCCGTCAGGGGCACGCATAGCGCCTGCGCCGAAGTTGGATGGCTATAAGCGCCTGCATAGAGCGGGCGGGGGCGCCTGTGCCGGCATCGTAACACTTCGAAACTCAAATTTCTTGGAATGGACTTTTCATTCCGCACGCATCAATGCCTGGCTATTGCTCTACAGCGAAGGACTCGGGAGTTCGGTTTCCAGGGTCCCGGCCAGGGCTGCTACCAATACTGTTTGTTCTTCAGAGTCGAGATCGAGCCGACCAGTGCGCGGATCTATCAACTCGAGTTGCCAGGCCAGGTGCGTCAGGCAGGCGGACAGCGTCTTGAGCGGCGTGTCGTGCAGACGATTGCGCGCTTGGGCGGTGTCGAGCAGGCGGTAGATTTTCGAAGAGAAGTCGGCAAGTTCGGCAATACCCAAGCGACGCGCACGCGCTGCGAGGGTTTGCAAGGCGCTGCACAGACCACGAGCGGCATCCGGATCATTGCCGATCATTTCCAGGTGGCTATGGCACTCGTTCAGGCGATTGAGCAGGGTATTGGCATCCTGCAAAAATTCCGCCAGCCCGTCGGGCGCTGAAATATTGTCTTGCATGCACGATCTCCCGGATCCGGCCTGGTCGCCAAAGCATAGCGTCGGTTTCACGACACTGCCCATGGGAAAACCATGGCTGCCAATTGTGAAAGCGACCAATGGGGAGGCTCCATTCAACAATGAGAATGGCGTCACATTAATGACAATCTCGAAAACCGAATATCAGGCTAAACCTGACAGGGAGATAGGGGATTCCCCGAGAAGAGCAGGCGAGATGCCGTAAGGCGGGGCTTATAGAGCAGGATGACATTAAAGTGATATCATGCTGTATGAAATATTAAGCGACGAGCGCATCAAGTTTCCGCACTCCACGCCGATACGACTTCCATGTACTGACTCAGTTCCATCACCAGGAGCCCTTCTTAATGGCTGGCATTCTCGATACGGTAGACCAACGCACTCAACTCGTGGGTGAGAATCGCCTGGAGATCCTGATGTTCCGCCTGGCGGGCCGCCAGTTGTTCGCGATCAACGTGTTCAAGGTTCAGGAAGTCCTGCAGTTGCCCAAGCTGACGCTGATGCCTCAGCGCCATGCATTCGTCTGTGGTGTGGTCAACTTGCGCGGGCAAACGCTGCCGGTGATCGACCTGTCCCAGGCCATCGGTATGCGCCCGCTCATCCCGGGGCCCAACAGCACCATCATCGTCACCGAGTACAACCGCTCGGTGCAGGCGTTCCTGGTGGGCGGTGTGGATCGCATCGTCAACATGAACTGGGAGGCGATCATGCCGCCACCCACCAGCGCCGGTCGCCAGCATTATCTGACGGCCATCAGCAAAGTCGACGAGCAGTTGGTGGAAATCATCGACGTCGAGAAGGTGCTGGCCGAGATCGTTCCTTACAGCGGCAAGGTGTCCAGCGAAAAACTCGCCGATCCGGTGCTCGAGCGTGCACGCGGTCGCGAAGTACTGTTGGTGGATGACTCCAGCGTGGCCCTGTCGCAGCTTCGCGGTACCCTGTCGCAATTGGGTCTCAAGCTGCACACCGCCAGTGACGGGCTCAAGGGCCTGCAAAAGCTCAAGGCCTGGGCCGATACTGGCGAGAACATGACCGACAAGCTGCTGATGGTATTCACTGACGCTGAAATGCCTGAAATGGACGGCTACCGCTTGACCACCGAGATCCGCCAGGACCCGCGTCTGCGGGGCCTGTATGTGGTGCTGCACACGTCGTTGTCGGGCAGCTTCAACGAATCGATGGTGAAGAAGGTGGGTTGCGACAATTTTCTCTCCAAGTTCCAGCCCGATCGGCTGGTGGAAGTAGTGCGTGAACGGCTGATGCTCGATCAGCAGTGATGCTGGTCTGCCACGCCGTTCAATTCCTGCCAATTGCGCCTTCGGGCGCATGATCGCTTGCGATAGACTGGGCTTTTCTTGTTATCGCAAGGCACGATCATGCATCTCAGCGCCCTCTATCGCTATCCCCTCAAGTCCGCCATTGCCGAGCCAATGCAAGGTTCGGCCGTCGACCTGCTCGGCTTGCAGGGTGACCGACGCTGGATGCTGGTAGACGAAGCCACCGGGCGTTTCCTCACCCAGCGCGCTGTCGGCAAGCTAAGCCAGCTCAGCGCACGCTATACCGATAGCGGTGGGCTGACGCTGAGTGCTGCGGGTATGTCTGCATTGTTGGTGGCGCTGCCTGGGGCCGACCAGGACCTGCGCGGTGTGACTATCTGGAAAGACTCGCTGCGGGTGCCGGATGCCGGTGACGCTGCAGCGGCCTGGTTGAGCGAGTTCGTGGGCAAGCCGACGCGCCTGGTGCAGGTGCCTGAGACGCGCGCGCGGAGCTTGGAGGCGGGGTATGGCGAACCCGGTGACCGGGTGGCTTTCGCCGATGGTTTTCCGTTGTTGCTGATTGGTCAGGCGTCGCTGGATGATCTGTCCAGCCGCATCGGGCGGCCGATGCAAATGCTGCGCTTTCGACCCAATCTGGTGATTGGCGAGAGCGAAGCGTTCGCTGAGGATGGCTGGAAACGCATCCGTATCGGCACGACTGACTTTCGGGTGGTCAAGCCGTGCAGCCGCTGCATCCTTACTACCCTGGACCCTCAAACCGGCGAACGCAGTGCTGATCGCGAGCCGATGACCACGTTGCTGACCTATCGCAAGCAAAGCGACGGCATTATGTTTGGGCAAAACCTGGTGCCGGATGGTGCAGGGCATCTGGAAGTGGGGATGGCTGTCGAGGTGCTTGAATAGGTTGGCCAGCTGCGAGCCTGCCGGCCTCTTCGGGCAAGCCATGCTGCCACCTGTGTACGACTAAAGTTCGTCCACGCCTGCAGGAGCTAGGCTTGCCCGGGAAGGGGCCGATACAGCCCACGCGGATCGCTAACAGATCAAAGATCGTCGAAGAACCGCTCATGCCAATCTACGATCGGTTGCGGAGCGTTGAGTTTCTGCCCGTAGATGACCGCGTACGACAGCACGTTCTGCACGTACTGACGAGTTTCATCAAAGGGGATCGACTCTACCCACACGTCGAAGCTCAAGTGGTTGGCGCCCTTGAGCCACTGACGCACGCGGCCGGGGCCGGCGTTGTAGGCGGCAGTGGCCAGCACCCGATTACCATTGAACTGCGCGTGGACCGAGCTTAGATAGGCAGCGCCCAGCTGAATGTTCTTGTCCGGATCCAGGACTTGCGCAGGCGACGCCAGCGGGATGCTGAACTTGCGCGAGGTTTCCTTGGCAGTCGCCGGCATCAACTGCATCAGGCCCATGGCGCCGACGCCGGAGCGGGCATCTTCCATGAATGCCGATTCCTGTCGGGTGATGGCGAATACCCAGCTCGAATGCAGGCCGCGCAACCCGGCTTCACGCACCAGCGCGTCGCGGTGCGCCATCGGGAAGCGGATGTTCAGGTCATCCCAATATTGCGCCTGGCTGATGGTGCGAATGGCTGGGAAGTACCAGCCCATGTCGTATGCCATCTTCGCTTGGGCGACCATCTCGTCGCGGCTGAAGCGGCGAGTGGCGTGATACCACTCGCGGCGTGCATCGACTACCTGGCCGCGATCGAGCAGCTCCAGCGCGCGCTGGATGCCCGGCGCCTTGCGCACGGTGGAGACGGTCTGTGGGCTCAGCACCAGCGGCTTGTTGAGCACCTGATAGGGCGCCTGGATACGGTCTGCGGCCAGGAAGCCATAGAAATCACGTTCCCGCGCGACCACCTTGTACAAGGCCGGTACCTGCGGGTTTTGCGGTTGTGCCAGTTCCAGCGCGCGGGCCTGCCAGTAGTGCCAGCGATTGCTGGCAGCCAGGTCGCCGTGCAGCTTGCGGGTCAGGTCGTAGGCGTCCTGCCAACGGCCCAGGCGCAGTAGCAGGCGCAGGCGCCATTCGGTGACGGTGTCGTCCACCAGCTCCGGATCGTACTGGGTCATCAGGTCCAGGGCGCGAGGATCATAACGACGGGCCAGGGTCAGGCCGATTTCGCGTGCGATGGCGACCTTTTCATCACGAGAGAAGTGCATCGAGCTGGCATAGTTGTCCAGCTCGCCCATGGCCTGATCCGGGTCCTGCTTGGCGAGCCGGCGCAGGCCCAGGCTGACAACGTCGGACATGGCTTCGTCGGCGGGCACGAACAGGCCAGGCTGACTCAGCAGTTCGGGCTTCTGCGCCACGCTGAGGAGCAGTTTGCCCTGCGGGGCCAGGGTGTTGAGACTGTTGACCAGGCGAGTGGCCAGGCCGTAGTTGCGTGCCTGGGCTGCCAGCTTGGCGCGATTCCAGCGTTTCTGTTCAGTCAGTTGGCCTTCGGATGCCCAGCGCGCGAACAGCGGGTCGCAGGTCGCAGGCTGGTCCTTGCCGACGTTCCAGAGCTTTTCGGCGGTGGCATAACCTTCGGCACGCAGGTTATGGCTCAACTGGTACTGGCCATTGAGGCAATCCAGTTCGGTGAAGTTGAGCTTGGAGTCGTAATACTTGGCAAAGGTGTCCCAGTCACCACGGTCGGCCAGCATGCGCAGCCAGCGCAGGATCATCCAGTTGGCCTGGGGCAGGTCACCATGCTGGGCGAGGAACTGCTCGATTTCTTCGTTGCTGGCGCTGTTCAGGCGGGCGGTGAGCTCGTCGTAGGCCAGGTAGGATTCCAGCGGATAGTCGGCCAGGGCCGCGCGGTTGCGCAGGTAGGGGCCGGAATCACCCTTGGCCAGGGCGCGTTTGGCGTCGTCGTAGTACTGGCGCTGGAGTGTCAGGTCGACCGCCTGGGCACTGTTGATCGCGAGAGTGGACAAGACAAGGCAGGACAACAGACAGAACAGGCGACTGCGCATGAGACTTCCGAGCAGATAAAACAGAACAGGCGGCGCCATGCAGGGCGTCACATACCATGGGTGTTACACAATAGCGCTGTAGCTTAGCCTTTAGCCTCTCGCGATGAAAGCGCTGTGCTTGTATCTGATTGTGAGTGGTCGGATTGCCTGCGCCGGGTCGGTGGAGCGTGTCATTATCGCGTCACTTACTGCGCTGAGCCCGTATAACGGGTAGAATGCGCCCCCGATTTTGGAGAAGCTCATGACCCTGCTCAAATTAAGCGAAGTGTCCCTCGCTTTCGGCGCGATGCCGTTGTTGGACAAAGTGTCCTGGCAGATCGCCCGAGGAGAGCGGGTGTGCATCATCGGCCGCAACGGCACTGGCAAGTCGAGCATGATGCATCTGGTCAAAGGCGACCAGAAGCCCGACGAGGGTTCGGTTTGGCGCGCCCCCGGGCTGAAGATCGGCGAACTTCCCCAAGAGCTGCCGCGCGCCGACGAGCGCACGGTGTTCGACGTGGTTGCCGAAGGCCTGGATGGCGTGGGCGCTTTACTCGCCGAATACCATCACCTGAGCCAGAACATCGTCACCGATGAAGACCTGACCAAGCTCATGCATGTCCAGTCCGATCTTGAAGCCCGGGACGGCTGGCGTCTGCAGCAACTGGTCGACAGCACCCTCAGCCGCCTGCAACTGCCGGCCGACAAGACCCTGGCCGAGCTGTCCGGTGGCTGGCGTCGTCGCGTGCTGCTGGCCCAGGCACTGGTGTCCGAGCCCGACCTGTTGCTGCTCGACGAACCAACCAACCACCTGGATATCGGTGCAATCGCCTGGCTCGAAGAAGCCCTGAGCGGTTTCGGCGGCGCCGTGCTGTTCATTACTCACGACCGCTCCTTCCTGCAAAACCTTGCCACACGTATTCTCGAATTGGATCGCGGGGGTCTGATCGACTGGAACGGCGATTACGCCAGTTTCCTGGTGCACAAAGAAGCGGCGCTGGCCGCTGAAGAAACCGCCAATGCCTTGTTCGACAAGAAGCTGGCTCAGGAAGAAGTCTGGATTCGCCAGGGCATCAAGGCACGCCGCACCCGCAACGAAGGCCGCGTGCGTGCCCTCAAGGCGCTGCGCAACGAGCGCAGCGACCGCCGCGAGCGTACCGGCAAGGCCAATATCCAGCTCGATGTGGCCGAGAAGTCGGGCAAGCAGGTCATGGTCCTCGAGAACGTCAGCTTCGCCCATCCGGGTGGCCCGTTTCTGGTCAAGGACTTCTCCATGGTCTTGCAGCGCCAGGATCGCATCGGCCTCTTGGGCGCCAACGGTACCGGCAAGACCACCTTGCTCAAGCTGATGCTCGGCGATCTGCAACCGGTGAGCGGCAAGGTCAGCGAGGGGACCAAAATCGAAGTGGCCTATTTCGACCAGATGCGCATGCAGCTGGATCTGGAAAAGACCGTGATCGACAACTTGGCCGAAGGCCGGGATTTCATCGATATCGACGGCCAGAGCCGCCACGTGCTGAGCTACCTGGGCGACTTCCTGTTCAGCCCACAGCGCGCACGCACGCCGGTCAAGGCGTTGTCGGGTGGTGAGCGGGCGCGGCTGTTGCTGGCCAAACTGTTCAGCAAACCGGCCAACCTGCTGGTGCTCGACGAACCGACCAACGACCTCGATGTCGAGACTTTGGAGCTGCTCGAAGAAGTGCTGTCGAACTTCAAGGGCACCGTGTTGATGGTCAGCCACGACCGGGCATTCCTCGACAACGTCGTCACCAGCACTCTGGTGTTCGAAGGTGAGGGCCTGGTACGCGAATACGTCGGTGGTTATCAGGACTGGATCCGGCAGGGCGGCTCGCCGCGTCTGCTGGGCGTGACCGAGAACAAGTCCGGCAAGGCCGAACTCAATAGCGCTGTGGTCGAAAAAACCGAAGCTGCCGTAGCGCCTGGCGCGCAGGCCGCCGCCCCAGCGAAGAAAAAGCTCAGCTACAAGTTGCAGCGCGAGTTGGAAATGCTGCCGAGTCAGATCGACGAGATGGAGCAGAAGATCGCCGCGCTGGAAGCTGATATCGCGTCGCCGAGCTTCTATCAGAAGTCGTCTGAGCAGACGGGTGAGGTGTTGGCGCAACTGGAGCTGGCCCAGGTACAGTTGGATGGATTGGTCGAACGCTGGGCTGAGCTCGACAGCTGACCACCTGCAGTGAGGGGGCTTGCCCCCTCGCTACCATTTTCCTGAATCAGACTTTGTCGGTGGTCTTGTCCTTCACAAGGCGCACGGCCAGCACGTCGCACGTCGCGCCATGCAGGATGTCGTTGGCCGTCGAGCCCAGCAGCAGTGCCAGGCCATGACGGCCGTGGCTGCCCACGACGATCAGGTCGCAGTACTGTTCCTTTGCCAAGGCATGGATTTCCTGGCGTGGCTGGCCATAGGTCAGGTGCGAGTTTTCCTTGGTCACTTCCGGGTATTTGACGATCAACCGTTCCAGGCGCTCCTTGGCCTGGTCGAACTGCTGCTGTTGCAGTTGGGACAGGTCCATCGGCACATCGCCACCGAAGGCCATCGCCATGGGTTCGACGATATGTACCAGCGACAGCTTGGCCTGGGACAAGGCGGCGAGGTCCCGGGCGCGCTTGATGACCGGGTCGCACTCCTCGGTCAGGTCGACGGCGACCAGAATATGTTGGTAGGACATGAGAGCACTCCTGACGATTCTATTGGCCTAAGTATGGCCGGTTTCCAGCCGAGCGGGTCAAAACACCGCCAAGCTACTCATTTCACAACGCTTTGTGGGGGCTACTCATATGACGGTCTGGATAGTGCTGTCAATCCTTGCGCTCATTTTAAGTCCGCTGGCCTGGCTGCGGCCGAGTCGTAATCAAAGCGGCAAGATGAGTCTGCGCATGGCGGCGCGGCGTATGGGCCTCGCAATGCAACTGACGCCTGTGCAATGGCCTCATTGGCTGGGCCAGTCGGCGCCGGATCCCTGCGCGCAGTACCACCGGCCACGGCGCCAAGGCCGTGCGGACCAGTGGGTCTATTGGCAGAGCACACCCGGCGAATGGCTCAATCAATGGCGCGAGCCGTTGCAGGAAGCGCACCTGCAGGCGCTATTCGCAAGGCTGCCAGGCAATGTCTTCAAGGTCGAGGCGGGGCCGCAATTGCTGTCGTTGTACTGGGGCGAAAAGGGTGAAGAAGAAGTGCTTCAGGACATTGCGCAAGTGCTAGAGGCGCTAGCTTGATCGTGCTGGACGGGCTCGAATCGCAGGCAATAAAAAGCCCGATAGCAAGCGTCGGGCTGGGGTGTGGCCAGGCAGGCCGGTAATTCATTGGGATTGATGATACGCCTGTGAAAAATAAAAATCTCGCCTATTTCAATCATCGCTAGCAATTTAGTCGGCTGTCTCTTCGCGCTTATCCTGTCATCCCGGCCTGCTATTGTAGTCCTGTACGTACTGTCGATCGGCTGCGTGGTCGACGCTCTGTGGCGTCCAGAAAATGACCGTCAAGTCGCGCCGTGCCGAATGTTTAGTGCAATTGACAACCGGACGAATTTCCGTGAAGGTGTGCGTACCCCAATCAAACGGGCGTATGAATTGAGCGTTTGCCAACAAACGACGCTCTACAGAGTCCCTACAATAAGCGCCGACGGGTGATGCAGATGCGGGTTCTTGCCAAGGCTTCACCGCCTTCGCCAAACCGGCAGTCCGCGCTCGGCGTGTACCGTTCAGCTCCCCCATCCTGGAGATCAGTTGATGATTTACGAAGGTAAAGCCATCACGGTTACTGCTCTTGAAAGCGGCATCGTCGAACTCAAGTTCGACCTCAAGAGCGAGTCCGTCAACAAATTCAACCGTCTGACCCTGACCGAGCTGCGCCAGGCCATCGAGGCCATAAAGGCCGATGCCTCGGTCAAAGGCGTGCTCGTCAGCAGCGGCAAGGACGTGTTCATCGTCGGTGCCGACATCACCGAGTTCGTTGACAACTTCAAGCTGCCCGACGCTGAATTGCTGGCCGGCAACCTCGAAGTCAACCGGATCTTCAGCGATTTCGAAGACCTCGCCGTGCCGACCGTGGTTGCCATCAACGGCATCGCCCTGGGTGGCGGCCTGGAAATCGCTCTGGCAGCGGACTACCGCGTCATGTCCACCGAGGCCAAGATCGGCCTGCCAGAGGTCAAGCTCGGCATCTACCCGGGTTTTGGCGGCACCGTGCGCCTGCCGCGAGTGATCGGTGTCGACAACGCCATCGAATGGATCGCTTCGGGCAAGGAAAACCGTGCCGATGACGCCCTTAAAGTCGGCGCCGTCGATGCTGTCGTGGTCCCGCAGAAACTGCGCGAGGCTGCACTGGACCTCCTCGGTCGCGCTATCAGCGGCGAGTTCGATCACAAGGCCAAGCGCCAGCCCAAGCTGGAAAAGATCAAACTCAATGCCATCGAACAAATGATGGCCTTCGAGACCGCCAAGGGTTTCGTCGCTGGCCAGGCCGGCCCGAACTACCCGGCGCCGGTCGAAGCCATCAAGACCATCCAGAAAGCCGCCAACTTCGGTCGCGACAAGGCCATCGAAGTAGAAGCCGCAGGCTTTGTAAAACTGGCCAAGACCGCGGCTGCCGAGAGCCTGATCGGCCTTTTCCTCAACGATCAGGAGCTCAAGCGCAAAGCCAAGGCCTACGACAAGATCGCCCGTAATGTGTCCCAGGCTGCTGTGCTTGGCGCCGGCATCATGGGTGGCGGCATCGCCTACCAATCGGCCCTCAAGGGCACGCCGATCCTGATGAAGGACATCAACGAGAAGGGTATCGAGCAAGGTCTGGCCGAAGCCTCCAAGCTGCTGGGCAAGCGCGTCGAAAAAGGCCGCCTGACCCCGGCGAAAATGGCCGAGGCGCTCAATGCCATTCGTCCGACCTTGTCCTATGGCGATTTTGGCCATGTCGACATCGTCATCGAGGCCGTGGTCGAGAATCCAAAGGTCAAGCAAGCGGTACTGGCCGAGGTCGAAGGGCAGGTCAAGGAGGGCACCATCCTGGCGTCCAACACCTCGACCATCTCGATCACCCTGCTGGCCAAGGCGCTCAAGCGTCCGCAAGATTTCGTCGGCATGCACTTCTTCAACCCGGTGCACATGATGCCGCTGGTGGAAGTCATTCGCGGGGAGCATTCCAGCGAAGAGGCAGTGGCGACGACCGTTGCCTACGCCAAGAAAATGGGCAAGAACCCGATCGTCGTCAACGATTGCCCGGGCTTTCTGGTCAATCGCGTGCTGTTCCCGTATTTCGGTGGCTTCGCCCGCCTGGTCAGCGCCGGCGTCGACTTTGTGCGCATCGACAAGATCATGGAGAAGTTCGGCTGGCCAATGGGCCCGGCTTACCTGATGGACGTCGTCGGTATCGACACCGGGCATCACGGCCGTGACGTCATGGCCGAAGGCTTCCCGGACCGCATGAAGGATGAGCGCGCCAGCGCCATCGACGTGTTGTACGAAGCCAATCGTCTGGGTCAGAAGAATGGCAAGGGCTTCTATTCGTATGAAACCGACAAGAGCGGCAAGCCGAAGAAGGTGTTCGACGCGGCGGTCCTGGACGTACTCAAGCCGGTCATCTACGAGCAGCGCGAGCTCAGCGACGAAGACATCATCAACTGGATGATGATCCCATTGTGCCTCGAGACGGTACGTTGCCTGGAAGATGGCATTGTCGAAACAGCCGCCGAGGCCGACATGGGCCTGGTCTACGGCATTGGCTTCCCGCCGTTCCGTGGCGGCGCGTTGCGCTATATCGATGCAGTCGGCGTGGCCGAGTTCGTCGCCCTGGCTGACAAGTACGCCGAACTGGGGCCGCTGTACCAACCCACCGAAAAACTGCGTGCAATGGCCAAGAACGGCCAGCGTTTCTTCGGCTGAGCCGCCCGACACCTGAGCGAGATAGAATTTATGAGCTTGAATCCAAGAGATGTGGTGATTGTCGACTTCGGTCGTACTCCCATGGGCCGCTCCAAGGGCGGCATGCACCGCAACACCCGCGCCGAGGACATGTCGGCGCACTTGATCACCCAGTTGCTGGCCCGTAACCCCAAGGTCGACCCTAACGAGGTCGAGGATGTGATCTGGGGCTGCGTCAATCAGACCCTGGAGCAGGGCTGGAACATCGCCAGAATGGCCTCGCTGATGACGCCGATCCCGCACACTTCTGCGGCGCAAACCGTCAGCCGCCTGTGCGGTTCGTCGATGAGCGCTCTGCACACGGCGGCCCAGGCGATCATGACCGGCAACGGCGATGTTTTCGTGATCGGCGGCGTCGAGCACATGGGCCACGTCAGCATGATGCATGGCGTCGATCCAAACCCGCACATGTCGCTGTACGCGGCCAAGGCCTCGGGCATGATGGGCTTGACCGCTGAAATGCTCGGCAAGATGCACGGCATCACCCGCGAAGCGCAGGACGCTTTCGGCTTGCGCTCTCACCAGTTGGCCCACAAGGCCACGCTGGAGGGCAAGTTCAAGGACGAAATCATCCCGATGCAGGGCTATGACGAAAATGGGTTTCTCAAGGTCTTCGACTATGACGAGACCATTCGTCCCGACACTACTCTGGAAAGCCTCGCGGCCCTCAAGCCGGCGTTCAACCCCAAAGGTGGTACCGTCACGGCGGGTACGTCCTCGCAGATTACCGATGGCGCGTCGTGCATGATCGTCATGTCAGCCCAGCGCGCCCTGGATCTGGGCATCCAGCCATTGGCGGTGATTCGCTCCATGGCGGTCGCCGGTGTCGACCCGGCGATCATGGGTTATGGCCCGGTGCCAGCGACCCAGAAAGCCCTCAAGCGTGCGGGTCTGAGCATCTCCGACATCGACTTTTTCGAACTCAACGAAGCCTTCGCGGCGCAGGCCCTGCCAGTGCTCAAGGATTTGAAAGTGCTCGACAAGATGAACGAGAAGGTTAACCTGCACGGCGGCGCCATTGCATTGGGTCATCCGTTTGGCTGCTCCGGTGCGCGGATTTCCGGCACTTTGCTCAACGTGATGAAACAGAACGGCGGCACCCTCGGGGTGTCTACCATGTGCATTGGTCTGGGCCAGGGCATCACCACCGTCTTCGAACGAATCTGATCGCAGTGGTGTGAAAGCCGGGGCCAGGTGCCCCGGTTTTTGTTTTTCAGCATATTTATTTTCAAGCGAGGCGCAGGATGCAGTTGCAACCCGGACTCTACCGTCATTACAAAGGCCCGCAGTACCGCGTTTTCGGTGTGGCGCGTCACTCCGAGTCGGAAGAGGAAGTCGTGTGCTATCAGGCGTTGTACGGCGAATTCGGGCTCTGGGTACGGCCGCTGAGCATGTTTCTGGAGTCTGTCGAGGTTGACGGCGAGCAGGTGCCGCGCTTTGCTTTGGTGCAAGCCGAAAGCACTCTTTGGAGCACCGAAAAAGGTAGTAGCGTTTAGCTATCGCGCTTGACCTCGTGGTTTTGCCACTATATATAGCGGGGCCTCGACAGGCGTCACGCGCCTTTCATTTATCTGTATTCAGGAATTTTCCGATCCATGGGCAAATCGCTGGTCATTGTGGAATCCCCGGCTAAGGCCAAGACCATCAACAAGTATCTGGGCAACCAATACGTGGTGAAGTCGAGTATCGGCCATATCCGAGACCTGCCCACCAGCGGTTCGGCGAGCGCCAGCAAGGAGTCCGCTGCCAAGCGCGGCAAGGCTGCGGCCGAAGGCCCGGTACTGACGGCCAAGGAAAAAGCGCGCAATACGCTGATCGCTCGCATGGGGGTAGATCCGGAACATGGCTGGAAAGCCAAGTACGAGATCCTTCCGGGCAAAGAGAAGGTCATCGAGGAATTGCGCCGTCTGGCCAAGGATGCTGACACCATCTATCTCGCAACCGACTTGGATCGCGAGGGGGAAGCCATTGCCTGGCACCTGCGCGAAGCCATCGGTGGTGACGACAGCCGCTACAAGCGAGTGGTGTTCAACGAAATCACCAAAAAGGCCATCCAAGAAGCGTTTTCCAAGCCGGGCGAGCTCGATATCGATCGCGTCAATGCCCAGCAGGCGCGGCGCTTTCTCGATCGCGTGGTGGGCTACATGGTTTCGCCATTGCTGTGGGCCAAGATCGCCCGTGGCCTGTCGGCCGGTCGTGTGCAATCGGTAGCTGTGAAGCTGGTAGTGGAGCGCGAGCGGGAAATCCGTGCCTTCATTCCAGAGGAATACTGGGACATCCACGCCGACCTCGGCACTGCGAAGGACGCCAAGGTGCGTTTTGCCGTGGCCCGTGAAAAAGGCGAAGCCTTCAAGCCGTTGAACGAAGCTCAGGCCATGGCCGCTCTGGCCAAGCTCAAGGACTCGTCCTACAGCGTGCTCAAGCGCGAAGACAAGCCCACCAGCAGCAAGCCCTCGGCGCCCTTCATCACCTCGACACTGCAGCAAGCGGCGAGCAATCGCCTGGGCTTCGGCGTGAAGAAGACCATGATGATGGCCCAGCGCTTGTATGAGGCGGGCTACATCACCTACATGCGTACCGACTCCACCAATCTGTCGGTCGATGCCGTGGCTGCCGCTCGCGATTACATCGAGCAGGAGTTCGGCAAGAAGTATCTGCCCGAGTCGCCAATGGTGTATGGCAGCAAGGAGGGTGCACAGGAGGCGCACGAAGCGATTCGTCCATCCGACGTGAATACCCATCCGTCCAAGCTGAACGGTATGGAGCGCGACGCTGAGCGTCTTTACGAGCTGATCTGGCGCCAGTTCCTGGCCTGCCAGATGCCACCCGCGCAATACCTGTCGACTACCGTCAGTGTCGCGGCGGGCGATTTCGAGTTGCGTGCCAAGGGCCGCATACTCAAGTTCGACGGTTATACCCGCGTCCTGCCGCAGATCGCCAAGCCGGGCGATGACGACGTTCTGCCCGAGATGACTCAAGGCGAAGTGCTCAAGTTGATCGCGCTCGATCCGACCCAGCACTTTACCAAGCCGCCTGCGCGCTACAGCGAAGCCAGCCTGGTCAAGGAGATGGAAAAACGCGGTATCGGCCGTCCGTCCACCTACGCTGCGATCATCGGCACCATCCAGGATCGTGGTTATGTCGCGCTGCACAACCGTCGCTTCTACTCTGAAAAGATGGGCGACATCGTCACTGAGCGATTGTCTGAAAGCTTCGCCAACCTGATGGACTACGGGTTTACTGCCGGCATGGAGGAGAACCTCGATGACGTGGCGCAAGGCGAGCGTGACTGGAAGAACGTCCTCGACGAGTTTTACGGCGACTTCAAGACCAAGCTCGAAGTGGCAGGCGCGGCCGACAGCGGCATGCGCGCCAACCAACCGACCCTGACCAACATCGCCTGCCGTGAGTGCGGCCGGCCGATGATGATCCGTACCGCGTCCACCGGTGTCTTCCTCGGCTGCTCGGGTTATAGCCTGCCGCCCAAGGAGCGTTGCAAGGCCACCGTTAACCTGGTGCCGGGCGACGAGATCGCTGCCGATGACGAGGGTGAATCCGAGTCCCGCGTATTGTTGGGCAAGCATCGCTGCCCGATCTGCGCGACGGCGATGGACGCTTACTTGCTCGATGAGAAGCGCAAGCTGCACATCTGCGGCAACAATCCGGATTGCACCGGCTACGAGATCGAAGAGGGCAACTATCGCATCAAGGGCTATGAAGGCCCTAGCCTGGAATGCGACAAGTGCGGCAGCGAGATGCAATTGAAGACCGGCCGTTTCGGCAAGTTCTTCGGCTGCACCAACCCTGAATGCAAGAACACCCGCAAGCTGCTCAAGAGCGGCGAAGCGGCGCCGCCGAAGATGGACGCGGTGAAGATGCCGGAGCTCAAGTGCGAGAAGGTGAACGACACTTACGTACTGCGCGACGGCGCCTCCGGGTTGTTCCTGGCCGCCAGCCAGTTCCCGAAAAATCGCGAAACTCGTGCGCCGCTGGTGATGGAGATCATCCCGCACAAGGACGAGATCGATCCCAAGTACGCGTTCCTGTTCGATGCGCCTAAAAAAGACCCTGAAGGCCGTCCGGCGGTGATTCGTTACAGCCGCAAAACCAAGGAGCAATATGTGCAGACCGAGGTAGAAGGCAAGCCTACTGGCTGGAAGGCTTTCTACGACGGTTCGGCCTGGAAGGTCGAAGACAAGCGCTAGTTTAGCTCTGTGGCGAGGGGGCTTGCTCCCGATGGGTCAGTGCTGACACTCTGTGATGTGTCAACGCTGGCCCATCGGGAGCAAGCCCCTTCGCCATATGTATCCAGCGTGTCCACACCAGATGGAGGCAGCCGAGATGGCCCACGAACTCTATACCCGTACCAATCAAAAGATTTTCTTCGCCGGGCTGGCACTCGAAGCCTTGGGCAAGGCCGAGCAGGGTACAGCCGTGAATGCTCCCGGTCTGCTACAGGCAGAGCGCGAAGCGGCGTTATTCCATCTGTATGGTGCATTGCTCGGGCTTTGCCATGAGATTGCCGGTTTCTATCGTCTGCCTCAGGCCAACGCCCCCCGGGCCGAATTGTTGCTGACCCGCGATGTGCTCGCCGCCATCGCTATCCCGGAAATGGCCGAACTGGTGGAAATGGCTGAGCAGCCGCAGAGCTGGCTGGCGCGATTGATAGCGGAATACTCCAAGCTGTTCCTGCCGCCACAGGCGCCGCGCAAGCCCAAAGGCGATGTGAGGCAGCCGCTGATTCAGGCGATCAGCCTGGATGACGAAGAGGCAGCTCCGGCGTTGGATCGTGCAGAGCTGGAAAGCTGGCGTCAGCAGCTCAAGGGATTGGCTATTCGTTACCGCGATGGGCTGAGTGAGTGCTGATTCGCTTCGGCACTGCTACAATGTCGGCCTTTCGTGGAGATTGATTCCCTATGCCAACGTCCTTTCTAGAAATTGTCGAGTTGCCTGACGGGCGGATCGAGCTGCGCCGGGCCGATGATGAAGGTTCGTTGGTCACCCTGGCGTTTTCTGAAGATGCCAAGGTCTTCCTGCAGGGCCAGCATGTTGAAGTGGCCAAGGCCATGCTCAGCGTTGGCGTGCAAATGGCTGGCAAGCTGGTGGAAGGCGATGTTGACCGCGATCAAGGTCCTCGCGTCCTTCACTAACCTCTGAGCCATCTGATGCATATAGAGAGGGGGCTTGCCCCCGATAGGCCATTGATGACACCTCGTGGTGTGTCGGTACTGGTCTATCGGGGGCAAGCCCCCTCTCTGCATCTTCAACCTGGGGGCGTTCAGCCCAAGCGAATGTTCAGGCTCTGAGCATCACCCGCCCGGGCGGCGGTGATCAGTTGCTGGCGAGCAGTGCTGCTCAGTGGATTCAGCCAGCTGACCACGGTGTGGCTGCGGCCCAGGCGCAAGGCTTCGCACGTCAGCTGCAGCGCGCTCTGCGTGCCGCGAGGCTGCAACAGCAGGATGCGTTCACGGTTGAGGCCGGCGTCCCGCAACCAGGCCTGGGTCAGGCTCCCTGGCGGCGCGATCAGTGTCAGCCAGCGGTCATTCTGTTCTTCACTCAACTCGCGCAGCATCGGCGCCAGCAGGCTCAGGCAGTTCCCCGTCGCACCCCGTAACGAAAGCTCACTGAATACCTCTGGATCATCGGTGACCCAAGGGGCTTCAAGTGTGGCCAACACGGGCGCGGGTGCAGTCTGTGGCTGTGCCATGAAAGCCTCGAACAAGGACATTTGTGCCTGTTGCGCTACTGGCGGCTGGGACTGTGAGAACTGCATCATGATGCCTCCTGTTAGCGACGGATGACGCCGACGCTCAAACCTTCGATGACCAGCTCCTGATCCTTGAGATCGACCTCGATAGGGGCGAACTCCGGGTTCTCGGCCAGCAGAAAGACCTTGTTGCCTTCGCGCTGGAAGCGCTTGACAGTAACTTCTTCACCAATCCGAGCAACCACGATCTGGCCGTTGCGCGCCTCGCGGCAGGTGTGCACGGCCAACAGGTCGCCGTCGATGATTCCGACGTCGCGCATGCTCATGCCATGGACGCGCAGCAGGTAGTCGGCGCGCGGGTGAAAGAATGCCGGATTGATGTTGCAGGATTCTTCGATGTGCTGTTCGGCGAGGATCGGCGCGCCTGCAGCGACACGGCCGATGATCGGCAGCGAGCTTTCGTCGGCCTTGGCTTCGAAGCCGGGAATGCGGATACCGCGCGAAGCGCCCGGGGTCATCTCGATGGCACCTTTACGCGCCAGCGCCTTGAGGTGCTCCTCGGCGGCGTTGGGCGATTTGAACCCCAGTTCCTGGGCTATTTCTGCGCGGGTAGGGGGGAAGCCATTGTCTTCAAGGCAGCGCTTGATGAAGGCGAGAATTTCGGCTTGGCGTGGCGTCAGTTTCAGCATGTCTATCGCTCTGTCTTTTTATACAGTGACTGGGATTATATACAGTATTGAACCCTTGGCAATCGCCCTTTTGCCTCCAGGGAACAATTACGCGCTTGGTATGTGGTTAAATGCTGCAACAACCCGATGCCGAAATGCCTCTGCAGGCTTGACAATATCGGCACTTGATACGTATGTTTCAAACAGTTGTTCGTATTTTTCAGTTCAAACCCGGAGTGATCATGGCCCAGTCGGAAACCGTCGAGCGCATCCTCGACGCCGCCGAGCAACTGTTCGCAGAAAAAGGCTTCGCTGAAACATCCTTGCGGCTGATTACCAGCAAGGCAGGGGTCAACCTGGCGGCGGTCAATTATCACTTCGGATCCAAGAAGGCCCTGATACAGGCAGTGTTCTCGCGTTTCCTCGGGCCGTTCTGCCTGAGCCTCGATCGCGAGCTCGAACGCCGCCAGGCGCGGCCCGAGCACAAGGCAAGCCTCGAAGAGCTGCTGGAAATTCTCGTCGAACAGACCATGGTGGTGCAGCCTCGCAGTGGCAATGACCTGTCGATCTTCATGCGCCTGCTGGGCCTTGCCTTCAGTGAAAGCCAGGGCCATTTGCGTCGCTATCTTGAGGACATGTACGGCAAGGTGTTTCGCCGCTACATGATTCTCGTCAATGAAGCGGCGCCGCGGATTCCTCCCCTGGAGCTGTTCTGGCGAGTGCACTTCATGCTCGGTGCCGCCGCCTTCAGCATGTCCGGCATCAAGGCCCTGCGGGCCATTGGCGAGAATGATTTCGGCGTCGATACCTCCATCGAGCAGGTCATGCGTCTGATGGTGCCGTTCCTGGCAGCGGGTATGCGTGCCGACAGCGGTGTCAGCGATCCGGCCATGGCCGCGGCGCAATTGCGGCCACGCAGCAAGACGTCATCGGCGCCGCTGGCCAAAGCCCTCTGATCAAGGTGGGGTCAACCAAGGCGTATCGCTTTGTCGGACCCCTCTGCGGATGAGCCTTGCTCACACATTCAATGCACATCCAGCGGCAGCTTCCTGCCCGAGCAAGGCTCGCCTGCGAAGAGGCCCGCACGTTTGACACTATCCTGCCGAGGTGTCCGTCCACAGCGCCTTGCGCTAAGCTAGGCGGCTAGAATTCTTGCCCTCCCGCTTCAAGGACAATCCATGAGTACCCGCCTGCAAGGCTCGTTGATGGTTGATATCGCCGGTACCTGGCTGACCGCCGAAGACCGCCACCTGCTGCGTCAGCCACAAGTCGCCGGTCTGATCATCTTTGCCCGCAATATCGAAAGCCCGCGCCAGGTGCGCGAGCTGACGGCCTCGATTCGTGCCGTGCGTCCCGATCTGATCCTTGCCGTGGACCAAGAGGGCGGACGCGTGCAGCGTCTGCGTCAGGGCTTTGTGCGTCTGCCGGCGATGCGCGCTCTGGCGGACAATCCCAATGCCGAGTACCTGGCCGAGCAGTGCGGCTGGGTGATGGCGACTGAAGTGCTGGCCGTCGGGCTGGATCTCAGCTTCGCGCCGGTGCTGGACCTCGATCATCAGCGCAGTGCGGTGGTCGGTACCCGTGCTTTCGAGGGCGATCCCGAACGTGCCGCACTGCTCGCTGGAGCCTTTATCCGTGGCATGAATACCGCCGGTATGGCCGCCTGCGGCAAGCACTTCCCCGGCCATGGCTGGGCCGAGGCCGACTCTCACGTCGCCATCCCTACCGACGAGCGCAGCCTCGACGAGATTCGCGCCAAGGACCTGGTGCCTTTCGCTCGGCTCAGCACGCAGTTGGCGGCGGTCATGCCGGCGCACGTCATCTATCCCCAGGTCGATGCGCAGCCGGCGGGATTTTCTCGGCGCTGGTTGCAGGACATCCTGCGCGGCGAGCTGGGATTCGATGGGGTCATCTTCAGTGACGATCTGTCGATGGCCGGTGCCCATGTGGTGGGCGACGCGGCCAGTCGCATCGAGGCCGCGCTGACCGCAGGCTGCGACATGGGACTGGTGTGCAACGATCGTGCGGCGGCAGAGCTGGCCTTATCGGCGGCGCAGCGCATGGGCGTGCAGCCATCACCGCGAATCGCGCGCATGCGTGGTCAGGCGACACCGGGTATCGAATACCGCCAGCAACCGCGCTGGCTGACGGCGGTAGGTGCGTTGCGCACGGCGCAGTTGATTGAATAGACAATAGACATAGGTGTCGGTAGTGCCGGACTCTTCGCTGCCGAACGCCTCAGTGGGCTTGCCCGTGCCACGGTACCAACCGGCGTTGCAGCGCGCGCAGCCCCATCTCCATGGCAAAGGCGATCACGGCGATCAACAGAATCCCGAGGATCACCACGTCAGTCACCAAAAACTGCGCGGCTGACTGCACCATGAAACCCAAGCCTTGCGTGGCGGCGATCAGTTCGGCGGCCACCAGTGTCGACCAACCCACACCCAGGCCGATGCGCACGCCGGTGAGAATGTCCGGCAGGGCGCTGGGCAGGATCACATGACGGATCAGTTGCGCGCGAGTGGCGCCCAGGCACTGCGCGGCACGCAAACGCGCCGGGTCCACGGTGCGCACGCCGTTGGCGGTGGCGATGGCGATGGGCGCGAAAATCGCCAGATAGATCAGCAGCACCTTGGACAGCTCGCCGATGCCGCACCAGATGACGATCAAGGGCAGATACGCCAGCGGCGGTACCGGCCGGTAGAACTCTATCAGCGGGTCGAAAATGCCGCGGGCGATGCGGTTGCGGCCCATGGCCAGACCCAGCGGGATGGCCGTCAGCACGGCGGCCACCAGGGCGATGCCGATCCGGCCCAGACTGGAGCCCAGGTGTTGCCACAAAGTGACGTCCATGTAACCGTTATCGAGCACGTCCCAGCCCTTGGCCAGCACCGCGCCGGGGCCGGGCAGGAACAGCGGGTCGATCAGCCCCCAGTGGGTCACGGCCCACCAGACCGACAGCAGCGCGGCGATCGTCAGGGCGCTGATGGCGCGGGTGTCGTTGGATGCTGCTTTGGGTATCGGCAGGGGCGTGGTCGCCGTCGTGCTTTCAAGCAGTTCGATGCTGCTCATGTCGGCTCCTGAGCGCTGAGTTGCTGGAGGCTTTTCTGATAAGCAAAGACCTGCGCAAGTACATGTTCACGGGTGGCGATGAAGGCCGGATCGGATTTGATCGCCCGGGCAGGTTCGCCGGCGGCGTGACGGCGTCCGAAGTCCAATGCTAGGCGTTCGACGATACGCCCCGGATGGGGCGCCAGCAGCACCAGATCGGTGGCCAGAAACACCGCTTCCTCGATGTCGTGGGTAATCAGGAACACCGGCTTGCGCGTGCGTTGCCACACGCTGAGCAGTAGCTCCTGCATCTGCTCACGGGTGAAGGCATCCAGCGCGCCAAAAGGCTCGTCCATCAGCAAAACCCGCGGTTCGGCGGCCAAGGCACGGGCCAGGCCGACACGCTGGCGCTGTCCCCCGGAAAGCTCCCACACCTTGCGCTGCTCGAAGCCCTCAAGGCCGACCAGTTGCAGCAACTCGCGTCCGCGGCGCTCGCGCTCGGCACGGGCTATTCCGGCCAGCTGCAGGCCGAAGCTGACATTGGTCAATACGTCCTGCCAGGGCAGTAGTACATCGTCCTGAAACACCACGCCGCGGTCGGCACCCGGCCCGCGCACGGGCTTGCCGTCCAGAGTCAGGGTGCCGGCGGTAGGGGCGACGAAACCGGCAATCAGGTTGAGCAGGCTGGTCTTGCCACTGCCGCTGGGGCCCAGCGCGACCAGCAGTTGATCGGGCTCCAGGCGCAGTGACAGGCCCTTGAGCACCGGCTCCGACGCCCCGGGGTAGTGAGCGCTGATGTTTTGCAGTTCGAGGGTCGCCATGGCTCTGGCCTCAGGGAATGTACTTAGCACTGACGAACGTGCTGTAGTCGGGGAGTACGTCAGGGATCTTTTTCTGTTCCTTCAAAAACGTGGCGGTGGCGGCGATGTCCTTGGCGGTGCCCCCACCGAGCAGGGCTGCGCTTTTTTGCGCGGTGGCGTCGGGATAGGCCGAACCTGCCAGCAACTCGGGCACGTCGGCGGCATTCGAACCGGTGAGCTTGGCGATCGCCTTGACCGGCACCGAGTCGGCGGTCCATTCGGCCTGGTGCGCGGTGTAGTCGGCGTAGGCGGCCAAGGTGGTGCCGGCGAACTTGGCGATTACGTCTGGATGCTTGTCGGCGTAGTCCTTGCGGGCCACCCAGACCTCGAACGTCGGCGAGCCCCAGCGGCCGACTTCGGCGGCGTCGGTGAGGGTCTTGCCGGTCTTGCGGATCTCGCCCAGGGCGGGCGACCATACAAAGGCGCCGTCGATGTCGCCACGCTTCCAGGCGGCGGCGATTTCCGTCGGATTCAGGTTGACCACCTTGACGTCCTTGCTGGTCAGGCCCCAATGCTTGAGGGCGCCGAGCAGGCTGTAGTGAGAGGTCGACACGAACGGCGTAGCGATGGTCTTGCCCTTGAGGTCCTCAGGTTTTTCGATGCCACTGCCATTGCGCACCACCAGGGCCTCGGACGAGTTGATCTGCGCCGAGACGATAAAAGCCACGATCGGTACATTGCGCGACGTGGCGGCGGCCAGCGGGCTGGAGCCCAGGTTGCCGATCTGCAAATCGCCGGATGCCAGCGCTGCGACGACTTCCGGACCACTGTTGAAGCGGCGCCAGTCGATCTTTTGGCCAGTGGCTTTTTCATACTCGCCGTTGGCCTGGGGCACCTTGCTCGGATCGGTACCGGTCTGATAGCCGATGGTCAGGTCGGCAGCCTGGGCGGTCCAGGTAAGGCCTGCCAGCAGGGTGGCGACGAACAGCTGGCGTAGCGAGGGCGATGTTGACATGTGCGAGAGGCCTTGTGCGTTTTGGAATGGCATAAATCTATTTGATCTAAAAAAGGTAAATCCAATAATTTAAGCGCATATACATATATCGGCGGCAGGATCTTTGTGGTTGGGGGTACAAGATTAGCTGGTATATCGGGATGCTGAACTGTGGGAGCAAGGCTTGCCCGCGAAGGCGCCAGTCGCCTCACCCTGTCTATCATGAAATCTTATATGCACAGACTATCGGGTATTGGACCAACCCGCGTCCAGGGTCGATGCTAGACCCTTTGACCATCCAGGGGCCAATGCCATGAGCACTTCCCGTCAACTCAAACTCGGCGCCTTCATGCGTCCGGTCAGCATCCATACCGGCGCTTGGCGATACCCCGGTGCCTGGGCCGACGCCAATTTCAATTTCTCGCGCCTCAAGCGCCTGGCGCAGACCCTTGAGCGTGCCCGCTTCGACGCCTTTTTCATGGCCGATCACCTGGCATTGCTGAACATGCCCATGGAGGCCCTCAAGCGCAGCCATACCGCGACTTCGTTCGAACCCTTCACGCTGCTTTCGGCCCTGAGCCAGGCCACCGACCACATCGGCCTGATCGCCACCGCCTCGACCACCTTCGACGAACCCTTCCACATCGCCCGGCGTTTCGCCTCGCTGGATCACCTGAGCAACGGCCGTGCCGGTTGGAACATCGTCACCACCTCCAACCCGGATGCCGCGCTCAACTTCGGCCTCACTGAACACCTCGCCCACGACGAGCGCTACGCCCGTGCGCGGGAGTTCTATGACGTGGTCACCGGGCTGTGGGACAGCTGGGCCGATGACGCCTTCGTGCGCGATGCCGACAGCGGCATCTTCTTCGACCCCGACAAACTGCATACCCTCGACCACAAGGGCGAGTACCTCTCGGTGCGCGGTCCGCTGCACATTGCCAGGCCGCCCCAGGGCTGGCCGGTGATTGTCCAGGCCGGCGCTTCCGAGCCCGGCCGGCAACTGGCCGCGCAGACAGCCGAGGTGATCTTCGCCGCCCATGGCACCTTGGAGGAGGGCCAGGCTTTTTACGCCGACGTCAAAGGGCGCATGCCGGCCTTGGGGCGTGACCCCGAGCACATGAAAATTCTGCCCGCAGCCTTCGTGGTGGTGGGTGATACGGTTGAGGAGGCACGGCGCACCCGTGCACACCTGGACAGCCTGGTGCACGAGCAAAGCGCGATTGCTTCGCTGTCAGTGTCCCTGGGTGTAGACGCCAGCAAATTCGATCTGGACGGCTACCTGCCGTCGATTCCGGACACTAACCAGAGTAAGAGCTCGCAACAACGGGTATTGGCCTTGGCTGACCGCGAGAAGTTGACCGTGCGCCAGTTGGCGCAGCGCCTGGGTGGCTACGCGGGGCTGAGTTTCGTCGGCACCGCCAACAGCATCGCCGACGAGATGGAAGGCTGGCTGGAAGGAAAGGGCAGTGACGGCTTCAACATCATGTTCCCGTGGTTGCCGGGTGGCCTGGACGATTTCGTCGCCAAGGTGATTCCGGAACTGCAAGGCCGCGGGATTTTCCGCCGCGAATACGAAGGCAAGACGTTGCGCGAGAATCTCGGATTGCCGCGGCCGGGGAACCGGTTTTTTTCATAAGCCGCGTCGCGCCCGACTGCGCGGGTGCGGCCTGGTCGGGATTTGGTCTGAAAGTTCCCTTGCGGTCGCGCATATCTTTCAATCGAGCCCATAGCCTCAACCAATTTAGGACAAGCGTTTCAGCTCGTTACCCTCATGGATTCAAACCATAAGATCCATGAGGGATTAGCAATGAAAATAACGACTTTGTCCGGGCACGCCGTTGGCGTGCTGGCGTTGAGCATGCTCTTTTCGTCAGCCTTCGCTGACACCTTGACCCGTGATAATGGCGCCGCAGTGGGCGACAACCAGAACTCGCAGACCGCCGGCACCAACGGCCCGGTCATGCTGCAAGACGTACAACTGCTGCAAAAGCTCCAGCGCTTCGACCGCGAGCGCATTCCGGAGCGCGTGGTGCATGCCCGCGGTACCGGCGTACACGGCGAATTCGTTGCCTCCAGCAACATCAGCGATTTGAGCAAGGCCAAGGTGTTCACCCCTGGTACCCATACCCCGGTGTTCGTGCGCTTCTCGTCGGTGGTACACGGCAATCACTCACCCGAAACCCTGCGCGACCCGCGCGGCTTCGCGACCAAGTTCTATACCGCAGACGGTAACTGGGACCTGGTGGGCAACAACTTCCCGACCTTCTTCATCCGCGACGCGATCAAGTTTCCGGACATGGTTCACGCCTTCAAGCCTGACCCGCGCACCAATCTGGATGACGATTCACGCCGGTTCGATTTCTTCTCTCACGTACCTGAAGCCACCCGCACTCTGACCCTGCTGTACTCCAACGAGGGGACTCCCGCCAGCTATCGCTTCATGGATGGCAATGGCGTACACGCCTACAAATTGGTGAATGCCAAGGGCGAAGTGCACTACGTGAAGTTCCACTGGAAGAGCCTGCAAGGCCTGAAAAACCTTGATCCTGCCCAGGTGGTGCAAACCCAGGGCAAGGACTACGCGCACTTGACCCACGACTTGGTGGGTGCCATCAACAAAGGCGATTTCCCCAAGTGGGATCTGTACATCCAGGTGCTCAAGCCTGAAGACCTGGCCAAGTTCGCCTTCGACCCGCTGGATGCCACCAAGATCTGGCCCGACGTACCTGAGCAGAAGATCGGTCAACTGGTGCTGAACAAGAACGTCGACAATTTCTTCCAGGAAACCGAGCAGGTGGCCATGTCTCCGGCCAACGTCGTGCCGGGCATCGAGCCGTCCGAAGATCGCCTGTTGCAGGGCCGGGTGTTCTCCTACGCCGATACGCAGATGTATCGCCTGGGCGCCAATGGCATGAACCTGCCGATCAACCGCCCCTTGGTCGCAGTCAACAACGGCAACCAGGACGGCGCGCTGAACAGCGGCCACACCACCACGGGCGTCAACTACGAGCCAAGCCGCTTGAATCCTCGCCCTGCGGACGACAGCGCGCGCTACAGCCAGATGGCCGTCAGCGGCAAGACCCAGCAGGCGAAGATCCAGCGCGAGCAGAACTTCAAGCAGGCCGGTGACCTGTATCGCTCTTACTCGCCCAAGGAGCAGCAGGACTTGATCAACAGCTTCGGCGAGTCGTTGGCCGATACCGATGCCGAGAGCAAGAACATCATGCTCTCGTACCTGTACAAGGCCGATCCCGCCTATGGCACGGGTGTGACCAAAGTCGCCAAAGGTGACCTGGCCAAGGTCAAGCAACTGGCCGCCAGTCTGCAGGACTGACCTGTGAGGTCACCGGCCGCGATGCTGCGGTCGGTGACCGCTTTGCAAGGAGATCTGCCATGCGTGATCTGATCATTTTCTTTTTCGTTGGCCTGATCGCGTCTACCGCGTTCGCCGACGATGCGCCACCGGGCGACACCCGCCAACAACTCCAGGCCCTGTATTTCGAAGCCGCACGTGAGGGCAGCACCGATCGCCTGGGGGTATTTATCGATGCCCACTACGACCTCGATACACGTGAGGAAAACGGCTACACCGCATTGATCCTCGCGGCCTACCACGGCCAGCAGGCGGCCGTGGAGCAGTTGCTGAGCGCGGGCGCCAATCCGTGCAGCCAGGACAAACGTGGCAACACGGCCCTGATGGGCGCGATTTTCAAAGGCGAGCTGAGCATCGCTCACCGGCTGATGAATGCCGACTGCGCGGTGGATGAGCGCAATGGTTCGGGGCAGACGGCGGCGATGTACGCGGCGCTGTTTCAGCGCAAGGATATTCTCGACGCGTTGGCGGCGAAGGGCGCCGATCTGGATGCGCGGGATGCCACGGGCAATGATGCGCGGTCGCTGGAGAAGGGGCAGTTCAGTGCGGCGCCGGTGCGGTGAACTGCATGTATCAGTAGCCTGGATCTCGTCAAGCGATGCCCCTGCGAGGTGAATTTACCCAGCCAACCGGGTAAGGTGGCGACTGAAATTCGTGCTGTCGTGAATGCATGATGCGGCACGGGCAATGATTTGACCTTTAGGAGTCATGTCTCTTGGCAGGTGTACACAGTCGGTGCTTGGCGTCAGGAGATATGTATGCGGCTTGAACGCCTCAGCTTGTTCAATTTCAGATGCTTCAAGGAGCTCACTGTCGAGTTCGACGAGAGGCTGACGGTTATCGTTTCCGAAAACGGGTTTGGTAAAACCGCCATTCTCGATGCCATTGCGATTGGTTTTGGTCGTTACTTGACCAAGCTGCCGAACGTGACGGGAAAGACCACATCTGAAACGGATATCCGATTGGCCAAGGGCGAGCAGAAAGAGCGCCTGATGGCAATTCATTGGGAGGTTCGCGCCAACGATGAGTTAATTCACTGGTCGAGTATCCGTCGCAGTGGAGCGGTGTTGGCATCGACGTTCAAAAAGCTCCTTGGCACGCAACCGGGCCTTCGTTATCAAGCCGGTACAAAGGCGATTGATGAATTCACCCGCAGGCTCGCGGATTCGGAAAGTGCTGGTGATCTACCACTGGTTCCTGTCATCGCCTATTACGGCACCAACCGCGCGATCCGGGAAGACGTTAAACGCCGCCGCAACTTCAAGAAGGAATTCGAGCGTTTTGCTGCACTTGACGGTGCGCTCGACCCTGATTCGCGCTTTCGGGCGGCGTTTGAGTGGTTCAACGCGCTGGAAGATGAAGAGCGCCGTGAGCGTGAGGCGCGCCGCAGTTTCAAATATGTGAATCCAGAGCTTGAGGCGGTCCGACGCGCAATGGTCAGGATGCTGCCATTGGGCTTTGAAAATCCACGGACCGAAATCCGCCCACTCAGATTCGTGATTGATCGCGTGATGCCCGACGGCACTACCAAGACGCTGCGGATATCGCAGTTAAGCGATGGTTACCGCGTGGTGCTGGGGTTGGTTATGGACCTGGCCCGTCGGTTGGCTCAAGCGAACGGTGCGTATGCCAAAACGCTCAAAAAATCGACTAGTGCATTGGATTTACCGGCAATCGCCTTGATTGATGAGGTCGACCTGCACCTTCATCCCGTTTGGCAGCAGACCATATTGACCGACCTCATGCATACCTTCCCGGGTACGCAGTTCATCGTGACCACGCACAGTCCGCAGGTGTTATCGACCGTGCGCCGGGACAACATCCGCGTCATTACCTTCGACCAGCATGGGGTGGTGGCAGCAATGCAACCGTTGGCCAGAACTTATGGTCGCCCGAGTGGGGACGTGATGCATAGCGTCATGATGGTTGACCCTCAACCGCCCATAAAGGAAAAAGCGGAGTTGGAAGCACTGACGGCGTTAGTCGATCAAGGGAAGTACGCGAGTAAAAAAGCGAAGGAGTTGATGAGTTTCTTACATGCACAGTTGGGCGAAGAACATCCTCAACTGCAGCGCTTGCATCGCAGCGCTCTCAGGCAGGGAATGCTGAAATCGTGAGATTTGTTTCTAAAGGGACCAGTGGTTCAGAGGGACTCGACTACGCACATGCCAATCCGCCGATTGATGCCGAGGCAGCGACTCTTAGATGGCGCAGATTTAAACCTCATAAAAAACGACTGCTCGAGCATTTGCTCGCAGAGCAACAACACCTGTGTTGTTACTCTGAGCTTCGCGCCGACGAGGCTGGGCTGGAATACCACATCGAGCATGTAGTGAATAAGGGAATGGTGCCGCACCGTACTTTCGACTACGAAAATTTATCGGCGAGTGCGATTCACAGCGAAAAAATCCCCAGTCTGCCTAGAGGTGAGGTATTCGGTGGCCATACGCCGGGGAAGATGACTGCCTATGACGAAGCGCGATTTGTCTCTTGCCGCGACCCCGAGTGTGAGCGGTTCTTTGCCTATCTATCCGATGGTCGGGTCATTCCACAGGATGACTTGCTTGGCGCGGACCGTGAGCGAGCCCAATACACGATCAATTTACTCAACCTCAACAGCCCCTATCTTGTTGTGCGCAGGAGAAACTGGTGGGATACGCTCGATTTAGAGCTGTCTGTATCGTGACCGAGGGCTGAATTTGGCCGATCTTGCGAAACAGGATTTAGTTGCGTGTGAGGGCAAGTTGAACAGCTTTTTCAGCTTGACTCGTCGGTTCTATGGCCCGTTAGGCGAGGATGTGTTGAGTCATGATGAAGTGGATAGGCTCATGAAATAGGTTTCGCCATCTCCGACGTACCCTTCCACCCCAACGGCTCATACACCGGTTTGCCGACCTGAGTCGCGTGCAGTATCGCGAAGCTCAATCTGCGGCGTTTGAACTCGACGTCGGCCAGTTGCATCAATGCCGACGCCAGGCCGCGACGGCGGTGGCTGGGTTCTACGAAGACGTTGAGCACATAACCGCGCTGGTCATCAGTTGGATGGGAGGGGTGCGGCGGCCAGTCGATGCTCATCAGGCCGATGGCAGCGATGGGGCGATCGGCATCGAGCAGGGCGAAGCCGTAATAGCGGCCATCGGCGAGTCGCGTTTGTAACCACGGGCGAAAATGCTCGGTCATGATCTTCAGGTTTGCGGGATCGCCACCGGCTTCGAGGAACATGTTTTCGCGATGCGTGCAGATCATGTCCAGGTCGGGGGGCGCAAGCGCCCTTGAAGTCAAACCTGCCAATTCGATAGTGTCGGCCATCTTGATCCTTGCCTGTATCCGGTCTGGGCGAACGATAGTAGAAGACCGTTGCGGTCGGCGTCAGATACAGATCGGTTGATTAAGCGCCATACAGCCGGCTTGTCCTTACTGTGATCATCCAGGCCATGTCCTGGGCCCTTCGCGGTCGCTGCAACCCCTCTGGGCCAAGAGGCCATTGCAGTCACCCCACTTTAAAGCCGTGCGCCAACGTGCCGACCTTATCGCGATGAGGCAGGGGCGGCTAAATTGTGAAAAAGAGTATAAATAAATAATTAAATATTCTTTCCGGTTCTAACCAGCAACCCTGATCATCCTCCGGTCGCGGGGGGCGTCCTGCTCTTCCTGATATCTGCAACCCACCCGAACCATCACTCGACAGGTAGAGAGGCCCGCCCATGCAGCCGAATAATAATCGCCGACTGTTTCTCAGAAATTGCGCCGTAGTGGGCGCAGCCGGCGCCCTGGGCCTGGGGCTCAGTGGCTGCGACAAGGCGGACAAGGGCGCCAAGACGGCCAGTGGTGCGCCCGCAGTGGTCGGCAGCGTCGGCGACAAGGTGGTCGAGTTCAAATACCCGGACAATCCCACCTTCGATCTCATCTATGTAGCCGACTCGCTCGGTTACTTCGACGGCAGCCGCGCCAAGCCCAAATACATCGGCAAGATCGCCGCGCCGCAGGTCATACCGCTGACCGGCACCGGTGAAATCGACTTCGGCTCGCGCATGGTGCCGCTGGTGATTTCGGCGATTGCCAGCGGCCTGGACCTCAAGGTGGTCGCCGCCGGCGGCAAGACCCTGCAGGAAGCGCCGCACATGAAATATTTCGTGCGCAACGACTCGGGCATCTTCAAGCCCAAGGACATGGAAGGCAAAACCGTCGGCTTCAACAGCTTCGGTGCCTGCGCCGAGTTTGTCACCAAAAAATACCTGCGCGAGCAGGGCGTCAACGTCGAGAAAATCAACTGGGTGGTGATCCCCGACAACCAGGCCGAGCAGACCTTGGCCACCGGCAACGTCGATATCGCCATCATCCACCCGCCTGCCTCGGGCGGTGCCGAGCACAACCCGGCGTTGCGCAAGCTGTGGAGCGACTACGATTTGGACGGCGGCCTCGGCGGCATGGCGCCCTACAGCGTGTACGGCAAGTTCATGCGCGAACACCCGGAGGCCACCCGTGATGTGGTGTCGGCCATTGCCCGCGCAGCCAACTGGGTCAACGCCAACCCGGACGACGCGCGCAAGATTACTTCTGAGCGCATCGGCATGAAGCTCGAGCTGGTGGAGCGTTTCGCCTATGTCGAAAACCTGGTCGTGACCGAGCCACCGATCCAGTACTACATCGATATCCTCGAAAATGAGGGCAAGCTGAAAAAGGGCTCCATCCAGGTCAAGGACGTCTACACCAACCAGTTCAACCCCTTTGCCAAGGCTTCTGTCTGATGAATGCTGCGCTACCTCACAAGATTGTCGCCACGGGCGTGCAGATGGCGTACCGGGCTCGCGATGAAGCCGGGCGTGAAGAACGCGTGGCGGTGCTGGATGATTTCAACTTGCAGGTACGCGAGGGCGAGTTTCTGTCGATCCTCGGGCCATCGGGATGCGGCAAGTCGACGTTTCTCAACATTCTGGCCGGCTTGACGCACAAGACCGGTGGCGAACTGGACATCGATGGCCAACCGCTGCAGGGCATCAATCGCAGTCAGGGCGTGGTGTTTCAGGGCTATGCCTTGCTCCCTTGGCGCAACGTGCTCGACAACATTGCCGTGGGGCTCGAGATCCGCGGCGTCGGCAAGCGCGAGCGCCTCGAACGCGCCCGCGAGTATCTGTCGCTGGTGGGCCTGGACGGCTTTGCCGCGCGCTACCCCCACGAGTTGTCCGGCGGCATGCGCCAGCGTGTGGCGATCGCCCGCTCGCTGGCTTATCAGCCAGACGTGCTGTTGATGGACGAACCCTTTGCGGCGCTGGATGCGCAGACCCGCGAGAACTTGCAGGACGAGCTGCTGCGGATCTGGGAGTCGCACAAAAAAACCATCGTGTTCATCACCCATAGCCTCGACGAGGCGATTTTCCTGTCCGATCGCGTGGCGGTGATGACCCAGCGACCGGGGCGCATCAAGGAGATCTTCGATATCGACCTGCCGCGCCCGCGGGCTCCGGGGTTGCGCAACACCCACGCCTTCGTCGAGCTGCGCCAGCGCGCCTGGGAGGCCCTGCGCGACGAAGTCAGCCCTGGCGCAGACCGCCACGAGCCAGCGCCACCGCAGTCGTGGCAGGGCGTGGCGAGATTAGGCGGTTATCGGATCGGAGTGTGATTCATGAGTGTCAAAGCGTCTTCGCGCAAGCTGCTCGACAGCAGCCTGGGCATCGTTCTGTTTTTGCTGTTGTGGGAAGCCTTGCCGCGCCTCGGTATCGTCAACCCGGGCTATCTCAGCCCGCCATCGGCGGTGGTGGCGGCGATCTTCGATCTGGCGGCCAACGGCCAATTGACCAAGCACCTGGAGGCCAGCCTGTTGCGCTCTTTGGCGGGGCTGGCACTGGCAATCGTCTTCGGCGTCGGCCTGGGCTTGCTGATGGGCTGGTTCGCGCGGCTCGAGAGCATTCTCGATCCTTTGCTGCAGCTGTTTCGGCAGACCTCGGCGCTGGCGCTGTTTCCGGTGTTCATTCTGTTTCTGGGCATTGGTGAAGGCTCCAAAATCGCGATTATTTTCTGGGCCTGCTTCTGGCCGATCCTGTTGAGCACCATCAGTGGCGTCAAACAGGTCGACACGCTGCTGATCAATTCGGCGCTGTCGATGGGTGCCAACCGGCGCTTTCTGTTCCTCAAGATCGTCCTGCCTTCGGCCTCACCATCGATTTTCACCGGTGTGCGGCTGGCCGGCGCTTATTGCATCACCGCACTGGTGGCGGCCGAGATGATCGGTGCGCATTCGGGCCTGGGTTTCCTGACGCTCAACTCCCAGGAGGTGTTCCAGATCCCGAGCATGTACGCCGGTATTCTGCTGTTGGCCTTGGTGGGCCTGGCGCTGAACTTTTTGCTGGCGTTGCTGGAGCGCCGCTTCACCCGTTGGCGGCGAGGCTTGAAACACAGTGGTTAAGCCGCGGTGGGTGCTGGCGGTCACCTTGTGGCTGGGGCTGGCCGCGACCATCTTCTGGTTGCTGCGCACCCCCGATGTGCACAGCGTCACGCCGGGCCCGCAGTTGCAGGCGGCCCAGGCGCGACAGGTACTGCGGGTGGGGGTGCGCAGTTACCCGCGGCCCACTGATAGCCGCGAGGCACTGGTGTCCGAGCCGGATGAAATGGACAGCGCGCTGGCGCGGGCATTGGCGGCGTACTTGAAGGTGCCGGTGCAACTGCGGGCATTGCCGGACCGCGATCCGCAGGCACTGCTCAAGGATGGCAGCATCGATGTACTGATCGCCGGCAGCCTCGACTTGCCTACTCTGCAGGCCCAGAGCCGGGCGCTGGACGGGCCGCCCAGCGACTACCGTGAAGGCCGGATGTTAGCGTTGCGCAACGCCCCCTTGCCGAAGAGCGGTTTGCAGGGCCTCAGCGTCTGCGTGGCTGAAGGCAGCCCGTGGAATGCGCAGTTGCAGAGGCTGGGTACCGCGCCGCGAATCTATCCGTCGTCCATTCGCGCGGCGGTGGCATTCATGGCCGGCGATTGCAGCCTGCTGGCCGATGAGCGCAATACCCTCGAACGCCTGCAGGCGCAACCCGACTGGCGCTTCTACCGCATGCTCGACACTCGCCTAAATGCCAGCGACGACGCCCGCGTGTACCTGGCCAGCAACGACCTCCAGAGCCTGGCCTACCTGCGCGCCGCGTTGCACAGTTGGCAACGTGACGGCGGGCAGGAACAGGCGTGGGGGCTGCATGGCAATGCGGTGCTGATCGACAGTTTGAAGGTGGGGCAGGGGTTGGTGTGTCATTGACTGCCAATAGTCGGCGGTAGTGATGCGTGGGAGCTTGCTCGCGAAAAGGCATCGATGGCGCGGTGATGCGGATGGCCTCTTCGCGGGCAAGCCTTGCTCCTACACTGCAATGCCGAGCCCGAACCCTGTGGGAGCAGAGCTTGCTCGCGAAGGGGCCGGTCCTGGTTGCCCAAATCGGCAGTGGGTATGGATCAAGCCTTGCGCACAATTTCTGGCAGCTCGGTAGCAGTACTCGACGCATCCAGGCTGACCTTGTTGCGCGGCATGAAGATCATCCCCAGCCCACCCGCCGCCACGAAGCCGGCGATCACCAAAAAGCCAGCGGTGTAGCTGCCGGTGGTGGTGTACAGCACGCCCGTCAGATACGGGCCGGTGAAGCCGCTGAGGTTGCCGATGGAATTGATCAAGCCGATACCCGCCGCCGCACCCACCCCGGTCAGCACCTGGCCCGGCACCGCCCAGAACACGTTGATGGCGCTGTACACACCCACCGCCAGGAGGATGAAACCAATCACGATGATCCATGGCTGATTGATCAACAACGCCACCGCGATCGACAGCGCCGCCAGCAAGGCTGCGCCGCCCGCATGCCAGTGACGCTCCTGCAAGCGGTCGGAGCGCCGACTCCAGAGAATCATCGCCACGGCCGCCAGGGCGTAGGGGATGGCCGTGATCAAACCGTTCTGCATCAGGCCCAGTTCCAGTCCGAACGACGCGCGAAAGGACTGCAGCACGCTGGGCAAAAAGAAGTTCATGGCGTTGGAGCCCGAGGTGATGCCGAAGTACACCAGGGCCAGCATCCACACCTGACGGTTGCCCAGGGCTTTCTTGACCATTTGCCACTTGGTCGGCTGTACGCCCACCACCAGTGGCTTGGCGCGCTCTTCGCGTTCCAGAGTGTCCATCAGCCAGGTGCGTTGCTCCACCGTCAACCAGTGGGCATCGGCCGGGCGATCGGTGAGATAGAAGTAGCAGACCACACCCAGGATGATCGCCGGCACCGCCTCGGCGAAATACATCAAGCGCCAGCCGACCATGCCGTAGGCGTCACCCAGCTGAATCAGGCCCACCGACAGCGGCCCGCCGATGACCTGGGCGATCGGTACGCCGAGGTAGAAAGTGGCGATCATGCGCGCCCGATAACGGCTCGGGAACCACAGCGAGAGCAGATAGATCACCCCTGGGAAGAACCCCGCTTCAGCGATCCCCAGCAGAAAGCGCAGGGTGATGAAGTGCCCGGTGGTCTGCAGAAACCCCATGGCCCCGGCGATGATGCCCCAGGTGACCATGATGCGGGCGATCCATACCCGTGCGCCGAAGCGATGCAGCATGACGTTGCTGGGCACTTCGAAGAGAAAATAGCCGAGGAAGAAAATCCCCGCGCCGAGGCCGAAGATCGCCTGGCTGATGCCGATGTCGGCGTTCATCTTCAGCGCGGCGAAGCCGACGTTGTTACGGTCCAGGAAGGCGACCACGAACAGCAGGATCAAGAACGGGATCAGCCGCTTGGTCACGCGGCTGATGGTTTGTCTTTCGATGTCGCTGACGTCTGCTAGCGGTGAGTTCATGGTGCGCGTTCTCGCGTTATTTTTGTTGTTGAGGGCAGATTGTCGGGGCCAGAAACTGGAGCAGCGAAAGGTCAGGAGTGGCCGGTGTCCTCCATGTGGGCGCGCACGATGCTGTCGAAGTCGGCATCGGCCTTGAAGCCCAGAGCGCGGGCTCGCGGGGCATCGACCTGGCTGGGCCAGCTTTCGACGATACGCTGGATGCTGGCGTCGGCTTCCCAGCGAATCAGCTCCACCGCGCCGCGGCCGGCGACCCGTTCGAGGGCGGCGACCATGTCGGCGACCGTGGTGGTCAGGCCCGGCAGCGGGATGATCCGCTCGCTGCCCAGGCGTTGTGGCGACAGGGTCATGGCCAGCAGCATCGACTCCACGGCGCGGCGCGGCGACGATATATACACCTGGGTATCAGGGCGCACGGGGCACACCGCGGGCTCGCCTACCAACGGCTCGCGGATGATCGAACTGAAGAAGGTCGAGGCCGCCTTGTTCGGCTTGCCGGGGCGCACGACAATGGTTGGCAGGCGCAGTACGCGGCCATCGATAAAGCCCTTGCGCGCATAATCCGCGACTAGCAGTTCGCCCACCGCCTTTTGCATGCCGTAAGAAGACTGCGGGGTGAGGGCAGTGTCGTCGTCAACCACCTCCGGCAAGGCACCGCCGAACACCGCGAAGCCACTGGCATACACCACCCGTGGGTGCTGCCCTTGGCGCCGCAGCGTTTCCAGCAGGTTGAGCAGGCCATACAGATTGACCTGCATGCCCAACTCGAAATCGGCTTCGGCGGCTGAACTCACGACTGCGGCCAGATGCCAGACCAGATCGACGCCCTCGCAGACCTGGGCCAGCGTGGCAGCATCGCTGATGTCGCCAGTGACCACGTCCAGACGCGGGTCAGTGGGCACACCTTCACCTGCGAAGGCGTCGAACAGCACGATGCGCTCGATGGCTTGGGCGGGCTGTTCGTCGAGGCTCAATTGCCCGGCATCGAGCAGGCGCTGGGCCAATTGTTTGCCGATAAAACCGGTGCCACCGGTGATCAGAATTCGCATGGGGTGTCCTTATTGTTATGGTCTTGCGGTCGAGCGCCACCCGGCGCTCGACTGACGCTCTGGCAGCGGTCAATCCGCCTGCACGGTACGCTGACGCTGCTCACCCAGGCCCTCGATGCCGAGGCGGATTTCCTGGCCGGGGCGCAGGTACACTGCATTGGGTTTGACGCCCATGCCCACGCCCGGCGGTGTGCCGGTAGAGATGACATCGCCTGGCTGCAGCGACATGCAGCGGCTCAGATAGGCGATCAGCGCCGGGATCTGGAACACCAGAGTGCGGGTGTTGCCGTCCTGATAACGATGGCCGTCGACTTCCAGCCAGAGGTTGAGCTGGTGCGGATCGGCGACTTCATCGCGGGTCACCAGCCAGGGCCCCAGTGGCCCGAAGGTGTCGAAGCCCTTGCCCTTGTCCCAAGTGCCACCGCGCTCCAGTTGCCATTCACGCTCCGACACGTCATTGATCACGCAATAGCCGGCCACGTGCTCCAGCGCATTGTCTTCGTCGATATAACGCCCGGCCTTGCCGATCACGACGCCGAGTTCGACTTCCCAATCGGTCTTTTTCGAGTCGCGGGGGATCTGCACGTCATCGTTCGGGCCGTTGATGGCGCTGGTCCACTTGTTGAAGATCACCGGCTCGCTGGGCACCGCCATGCCCGATTCGGCGGCATGGTCGGCGTAGTTGAGGCCGATGCAGATGAACTTGCCAACCTGGCCCACGCAGGCGCCGATGCGCGGCGAGCCACTGACCAGCGGCAGGCTGGCCGGGTCGAGGCGGGCGAGGGTGGCCAGGCTGGCGGGGTCGAGTGCGGAGCCGGCGATGTCGCTGACAAGGCCGGACAAATCGCGGATCTGCCCCTGGCTGTCGAGCAGGCCGGGTTTTTCCTGACCTTTGTTTCCATAACGCAGCAGTTTCATTGAGAGGTTTCCCTGTACGAAAGGAGTTGCAAACAAGTATTCAGACGCTCATGCCGCCGTCGATGACGTGCACGCCGCCCGTAGTGTAGGCACTGGCGTCGTCCGCCAGGTAGAGGGCCAGCCGGGCGATTTCTTCCGGGGTGCCGATGCGGCCCATGGGTTGGCGCGCGACGAAGGCCCGATACACTTCGTCTTCACTACGCCCTTCGGCTTTTGCCTGGGTGGCGATGCGTTGGCGCAAGGAGGGCGAATCGACGGTGCCGGGGCAGATCGCGTTGCAGCGAATTCCTTGGGCGACGTAATCGGTGGCCACCGACTTGGTCAGGCCGATCACCGCCGCCTTGCTGGCGGAATAGGCAAAACGGTTGGGCACGCCTTTGACACTGGAGGCCACCGAAGCCATGTTGACGATGCTGCCGCCGCCGGCTGCCAGCATCCCCGGCAGGAAGGCGCGGATCATGCGGTACATGGCGGTGACGTTGAGGTCGAAGGAAAACTGCCAGCCTTGCTCGTCGCAATCGAGCAGGGCGCCGCTGTGCACGTATCCCGCGCAGTTGAACAGAACGTCGATGTCGCCCACCTGCTCGTGCACCGATTGGATGGCCGAGGCCTGGGTCACATCCAGGGTCAGTGCCTGGATGCCCGGGAGATCCCGCAGGCTGTCGATGTGCAGATCGGTGGCGATGACCTGGGCGCCGGCCTGCTGGAACGCCAGCACCGATGCCCGGCCGATGCCCTGGGCGGCAGCGGTAATCAGGACGCGTTTATGCTCGAGGCTCATGGGCTGGGGGCTTCCCTGTTGTTATTGGTTTAAAGGGCGTGACGCTATGAACCCTAGTGCGGGTATTCGATAATCTCCAATGAGAAATTCTTAATGGTTGATAACGCATGGTTATCAGTTTTCATCATCTTTTGTTATCACCCCGCCTAGGCGATTTTCGATAACCCCAGGTTATCGGTCGATCCGAGTATGTCATTGGGCAACCCTCGCTCCGCTCACTAGAGTGACCGATGCCCGACCCTTCGAGTCCGGGCATCGAACGCTCAACAGAGGCGCTTATGAGAACAATAAAAAGCTTCCAGACGATGACGATCGTCTTTCTGTTCATGATCGGTGTGGTCAATTACCTTGACCGCAGTGCACTGTCCATCGCCAACACCTCCATCCAGAAAGACCTGCTCATCAGTCCGACGGAAATGGGCTTTCTGCTGTCGGCGTTTTCCCTGGCCTATGCGTTTTCGCAGTTGCCGATGGGGGCGCTGATCGATCGGCTGGGCAGCAAGCTGGCGCTGGGTGGCTCGTTGATCCTGTGGTCACTGGCACAGGCGGCGTTCGGGCTGTTCAGTGGTTACGGGCAGTTGTTGGGCATGCGTGTGCTGCTGGGGATTGGCGAGGCGCCAGTGTTTCCATCGGCGGCCAAGGCGCTTTCGGAGTGGTTCGATACCCAGGAGCGTGGCACCGCGACGGGGTGGGTCTGGTCGTCGACTTGCATGGGGCCGTGCCTGGCGCCGCCGTTGCTGACGCTGTTCATGGTGCATCTGGGCTGGCGTGGGATGTTCATCCTCACGGGTGCGATCGGTATCGTCCTGGCGCTGTGCTGGTTCGCCTTCTACAAGAGCAAGGCGCAATACATGCGCGAAACCGGGCGGGCCGAGCCGCAACCGCTGCAACGCAACAAAGCGCCGCGCATTCCATGGACCACGGTGTTCAAGGATCGCAATACCTGGGGGGCCTTTCTGGGCTTCATGGGGGTGATCTACATGATCTGGCTGCACTTGACCTGGATGCCGGGTTATTTCGAACGCGAGCACGGCCTGGACTTGTATCGCACCGCCTGGGTGGTGTCGCTGGCTTACCTGTTTGGCGCCATCGGCACGGTGTTCGCCGGCAAGGCCTGCGATTGGCTGGTCAAACGTGGCATGAAGGTGCTGGCCAGCCGCAAGCTGATGGTTATTCTCGGCTTGGTGGCGGCGGCGTTCTTCACTTTGATCGTGGCCTTCGTCGCCAATGTCGTGGCCTGTGTGGTGCTGCTGTGCCTGACCATGTTTTTCATCAACATTTCCAGCGCCACGGCGTGGATGATCGTCAACACCATCGTGCCTTCGGAGCGCGTCGCGTCGTTCGGCTCGATCCAGAATTTCGGCGGCTATCTGGCCGGCTCCATCGCGCCGATCCTCACCGGTTTCAGCGTGCAGCAGAGCGGCTCGTTTTCATCGGCATTCGTGATCAGCGCGGTGGTTGCGGCGTGCTCGGCACTGGCGTATTGGCTATTGCTCAAAGAGCCGCGGGCGGTTCAGACGGCAGCACCGGTGGCCACCCCCGGGCTGACGCCGCGGGCGTTGTAAGGCACCGGCCGCAAGGCGGCCGGCCTGCGGGCTACTTGGGCAAATGCTGCCCCTGATACAGCGAGCTGTTGGTTTCGTCCTCCACCGCGTTGTCGGTGTGTGATTTGACCTCTTCGTGGCTGAGCTCGGGGTCGGCAGGGGTCTCGTCGTCTTCGTGCGGGATCTCTTCATCGCCGCCGAACAGTTCGTGAATGCTGTGCAGTTCTTCGGAGTCGAGTTGGACGTGCCCTGGCGTGTGCGGTTCATCCGCGACGTTGAGCAGGGTATCGTTGGGAGTATGGGTTTCGAGCTTCATGGTCACCTCGCTTTCGCCCGGGAGTGGGCGTATAGCATGTTGAGGTGTGCCACTGGCAGGGGTTCGATCGATGCGCCCAGCGGTCGGCGGGGCGATATGACCCCGGCAGGGCGCCGAGGTCGGGTAGCGCGTTATTGGGTGAGCACGGCCTTGGCGACATCCAGGCCTGGCTTGCCATCCAGGGTGGTCACGCCTGCCAGCCATTTGTCGAGGATCTGCGGGTTGGCCTTGATCCACTCGCGTGCGGCAACCTCAGGGCTCTTCTTGTCGGTCAGGACCTTGTCCATCAGCTCGTTTTCCATCGGCAGGCTGAACTCCAGATTGGTCAGCAGTTTGCCGACGTTCGGGCAGGAAGCCGAGTAGCCTTTGCGCTCGATGGTTTCGACGGTGGCGCCGCCGTAGTTGGGGCCGAAGGAATCATCCCCACCTTCGAGGTACTTCATCTTGTAGTGGGTGTTCATCGGATGCGGTTCCCAGCCCAGGAACACGATCCATTCCTTGCGCTTGGTAGCGCGGTCGACCTGGGAGAGCATGCCGGCCTCGCTGGACTGCACCATCTTGAAGCTGCCCAGATCGAACTTGTTGCCGTCGATCAGGCCTTGAATCAGCTTGTTGCCGCCGCCACCGGGCTGGATGCCGTAGATCTCGCCGCGGAATTCCTTCTTGTGCTTGGCGATGTCGGCAAAGCTGTGCACGCCAGCGTCATAGACGTAGTCGGGCACGGCGAGGGTATATTTGGCGCCCTGCAGGTTGACGCGCACGGTACTGACGGTACCGGCCTTCAGGTAGGGGGCGATGACATCGACGCCGGAGGGCATCCAGTTGCCCAGAAAGAAATCGATCTTGCCGTCTTGCATCGACTTGAACGTCACCGAGGCAGCCAGCAAGGTCGTGGTGGTCTTGTAGCCCAAGGCTTCAAGCACCGCAGCGGTGCTGGCGGTGGTGACCGAAATGTCGGTCCAGCCAACGTTGGACAGGCGCACTGTTTCACAGCTTTGCGGGTCGGCTGCCTGGGCCACCATGGGCGCGGCGAGCAGGGGAGAGCACAGCGAAATGGCAGCAAGCAATGACTTGATTTTATGCATTCGAGAGTTCCCTGAAAAAGTGATGTGACCATCATTTCCGTAAAGCGCCCGCGCCCGGATTGACCTCCGGGCGAGGGTGACAGCTCTACTATGGGGGACCCGTGCGACAGTGCCTAGTCTGCTGGCGCGTTCAGTTAGATTGCGTCGCATTTGGCACAGGGTCGCCGATGTTGTCCTGCATAACGCGTTCAAATCGAGCCATGCGCCGCTGCGCCCGGCTGTTACAGCACGGGTCTACCGCTCGCGCCAGTGGCCCGGTACCCAGATCCAGTCGCGCTCGCCTTCACGGTAATGTCCAGGGACCCAATGCAGGCCAGGAGCGGGCATGACCGGCACCACCTCGACCGGTGGCGGTGGTGGCGGACGGCGGTGGTGGGGTTGCTCGACAACACAGCCCGCGAGCGATGCGGTGATTAATGTGGCAGCGAGGGTGGCACGGAAAATCGGCTTCATGGCAGATCCTTGTGGACAGTCACCGGCACTCTTTAGCGCGGTGTACGGGGGTTGAACGCTGGTGGTGGGGAAATCCGTCGGTGTCAGTGCAAATCTTGCTGACCCCTTCGCGGGGAGAGACCGCACCCATAGGAATAGGCGGCGCTCCTGAAACCCGTGGGAGCGGGCTCTCCCCGCAAAGGGGCCGGGACAGGCAGAGAGGCCTCTGCGGGTTCACTCATCCCGCGAATACACCGACTGGGCCAGGGTTTGTCGCTCGTCCGGGGCCAGGTTGCCGGCGAAGTCCGCCAGCAGCGTGTCGACCTGGGCGCGCAAGGCCCCATCGGCCTCCCGGGCCTTGCTCAGGTCGCGGTCCAGCGCCTCGCGGTCCAGGCGTGGCTCACGCAAGCGTTGTACCACCGCCTGGCGTGCCTCGCGCCGCGCCGCCAGCAGATTCTGGTTGTCGACTCGGCTCTGGCGCAACGCCTGGCGCAGTTCGTGACGGCGTGCTTCGGGCAGTCCCGCCAGGGCCTGGCGCAAACCTAGGGGATGGATCGGCTCCACCAGCGCTTGCTGATTGCGCCAGTGGTACAGGCCGCCGCCGATACTGCCCAGCAAAAACACATTGAGCAGCAAGGATGCCGCCAGCAGCGGGGTAAAACGTCGACGGGGCGTCATTGCTGGGTTTCCTCGGCAGCATCCAGATTGAAGACGACATCACCATCGCCTGAGTCGAAAACATTGGGCAAGGCTTCGTGTTCCACCGCCAGCGGCAGGGCCAGGGACGCCACCAGAATGCCGGCCGCTACGCCGGCAATGCCGATGCCGACGAAGCTGGCCCCGAACAGCCAGGAAAACGACCGCGCCCAGAAGGACTGCTCCTGGGTGGCATCGGCGACGATCTGACGCGCCAGTTGTGGCGATACCGCCGGCAACGGATGGCGATCAAGCTGTTCATCCAGCCAGCTGGCCTGGCGCAGTACCGCGTTCAGCGTGCTGTCGCCGCTTGCCAACAATGCCTGCGCACTGTCGCGCTCGGCACTGGGCCAACGTTGCAGATCACCGCCATAGGCCTCGGCCAACTCGGTAAATCGGTGCGGTGTCATCGCGGTCCCCCTCCTGGTCGGGCGTCGCCGCGGTGAGCGGCCAGAGTGTTGCGCAGCGTGCGGCGTGCCCGTGACAACAGGCTTTCCAGCGCCTCGACGCTGATGTTCATCAGCGCTGCCGCTTCGATATTCGAAAGCCCCTGATAATACTGCAACACAATGGCCTCACGCTGACGGTCGGGCAGCGCCGCCAGGGCGTCGGCCACCTGGTGGCTCTGCGCGGTGGCCTCCAGTTGTTCGTCCGGTCGCGGAGCAGTGTCTGCCAGCTCGCTGGTTTCATCTTCGTCAGCCAATGGCTGCGCCTTGCGTCGCCGCAAACGGTCGTGGCACAGGTTCAACGTCACCCGATGCAACCAGGTGTCGAAGCGTGCCTGCCCAGCTCGCCAATCAGCGGCGTGCTTCCAGATTCGTAAAAAGCTCTCCTGAGCGACATCCTTGGCTTCCTCGGCATCGCCCAGCAGGCGGCTGGCCAGCGCAAGCAGGCGGGGCAACTTGCGCTTGACCATCTCCTCGATGGCGGCCGGTTCGTTGTGGCCGATACGGGCCAGCAACTCGACGTCCGGATCAGGTTCGTTCAAAGGGTGTTTCTCGGGCGGTTGACTGGATCGGCAGCATCACATCGAAGATGCGGGAGGGAGACGCTTGATGTGTCTCCCTCGATACAGACAACAACGCGCAAAATGGTTCATCGCCAGGCCGCTCGGCACCCGACTGCACGGTGCCAGGGCAATCAGCGCAACCAGTGTCCCTCAACCCAGAACCACTGCGGACCCCGTGCTTCCCAATGCCCTGGTTCCCAACGGCCCGGGCCGCGCATCTGTTGCCAGTGACCGGGGAACCAGAAATACGCGTGGCCGTCCCACTTCCAGTGACCACGATCCCAGGCATAGCCTTGACGATCCATGGGCGCGCGTTCTTCGCGCATGGGTGGCGGCGGCGGTTGCTGCATGTACTCGCCGGCCAGGGCCGGTGCACTCGCCAGGGTGCTTGCCAGCGCCGAGGCAGCCACGGGAATGATCAGGGCGTATCGCAACTTGGCCAGAAGGCTCATGACATCTCCTCATGCAGCGTTCACGGTGAACGTAGCTGCTGAGTTGAACGCAGGAGGCTGGCGCAATCCGTCGCGTAAAAATAATTATTTTTGCGCCGACGGATTTTGCAGAGGTGCGGCGTTGAATGTGTGTAGCCCGATACGTTGATGGACTGCACCGTCATTACTGCCATGAGGAATTACCATGTACCGTCGATTCGCACTGATGCTGGCCGCCGTAATGATGCTCAGCAGCCTGAGTGGCTGCATCATTTTTCCAGACCACGGACACGAGGGCGGGCATTGCTGCTGGCGCTATGATCGCTGAGGATTGTTGCGGGGCTTGATTCGCTCGTATGGTTTGCGGGCCTCTTCGCGGGCAAGCCTTGCTCCCACAGTGTCAACAGTTGCGTACCTGTGGGAGCAAGGCTTGCCCGCGAAGGCGCCGGATTGGCTGGCGCAAAAACCTCGATCAGTACCCCAACGCCTCGCCCGTATTGCGCCGTGGGTCATTGGCGCCGTAGAACTTGTTGTTGCCCACTGGCTTGGCGCCTAACGCGGGCGCCCCTACCAGGATCGCTGCCACATGGTTGGCCGGTTGCGCGCCGGTGAACTTGTGGCCCCAGCTTTCAAGAATCTTGCGCGTATCGGCGCTGACCGTGAACGGCTCCAGGTTGGTGGTTTCCGGCATCCATTGCTGATGGAAGCGCGGTGCATCCACGGCTTCCTGAATAGTCATGCCGTAGTCGATCACGTTGAGCATGGTCAGCAGGGTCGCGGTGATGATTCGGCTGCCACCCGGCGTGCCGACCACCATCAGCGGCTTGCCATCCTTGGTGACGATGGTCGGGCTCATGGACGACAGCGGCGTCTTGTACGGAGCGATGGCGTTGGCCTCGCCCTGCACCAGGCCGAACATGTTGGGTACGCCGACCTTGACCGTGAAGTCGTCCATTTCGTCATTGAGGATGACCCCGGTGCTGCTCGCCATCACCCGCGCGCCGAACCAGTTGTTGAGCGTGTAAGTGACCCCCACGGCATTGCCCCATTTATCGACGATGGAATAATGCGTGGTGTTGCTGCCTTCGTGCGGGGCGACGCCGGGCTTGAGCTCGGCTGACACGCCAGCCTTGTTGGGCACGATGGCAGCGCGCAGGCTGGCGGCGTAGTTTTTGTCGAGCAGATGAGCCACCGGGTTCTTGACGAAATCCGGGTCGCCCAGGTAGCTGTTGCGGTCCACATAGGCGTGGCGCATGGCTTCGATCTGGTAGTGCATGCCCTGAGCCGAGTGATAGCCCAGGTCAGTCATCGGGTAGCCTTCGAGGATGTTCATGATCTCGCAGATCACTACGCCGCCGGAGCTCGGTGGTGGCGCCGAGACGATGTGATAGCCGCGGTAGTCGCACTCCACCGGGGGCAGCTCGCGAGTCTTGTACTTGTCGAGGTCGGCCTGGGTGATGATGCCGTTGCCGGCCTTGCTCGAGTCCACCAGAGCCTTGGCCACCCAACCTTTATAGAAGCCGTCGGCGCCTTTGCTGGAGATGCTGTGCAAGGTCTTGGCGAGGTCCTTCTGCACGAGTTTTTCGCCCACCTTGAACGGCTCGCCGTGGTTCAGGAAGATCGGCGCCAGGTCCTTGCTGTCCTTGCGAAAGTCCGCAGTGGTGGTGTCGAGCATGTCGACGTCACCCTGATCGAGCACGAAACCTTTTTCGGCGTAGGCGATGGCCGGAGCGATCAATTTTGCCCGTGGCAGGGTGCCGTACTTCTGCAGCACATACTCCATGCCCGACACAGTGCCCGGCACGCCGACCGCCAGGTGGCCGTCAGTGCTCAGCCCCGGGATGACCTTGCCGTCCTTGTCCAGGTACATGTTGGCGGTGGCCGCAAGCGGGGCTTTTTCACGAAAGTCGATAAAGGTCTTGCGGCCGTCCGCCAGTTGCAGAGTCATGAAACCGCCGCCACCGATATTGCCCGCCGCGGGGTAGACCACCGCCAGTGCATAAGCCACGGCGACAGCGGCATCGACGGCGTTGCCGCCATGCTTGAGCACATCGACGCCGACTTCGGTGGCCAGGTGCTGCGCGGTGACGACCATGCCGTGTTCGGCGGCGACGGGGGCGACCGAGGCGGCTTGCACCGAGGTCCAACTCACGATCAACAACGATGCGATCAGCGTCCGGGTGGGGTTTGCCAATTTCAAAGGGGAACTCTCTTCTTCCAGGAAAAGGGATTGCTCACGCCCGCGCAGGGCGGGCGAACGGTTAACAGCATCGTCGTTATTCAGGATTGCGCAAGTTTGCTGTGCTGTTGGCCGCTGGCGTCGAAATTTTCCGCTGCCAGCCAGCGCTCGAACGCGGCGCGGCGGGCCGGCCATTCGCTGTCGATGATCGAGAACCACGCGGTGTCGCGACTGCGGCCTTTATAGACGACGGCCTGGCGGAACACACCTTCGAAGCTGAAGCCCAGACGCAGCGCGGCTTGGCGCGAGGGCGCGTTGAGGGCGTCACACTTCCATTCATAGCGCCGGTAGCCGAGTTCGTCGAACACGAATCTCATCAACAGGTACTGCGCTTCGGTCGACACTGGAGTGCGTTTCATCAGCGGTGAAAAGGTCACGTTGCCCACTTCGATGGCGCCATGCACGGGGTCGATGCGCATCAGCGACAGCGTGCCCACAGCGCTGCCAGTGGCTTGATCGACCACCGCCCAGTGCTGCGGATCGGCGCTGGCCGCGGCACCCTCGAGGTAAGTGCGGTAGCTAGCGGCGTCGGTAAAGGGGCCGACGAACAGGTAGGTCCAGTCGCGGCCATCGGTCTGCGCGCAGTAGGCGTCATAGAGTGAATCGCCATGGGCAGCGACGTTCAGCGGTTCGAGCCGGCAGGTGCGACCCTGCAGGACCTGGTGCGGTGGGCGCTGGCGCGGTGTCCAGTTCGGGACGTCGGGGCCGATGGGCTGATTGAAGGCGTTGAGGCGGGTGGTCATGGGGCGGACTCCTGGAGCGCTGAACGGTGCCGACACGTTACCGGTACCGAGGGCGGCTACCAAGAGCCAATCGGGTCCTCTGACAAGGAGCCATTGTCGACGGCACGGCGGGCCACGGCAGGTAGTCAGGAGCCTGGACAGAGATTATGCTTGGAGGATATTTCCTTTGGCTTTTTCATGTGCGGACTGAATGAAAATCGATGACATAGATGCCTTCGTGGCGGTAATTCGTTGCCAGTCGATCAGTGTCGCGGCGCAGTCGCTGGCGCTGACCCAGCCGGCCATCACGCGCCGCGTGCAGAACTTCGAGCAAGCGCTGGGTGTGGAGTTGTTCGACCGCAATACCAAGCCGCTCAAGCCTACGGTAATGGGTCATCAGGTCTATCAGAAGTGCCTGGCGATCCTGCGCGAGATGGATGCCCTCAGCGAGCTGGTGGCCAGTGATACTCCGCCATCCGGTTTGCTGCGCCTGGGGGTGCCGCAGACTTTGGGCGACGCGGTGCTGCTCGATGCGCTCAAGCAACTGCGCCAGGTCTACCCGGAATTGCAGCCACGGGTGGCGACCGGTTGGGGCAGCCAGCTGATCGACAAGATCGCCAATGGCGAGCTGGATGCCGCAGCGGTGTTGTTTCCGGCCGGCAAGGTATTTCCCGAAAACATCGTCGGCCAGTCCCTGGGCAAACTGGAGTTGGTGGTGGTGTGCGCGGCGGCGCAGTTGCCGAAAAAACCGATCAAGCTCGCTGACTGCTATGCCCAGGGTTGGGTACTCAACCCCGACGGTTGCGGTTTCCGCGCGGGCCTGCAGCGCACGCTGGGGGACATGGGCCTGAGCCTCAAGGTCAACCTCGAAACCTTCGGTACCGAGTTGCAGTTGGGCCTGGTGGCAGACGGCATGGGCCTGGGCCTGGTGCCGCGGCCCTTGCTGGAGCGCAGCCTGTACCGCGAGCGCCTGGCAGCGATGGTGGTCAAGGATTTCAAGCCGGTGATGGACCTGTGGCTGGTGCAACCACGCCTGCTCGGCAATCTGCAGGCGCCGGTAGCGGCCTTTGGCGATCTGGTGACTCGGGCGCTGTGATGTCTGCGGTGATCCTGTGCAAGCAGTGCGGGCCTCTTCGCGAGCAAGCTTTGCTCCCACGGATGTAATGCCTGTGGGCGGTTGACGGAGAAGGGGCCGCATTGAGCGTCATCTGATCCGCTTTTTTATCGCTTATCTGCCGCTGTTATGAAAAGCCGCTGCGGCGCACCATGGCTCCGTCATCCGAATTCAACGGTGTGGAGGTGCAAGATGGACGGTTTGATCATGCTGATCATTATCGCTGGGACGCTGGGTTCCTTTGCCTACGTGATGTATCTGATCCACAAGGAAAGCCGCGAGAGCAAGTGATCCCCACGTCGGTTCACGCCGACTCGAGGATCCGCCTTGCGCGCAAGATAACTGGCAGGTCGATGAGCTTGCCATTCAGGCTCAGCGCCCCAACGCCCTGGCTGGCATCGACAACGTCGAGCACCGAGCGCGCCCACAGCACTTCGCTGGCCTGAGGCCGCAGGCCGTCGTTGATAGCCTGCACCTGCTTGGGGTGCACGCAGAGTTTGCCGCCGAAGCCTTCCAGGCGTGCGCGTTCGACCTCATGGGCGAGCAGGGTGGGGTTGCTCAGGTCAACGGTCACGCCATCGACCGGCGCCTGGATGCGCGCCATGGCCGAGGCGATCACCAGTTGCGAGCGGGCGAACAGCAGCTCTTGATCGTCGCCGACGATACCGGTATCAACCTGAAAATCCACCGAGCCGAAGGCCAGTCGCACCACTTTGTGCGCGCTTGCCAGTTCGGCAACATTCCACAGCCCGCGGGCGGTTTCGACGATCGGCAAAATGCCCAGCTCGCCCGGCAGGCGCACCGCCAGTCTGGCCAATTGCGCTGCGCTCTCCGCTTTGGGCAGCGACACGCCCAGCAGGCCCGGGCAGTCGAGCAATGCACAATCATCCTCGTACCAAGCGGTATCGCTGCCATTCAAACGCACCCAGGCACGGCCACCAGCGCGTAGCCATTGGCCGATGGCGTCGCGGGCGGCGTCCTTGCCTTCGGGGCTGACGGCGTCTTCAAGATCGATGATCACCACATCAGCGCCGGCCGCGCAGGCCTTGTCGAAGCGCTCCGGGCGGTCGCCGGGGACAAACAGATAGGATCGAGCAACCATGGTGTGGGCTCCGTCGTTTTGTACCAAAGGGGATGTGGGCGCTTTCAGGACGCCGCGCCCTGCCATTTGAGATGCTGGCTGAAGGAATAGCTGAAGCGCTCGCCGGGGTGCAGGCTGACCGCCACTTCGAGCAATTCTTGATTGTGGCCGTAGTAGCGGCGGATGATCCGCAGTCCCGCGGAGCCCGGTGTCACGTGCAGGCGCTGGGCATCAGCGGCGTCGATCAGCACCGCGCTGATGTCCTGACGCACGTCGGTGACGCGCAAATCGAAGCGCCGTTCGATCAAGGCGTAGATCGGTTCACGGCCATCGCCCAGATCCTCCGCCACGCTGCGGTAGGCGCGGGCAATGTAGGCATGAGTGAAGGCCAGTGGCAGCTGATCGCCTTCGCGAAAACGCAGCCCGCTCACGCAGAGCCATTCCTGGCCCGGCTGGCACTCCAGCCACTGCGCCAATTCGGCATCGGCGCTGATATCGTTGATGCCGTGGATGTCCAGGCGCACATCACGCACGTACTGGTGCAGGTCCGTGATGTCGGCATGGGCCTGTACATAGCGCGCCGCGACTTCGACGGCTTTGACCCGACTGCCGATGCCGTGCTGCTTGTGAATCAGGCCCAGGTCACAGAGCCTGCGGATTGCCTCGCGCACGGTATGGCGGCTGACGCCGAACTGCTGGCACAGCTCGTGTTCGGTGGGCAGCAGGCTGTCCAGCGGGTAGCGTGCGGCCTTGATGTCGTCCATCAAGGCTTGCGCCAGCAGCAGGTAGCGTGGCTGCCCACCGCCCAGTGGCGAAGGCGAATCCTGGTTCATTCAGATCACTCCAGCGGCTTTGCGGGGCGGGACTGCGCGCAGCGGGCCCAATACGCTCTGGTTATCGGCACCGAGGCGCGGCGCGGCCTGGCTGGGCAAGGTCTCGCCGGGGCAACGAATCGGGCAGGCAAGGGTCTTGATAGTGCCCCGCGCCGGGTGCGCGGATTCGACGATCAGGCCCTGGGCACGGGCAAACGGATTATCCAGCGCCTGCCCGACATCGTTGACCGGCGCGGCAGGCACCTGACCGGCAAAATGCTTGAGCCATTGCTCGGTGGTAGCGGTCATCAGCACGGCATCGAGCTCCTCGGTGAGCTGATCGCGGTGCGCCAGGCGGGCCTTGAAGTTGCAGTAGCGCGGGTCGCTGGCCCACTCCGGACGGTCGATCAGTTGCGCCAGTATGCCCCAGAACTTTTCCTTGTTGCACATGATGAACATCCAGCCGTCCTGGGTCCGGTACATCTGGCTGGGGGTCAGCGACGGGTGTGCGGAGCGCGGCGCACGGTCGGTCTTGATGCCGTCGTTGAGGTACCAGGTGCCCAGGTAATTGAGGTTGTGCATGGCCACGTCATACAGACTCACATCGATATCCCTGCCGATGCCGGTAGCCCGCGCGCCCACCAGGGCCGCCAGCAGGGCCAGAGCCGCAGTGGTGCCGGTCATCATGTCGATGATCGAGATGCCGAAGCGCGCCGGCGGGCCGCCGGGCTCCCCTGTGATGGCGCAATAGCCGGCTTCGGCCTGCATCAGGTAGTCGTAGCCCGGCCAGGCCTTGCGCTCGCCCTCGCGGCCATAGGCCGACAGGTGCGCGCACACCAGCTTCGGGTTGTGCTCGGCAAGGTCCGCGTAGGTCAAGCCGAGCTTGGCCGGCAGGTCGCCGCGCAGGTTGTCGTAGAGCGCGTCGGCGGTCTTGATCAGTTCGATCAAGGTGGCCTTGTCGGCCGGGTCCTTGAGGTTGAGGGTTACGCTTTTTTTATTGCGATTGAAGGACTGGAAAAAATGGCTGTCGCCTTCTTCGAAAAAATATGGCCCGACCGCACGACCGACTTCGCCGCCTTCCACCGGGTTTTCGACCTTGATCACCTCGGCGCCGAGATCGGCCAGGTGCTGGGTGCCGAACGGGCCGGCACCGTATTGTTCGACAGCGATGATGCGCACACCGGCAAGGGGCAGGCTCATACCGGATTCCTCTCCATCAGTTGACGGGCAATGATGATGCGCTGCATTTCGTTGGTGCCTTCGCCGATGGTCAACAGCGGCGCGTCGCGGTACAGACGCTCGACGTTGTACTCCTTGGAGTAGCCGTAGCCGCCATGAATACGCATGGCTTCAATGGCGTTCTCAAGGGCCGCTTCGGTGGCGAAGTACTTGGCCATGCCGGCTTCCATGTCACACCGCAGGCCCTTGTCATAGGCGTTGGCGGCTGATTCGGTGAGCAGCCGCGCCGCTTCGACGCGGGTGGCCATTTCGCCAAGCTTGAGCTGGATGGCCTGGTGTTCGCAGATCGGTTTGCCGAAAGTCTTGCGGGTCTGCGAATAGCTGGTGGCTTCTTGCAGCGCGGCGCGGGCAACCCCGACTCCCCGCGCGGCAACGTTGATGCGGCCCAGTTCCAGCCCCGACAGCACCTGCTTGAGGCCTATCCCTTCGACGCCGCCGATCAGGCAATTGACCGGCACCTTGAAGTCTTCGAACACCAGTTCGCAGGTGTCGATGCCTTTGTAGCCGAGTTTCTCCAGCTTGCGCGCGACCTTGAAGCCTGGGCCTTTCTCCGCGATCAGCCAGCTCATGCCCTTGTGGCGAGGCTGGGCGGTGGTGTCGGTCTTGACCAGCAACGCTACTACGTGACCATGCAGGCTGTTGGTGATCCAGGTCTTGGCGCCGTTGACGATGTAGTGATCGCCCTCGCGCCGTGCGGTAGTGCGAATGGCTTGCAGGTCGGTGCCGGTGTCGGGCTCGGTAAAGCCCACGGCGGCGCGCATTTCGCCGGTGGCCAGGCGCGGCAGGTAATACTCTTTCTGCCAGTCGGTGCCGTGGCGGTGGATGGCGCTCGCCACGATCAGGTGCGAATTGATGATCCCCGAGAGCGACATCCAGGTGCAGGAGATGCGCTCGACGATCTTCGCGTAGGTGGAGGTCGACAGCCCCAGGCCGCCATATTCAGGCGGGATGATGCAGCCGAACAGGCCCATGGCTTTCATCTTTTCGACCATCTCTTCGGGGTAGATGTCGTTTTTTTCCAGCTCGTGGACGTAGGGTTTGGCCTCGACCTCAAGGAAGCGGTCGACGGCGTTGAGGATCATGCTTTCCTGTTCGTCGTATTCGTTCATGATGGGTTTCCTTATGGCTTCAAACGCGGGCCGTCAGTGCCTGGGAGCAGGCGCGGGCAGGGCGGTCTTCGAGGTTGAGGACGGCATCGAGGAGGGCGTCGACGCGTTGTGGTGATTGGGTCGTGGCGGCGTTCTCGCGGAATTTCTCGACGATCTCGGCATTGCTCAATGGCCGGTCGCTGCTGCCGCGATTGATCGCTTCACGGTGGCGCAGCACGCGGCCATCGTTGAGGGTGACCACCACTTCCCCGGAGTAATGACGCGGGAAGCCGGAGGCCGGGTCGATGGCGTATTCGACCTTGTCGGCCAGGGCCAGCACCTGGGGGTCGGTCAGCGCCTGGGCTTCTTGTTCGACAAGGCCGTAGCGCCCGCGCAGCAGACCGCTGGCCACCGCATAGGGGATGCTGAACTGCGCTTCGTAGCTGTTTTTTGGCCGGCGTTTGCTGGCCACCGGCTCGCAGACGATGCCGACGGTTTCCTTGGGCACCAGGGCGATGATGCTGCGCACGTCTTCGCTGCGCACACCTTGCTGGCGCAGTTGCATGGCGGCGTCGGCGCAGGCGTGGGTGAAGTGGCAGGCGGGTAGCGGCTTGACCGCCACTTGGGTGACCTCCCAGACTTCGCCCAGATCGGCCGTGGCCAGGCTGTAGTCGCATTCTGCGGCGCGGTCGCCGAGGTGGCTGTTGAACAGTCCGAAGCGGCCCTCGTAGGTGGCTTTCGGGCCAATGAAGCCTTGGCGTGCCAAGGTAGCTGCGGTGAGTCCGGCGACGCCGGCCCAGCCTGGATGCAGGCGTTTGGTCCAGGCACCGTCTTCAAGGAACTCCAGGCTGCCGGACGCAGTGCTCAGGGCGATGCCTTGGGCATGGGCCAGTTGCGCGGCGCTCTGGCCTTGCAGCTTGCCGGCGATCACCGCGCAGGCGAAGGCACCGACCAGCCCGGTGGGATGAAAGCCGACCTGATGGAAGCCGCCTTTGGCCACCGAGGCGATGCGCGTAGCCAGCTCCATGCCGACCACGTAGGCACACAGCAGGTCCGCGCCGCTGACGCCCAGCTTGGCCGCTACCCCGAGTGCCGTCGGGTAGCAACTGGCCGTGGCGTGGATCACGCCGCGACCGTGGGTGTCGTCGTAATCCAGGCCGTGTACCAGCACGCCATTGAGCAAAATTGCGTCGCGCAACGACAGCTTGGCGCCCATGGCGATCACGTCGCTGTCGCCTTCACCCAACTCGCGTGCCGCATTGAGCGTGCGTTGGGCGAACTCGTAGCCGGTCGAGGCGCAGGCGATGCCCGTGGCGTCGAGCATCAGGTGGCAGGCGCGCTCCCGCACGTGCGCCGGGATATCGTCGGGGCGCAGTTGCGCCGCAAATCCCCCGAGCTGTTCGGCCAGGGTGGTGGACTGAGCAGTGTTCATCGGCTTTCTCCGGCGGTGCTGTGCAGGGCGCGACGCAGGCGCTTGCTGTCAGCGCCGGGGGCGATGTCTTCCAGCGTGCTCTGGTTGGTATCGACGCCCAGCAGCAGAATCGCCAGGGCCATCAGCAACAGGCAGCTGGAGACCATCGCCAGTACGCCGATCAGGCCGAAGTTGGCAAACAGGATCACCGCCAGGTACGAGGTGGCCATCGACGCCAGCCGTCCGCAGACACCCGCCGTGCCGGTACCGCGCAGCCGAAGGTGGGTGGGGAACAGCTCCGGGACGTAGCCGAACAGGCCGAAGGTGACGATGGTGTAGATGCAGGTCACCAGGGCAAAACCGACGCCGGTGATACTCACCGCGCTGGTCATGTTCGGGTAGATGATGCCCAGCACGATGGCCAGCACCGCGAACAGCACCAGGCCACGAGCGCGACCCAAACGGTCGGCGATGGCCAGGCCGAGCAAGGCACCGGCCGGCGCGCCGAACGACATCAGTGTGGTAAAGCCCAGCGACTTGACCACGGTCAGCCCTTCACTGACGAAGAAGGTCGGCAGCCAGGCAACGAAGCCATACACGGCGACGTTGACGGCGATCGCCGTCATGGCCGCAGTCAGGGTGCGCGGCAGGATGGCGCGGCTGAACAGCGCGCTGAAAGGCGCTTTCGGGGTTTCGAGGTTTTGCGTGCGCGGGCAATCGGCGATCGCGCCGTGCTGGGCGATCACCTTCGCCTCGATGTCGCTCACCGTGCGCTCGGCATCTTCCAGCCGCCCTTGGGATTCCAGCCAGCGCGGCGATTCGGGCATGCGATGGCGCAACACCCAGATGATCACCGCGCCGACCCCGGCAATGGCGAACATCCAGCGCCAGCCCAGGTTGGGGATCACCACGTAGCCGATCGATGTGGCCAACACCAGGCCGGAGTTGACGATCAGTGCCAGCAACGAGATCCAGCGTCCGCGGAACTGCGGCGGGATGAATTCGCTCAGGGTGCCGGCGGCGATCACCAGTTCGGCGCCCAGACCGATGCCCATGATGAAGCGCAGGCCGGTCAGGGTTTCGATATTCGGCGCAAAGCAGGCGGCCAGCGAGGCGAGGCCGAACAGCAACAGGTTGAATTGATAGGAGGCGCGGCGCCCTAGGTGATCTCCCAGCCAACCGGCCAGTGCGGCACCGATGACCATGCCGAAGAAACCGGCGGAGACGAACAGCGCGTTCTGCGCCAGGGTCGAAAACCCTTCCTTGAACATTGCCGCGCTGACACCGCCGGCAATGTATACGTCATAGGCATCGATGCAGGCCCCTGCGCTGATCAGGCCGAGGATTTTCCAGTGGAAGCGCGACAAGGGCAGCCTGTCGAGGCGGGCGCCTGAGCTCACGTTAGTCATCACAGCACTCTCCAGTTGTTGTTTTTGGCGGAGGTATCGCTATTGGATGTCGGGGTCAGCGGTTGTTCTCGCCTCCATTTTCGAAGCCGACTCGGGCGATCAGCGCGGTGCGGATGAAGTCCATCACCGCAGTGCCGTCCTGCTTGAAGGCGCGGGTCTTGACGGTGACGATGCCTTGGGTGGGCCGGGATTTGGACTCGCGTTTTTCCAGGACTTCGGATTCGGCGTAGAGGGTGTCGCCGCAGAACACCGGGGCGGTCAGGTTGATCTCTTTCCAGCCGAGGTTGGCGATGGCCTTGCCGCTGACGTCGTTGACGGTCATGCCCAGCACCACCGCGACGGTCAGGCCACTGTTGACCAGCAACTGGCCGAATTCGCTTTTGGCCGCGTAGGCGGCGTCGCAGTGCATGGGGTGGAAGTTCATGGTCAGCAGGGAGAAGTGGATGTTGTCCGCTTCGGTCAGGGTGCGGCCAGGGCGGTGTTCATAGACGTCACCGACGGTAAATTCTTCGAAGAAGCGGCCGTAGCTCGCGCGGTAGCGTTGCGGACTGATTTCGATGGCGCCCATGCGGGAGGTCCTCTTGTTTTTGTTTGTTATCCGGTTGTCCGGACAACTGCAACATTAGCTTGCTGCGCACGGGCGTCAAATGCGTGGTTTGCGACCTGCGCCAGCACGGCTGGCGATCGTTGAATGCGGCGGGCTCTGGACGGGCGGTTTCGGAGAGAAAATACCGTTGGTCGCCCGGCGAGAAACTCGTGACGTCAGGATGATCGAATTACCGTTGAGAACGCTTCCAGTCTGTCGCCGCAGGATCACGGAGAGCCCCATGGCCATCGCCCGACGTCACTTCACTACATTCACTGCGCTGGGTTTGTTTGGCGCCGGAGGACTTTCAATGAAGCAGGCCATGGCCGCCCCCGCCGTGCAGACGCTCATGCTCGAGCGCAATGGTGGTATCCCCAACAATCCCATGTTGCCGGTGCTGATCTATCCGGCGGCGATCCCGTCCACCGGTACTGATCCGGCCACGTTGTTCGAGCGGACCTTCAAGGCCAACGGCTGGCCACCGCAATGGCGCTATGGGGTGTTTACCTATCACCACTATCACGTCCATGGGCACGAGGTATTGGGGGTGTACGCCGGCCATGCGCGGCTCATGCTCGGTGGGCCTGATGGGCATGTGGTGGAGGTCAGGGCGGGTGATGTGCTGTTGCTGCCGGCGGGCACCGGTCATTGCAACCTTGGTTCGAGCGACGACTTCATGGTGGTGGGCGCCTACCCGCCGGGGCAGGAAGGCGATATCAACCGCGACCCGGTGACGGATGCGCAGATCGCGCAGATTGCCAAGTTGCCGTTTCCAAACAGTGATCCGGTGCTGGGGAGCGGGGGTGGGGTGGTGAAGCTGTGGCGCGGATGAGCCGCCGCGCCCCTGTGCAGGTCATCGAACCTGTGCGATGCCATCGGTGGGTGGAGTGCGCAATGCTCCGATAACCTGTATCGGATGACTCATCAGGGACGGCGCTTGGCTCGGCAATGGCGCTGGAGCGTAGAGATTATCCTCGGACAAAAAACACCCCGGCGATAGCTCGTCGGGGTGCAGGCCATGTGGCACAGTGTGCCATGCCATATACGCCTGGGGATCAGCAATAGCGATCAACCACTTTGACTTCCTTGACCTCACCCCAGACGCCTTCCAGCGTCTGCAGCACGCGGCCGACATACTCGGTATCCGCAGCGGCCTTTTTGCCCAGGTAGCCCTGGCCACGGCGGTACATCTTCAACCGTGCGCGCATGTTTGGTCTGGTCTGTTCGAACTCGCTTTCGCCAGGGTGGTCGGCCAGGCGGTCGATGTGCACATCGCCGTCTTCGCAGACCCACAAGATATGGCAGTCGACAGTGTCGCGCTGCTGCGCGATGAGGTGTGCGAGTTGTTCTACGGTAGGCTGATTGTTCAGGTTCATCTGTAACCCCTTTGACCACTTATTGATCTGTCTGTTGGTGAGCTCAAACATGGCACCCAATTGGCCAGTTGATCGGCGCTGCACGACGTCTGCGACAGCATTCGCCGGCGTATGCGGGTTGGCAGGGGGAAGAGAAGTAGTGACGATTCGGCATCGCTACATGATTGTCTGGTCGGGGCGGCGGGCGGATCTTCGGACACTGGTCGGCGGGGCCTTTCGGGCCTGCCCAAGCAGTATGAGAACATCTCGCCAGCACCGCGCGCCCCTTGCGGACGATCATGCCAGTCAGCTTCATCACGCTGCCTTGTGGGCAGTTCACATCACACAAAACGATTCGGCAGTTCGCCGAACCCCTTCACTTGTCCCTTGCCAGCGCTCCCGATCAGGGAGACGGCCTCATCATGCAAGGGCATTTGAAAGACGTCAATCATTTTTGTAGTGGAAAATAAATGTCACTACATATTGGCAGAAATGTCGTGTTACCCGCCGATAGGAGGGGGCGATGCCAAGGCGGCATCGACCCGCTGTGGTCTCTAGCGTTTGACGATAGAGACCCAGTTGGCGCCATTGCCCACGGGGGCCTGGGATTTGAGGGTCAGCTCGCCGCTATGGCCATCGATGGCGAAGACCGACACTTGGGTGGACTTCTCGCCGCTGCAGATGAGGAATTTGCTATCCGGTGTGATGCCGAAGCCGCGGGGTTGTTTTTCGGTCTTGAAGGTCTTGACGAAGGTCAGGGCGCCGTTGGCCTTGTTGACCTTGAAGAGCGACAAGACGCTGGAGGTCCGCTCGGAGGTGTAAAGGAAATTGCCGTCCGGGGTGATGTGGATGTCGGCGGCCCAGATGTCGTTACTGTTATCGGCATGGGGCTGCATGCCGGGGGCCTTGACTCGGTCCGGGCCGCGCGGCGCACCGGGCACCAGCGTGGTGTCGGCGGGCAGACCGGCAGTCACTGCAATCTGGTGGAGTTGGCCGGTCTTGCTGTCCAGGGCATAGGTGATGACGCTGTCGTGCAGTTCACCCAGGACGTAGAAGAAGCGGTTGTCCGGGGACAGTTCGGTGTGCCGCGGGCCGATGCCCTGGGGGGCGGCAACCTTGGCGGGGTCGTTGGCGCTGACTTTTCCGGTCGCCGCATCGTAGCGGTATTGGTAGACCTGCTGGCCACCCAGATTCGCGACATACAGGTACTGATTGCTGTGGTCGATGCGCACGGAGTGGGCGTGTTGCTCGGTTTTGAGACTCTGTGTAGCGGGCCCGGTGACCACGCCGTTGACGATGGGATTGACGGTCATTACGTCATTGTCGTACGACGACCCGAACAGTGATTTACCGGTGTTGTCGAGCGAGATATAGGCCAGCGATTCATCTACCGGGGTGGTTGCCAGCAGTGTCAGGTGGCCGTCCTGGGTGTCGATGGAATAGCTTTGCACGTTGTACGGCGTGGAGCGCACGGCAGCGTAAAGATGACGGCGATCCGGGCTGACTGTCATGGGCATGACGTTCTTGCCGCTGGTGACGGTCTGCACAGCGGTCAGCTCACCGCTCTGCTCGTTCATGCGGAAGGTCGAGAGCGTGCCGTCGGCGGCATTGGAAACGTAGACGAATGTGCGCGCGTGAACGGCGCCGGAGGTCAGGGCCATGGCGAGTACCAGAGGTGAGATGAGGTGAGAGAGGCGGGGCATGACGTGGATCCTTTTATGATTTTTATTTTGAGCTTGTATGTTGTCATACCTCTTCGTTGTTGAACAAGATGGCGGGCTTGCTTGGTATCGGACCGTGTATGGATCTTTGAGATCCGTTGCTGAGGGGGCGCTTTTTGGATTGGTGTGGTTCTGCTTTCGAGCCGGCCTTGGGTTCGCCGCCCCAGCATTGGCCCTTCGCCTAGGCTCAGGGTGCCCACGCTCCGGTACGCTTGCGCAGGGCACGCCCCGATGGGCCTTCCATGGCCCAGCGGGGCTTGGCCGGCATCCATGCCGGCCATCCCTGCGCAAGCGTACCGGAACGCGGCCTGCTGGA
>CAJCIO010000037.1 GCA_903970465.1 Gammaproteobacteria bacterium
GTTGGCATGCTGGAGGGGTGAAGCACAGGACAGCTATGGCGAGATGGCGTTGATTTCGACCATGGCGCTAGCGCTGCGAGGGCTGGGTGACGACCGTGATACCGCGTTTGCCAAAGCTCAAACCTGCTGGGCAAATCGGTCAGTGTAGCGGGGGCTTGCGCCATGTAGTCTGGTCAAGGGAAAAGGCTCTCGCTGTCGGAGTTTCATCGAACATACCGATAATGGCGGGGCATCTTTTGCGCCATTTCATCGAACCATTACCTTTAGACTGATCTCCAACGCACATAGGCAAAGTTGAAGGGAGACGGTGATGGGCTTGCTGATCGAGGGACGCTGGCACGACCAGTGGTACGAAAGCAGCAAGGACGGCGCTTTTCAGCGCGAGGCCGCACAGCGGCGCAACTGGGTGACCCGCGATGGGCGCCCGGGGCCCACCGGTGAAGGCGGCTTTGCGGCCGAAGCCGGTCGCTACCACCTGTATGTCTCACTGGCCTGCCCTTGGGCCCACCGGACGCTGATCATGCGTGCGCTCAAGGGCCTGGATTCGCTGATCGACGTTTCAGTGGTCAGCTGGTTCATGGGTGAAAACGGCTGGACCTTCGATACCGATAAAGGCTCGACGGGCGATGCCTTGGATAGCCTGACGTTCATGTACCAGCGCTACACCTCGGAGACTCCAGACTACACCGGGCGCGTCACCGTACCCGTGCTGTGGGACAAGCAGCTGAAACGCATCGTCAGTAACGAATCGGCAGAGATCATCCGCATGTTCAACAGCGCATTCGATGACCTGACGGGCAATCGCCTGGACTTCTACCCAGAGCCACATAGGCCAACCATCGATGCACTCAACGAGCGTATCTACCCCGCCGTGAACAATGGCGTCTATCGTGCTGGCTTCGCGACGTCACAGGGCGCTTACGAAAAAGCGTTTGACGCGCTTTTTGCCGAGCTGGATAACCTCGAGACGTTGCTGGCTGACAGGCGCTACCTGATCGGCGAATACCTGACGGAAGCGGATATCCGCCTGTTCACCACGATGATTCGCTTCGATGCCGTGTACTTCGGGCATTTCAAATGCAATCTGCGACGAATTGCCGATTATCCGAATCTGTCGAACTGGCTAAGAGAGATCTTTCAGTGGCCCGGGATTGCGCAGACGGTGGATATCTATCATATCCAGCATCATTACTACGCCAGCCACAAGACCATCAACCCGACCGGGATCGTGCCGAAGGGGCCGAAGCAGGATTTCAGTGTGGAGCATGACCGGGAACGATTGACGGGCCGTGGAGTGTGGCACAAGACCGGAGTTTGAATCAGGACATCGGGCTACCCGGAACCCCCTGTTCGCGGGTAAGCCTCGCTGCCACAGATATGAACTGTGGAGGCAAGGCTTGCCCGCGAAGACCATAGATCAGATGCCACAGATGCTCGCCTAGATGCTGGCCTGACCCCCTTCGAACCACTTCAGCTTGTCCCGCAAGGTCACCACTTCCCCCACGATCACCAGGGTCGGCGCATGAACTTCATGTTCCGCCACCATGCGCGGCAAATCGCCCAAGGTACCGGTGAACACCCGCTGATTAACCGTCGTGCCCTGCTGAATCAACGCCGCCGGGGTATCGGCACTGCGCCCGTGCTTGATCATCTGCTCGCAAATGATCGGCAAGCCGATCAGGCCCATGTAGAACACCACCGTTTGGGATGGCGCGACCAGATCCTGCCAAGGCAGGTCGCTGGTGTTGTTCTTCAAGTGGCCGGTCACAAAGCGCACCGACTGGGCGTAGTCGCGATGGGTCAGTGGAATTCCGGCATAGGCCGAGCACCCACTGGCCGCCGTGATGCCGGGCACCACCTGGAACGGAATGCCGTGGGCCGCCAACTCTTCGATCTCTTCACCGCCGCGACCGAAGATGAACGGATCGCCACCTTTCAGGCGCAGCACGCGCTTGCCTTGCTTGGCCAGATCCACCAATTGCTTGTTGATCTGCTCCTGAGGCAAGGCATGCTCGGCGCGGCGCTTGCCCACATAGATACGCTCGGCATCCCTGCGGCACAGATCGATGATCGCCGGGGCGACCAATCGGTCGTAGAGCACCACGTCCGCCTGCTGCATCAATCGCAACGCTTTGAAAGTCAGCAAGTCGGGATCGCCCGGCCCCGCCCCCACCAGGTAGACCTCGCCCGGCGCATGGGGTGGTGCACCATTGACCTTGGCTTCCAACAGGCGCTCGGCCTCACTGCCCTGCCCGGCCAGTTGACGATCGGCAATCGGCCCTTGAAAGACCTCCTCCCAAAACGCTCGACGCTGGGTTACATCCGGGTAGAGCTGCTTGACCCGATGACGAAAGCGCGCGGCCAGGCCGGCCAGTTCGCCATAGGTGGAAGGAATCCAGGTTTCCAGCTTGGCGCGGATCAGCCGTGCAAGCACCGGCGCATCGCCGCCACTGGAGACGGCGACCACCAACGGCGAACGATCAACGATGGCGGGAAAGATCACACTGCACAGCGCTGGCGCGTCGACTACATTGACCGGCACGCAGCGGCGTTTGGCATCGGCCGAGACCTGGGCATTGAGGGCCTGATCGTCGGTGGCGGCTATAACCAACTGACATCCTTCAAGATCCGCCTCGGCGTAGCCACGCAGCCGCATTTCGCCACCGCTGCCGTCCACCATTGCCTGCAATTGGTGTTCGACCTCGGGCGCGACCACACGGATCAAGGCCCCGGCATCGACGAGCAAACGCGATTTGCGCAAGGCAATTTCGCCGCCGCCCACCACCAGTACATGGCTGCCCTTCAGCTTGTGAAACAGCGGCAGAAACTCCATTTAGCCGATGACCTCAAGGCCTGCCATGTAAGGCTTGAGCACTTCCGGAATACGGATGGTGCCGTCGGCCTGCTGGTAGTTTTCCAGGACAGCGACGAGCGTGCGGCCAACCGCCAGGCCCGAGCCGTTAAGGGTGTGCACCAGTTCCGGCTTGCCGGTTTCCGGATTACGCCAGCGCGCCTGCATGCGGCGCGCCTGGAAGTCGCCGGTGTTGGAGCACGAGGAAATCTCGCGGTACTTGTCCTGGCTCGGTACCCAGACTTCGAGGTCGTAGGTTTTCACCGCACTGAAGCCCATGTCGCCGGTGCACAGTGCCAGCACGCGATACGGCAGTTCCAGCGCCTGCAAGATGCGCTCGGCGTTGGCGGTCAGGCTTTCCAGGGCTTCCATGGATTTCGACGGTTCGACCACCTGGACCATCTCGACCTTGTCGAACTGGTGCTGGCGGATCAGGCCGCGAGTGTCACGCCCTGAGGCACCGGCCTCGCTGCGGAAACACGGCGTGTGTGCGACCAGCTTGAGTGGCAGCTGGCTGGCGTCGAGAATCTCGCCGGCCACAATGTTGGTCAGCGACACCTCGGCGGTCGGGATGAGATACAGGTCGGCTTCGCCTTCTCGGCTGATCTTGAACAGGTCTTCTTCGAACTTCGGCAACTGGCCAGTGCCCTGTAACGCAGGCGCCTGCACCAGATACGGGGTGTAAGCCTCTTCGTAGCCGTGTTCAGCGACGTGCAGGTTGATCATGAACTGCGCCAGCGCGCGATGCAGACGGGCGATGGGGCCGCGCAGCAGGGCGAAACGGGCACCGGACAGCTTGGCGGCGGTTTCGAAATCCAGCCAGCCGAACTTCTCGCCCAAGGCGACGTGATCCTGGACAGGGAAGTCGAACGCGGTCGGCGAACCCCAGCGACGCACTTCGACGTTGCCGTCTTCGTCGGCGCCCACAGGCACGGACTCGTGCGGCAAATTGGGCAGGCCCAGCAGGATATCGTCCAGCTCGACCTGCAAACCATCGAGCTCGAGCTTGGCGCTGGTCAGCTCGGCGCCCATGCGCTCGACGTCGGCCATCAGCGGCGCGATGTCTTCGCCACGGGCCTTGGCCTGGCCGATAGACTTGGAACGGGCATTACGCTCGGCCTGCAATTGTTCGGTGCGGGTCTGCACCACCTTGCGCTGGTTTTCCAGGGCTTCGAGGCGGGTCACATCCAGGGTGTAGCCGCGGGAAGCCAGGCGGTCCGCTACGTCCTGAAGTTGGCTACGTAACAGTTTGGAATCGAGCATGTCGTTCTCTCGTTTATCAGTATTGGTTCAGATTTTGGTCAGGGCCAGGCCAGCCCAGGTCGCGAACAGGCCGCCAAATACGCTGATGGCGCAGTAGCCAATGGCAGTGAGGGCCTGGCCGCTCTCGAGCAGGCGCACGGTGTCCAGGGAAAATGACGAAAACGTGGTCAGGCCGCCAATGAAGCCGACGATCAACCCCGAGCGCACTTCCACCGGGATTTCCGGACGGATCAGGAACAGCCCGTACAGGTAGCCGATCAACAGGCAGCCGACGATATTGACCGCCAGCGTACCGGCATAGAAGTAACGCGGCCAGTGTGCACTGACAACCGTGCCGGTGGCGAAGCGCAACAGTGTGCCAACGATACCGCCAAAAGTAACCGCTATGATCGTCGGAATCACTCTTTTCTTCTCCGGCGAGGGCTGTTCTGGTCGAGTTGGGCCAAGTGACGCAGTTTTTCGCCGATCTTGAGTTCAAGACCGCGGGGCACCGGCTGGTAATAGGGCCGCGGCTGGAGGGCGTCGGGGAAGTAGTCTTCGCCGGCCGCATAGGCGTCAGGTTCGTCGTGGGCGTAACGATATTCCTCGCCATAGCCCAGCTGTTTCATCAGCTTGGTCGGTGCGTTGCGCAGGTGCAGCGGCACTTCCAGCGAACCGAATTCGGCGGCCTCGCGCATGGCGGTCTTGAAGCCCATGTACACCGCGTTGCTCTTCGGCGCGCTGGCCAGGTAGATGATCGCCTGAGCCACGGCCAACTCGCCTTCCGGGCTGCCGAGGCGCTCCTGCACGTCCCAGGCCGCCAGGCACAGCGGCAAGGCGCGCGGATCGGCATTGCCGATGTCTTCGCTGGCCATGCGCACTACGCGTCGGGCGATGTACAACGGATCGCAGCCGCCGTCGATCATGCGTGCGAACCAGTACAGCGCGCCGTCAGGATTGGAGCCGCGCACGGATTTGTGCAGCGCCGATATCTGGTCGTAGAACGCCTCACCGCCCTTGTCGAAGCGCCGCCGTGTATCGCCCAGTAGGCTTTGCAGCAGTTCGACGCCAATTTCGCTGTCGTCGTCGGCGAGGTCCGAGGCGTTCTCGAGCAGATTGAGCAGGCGCCGACCGTCACCGTCGGCCGCTGCCAGGAGAATCCGAAAGGCTTCGTCGCCCAAGGTGAAATGATGCTTGCCCAGGCCGCGTTCCTCAGTGAGCGCGCGGTCGACCAGCTTGCGCATCGCCGCTTCGTCCAGGCTCTTGAGCACATACACCCGCGCCCGCGAGAGCAAGGCGTTATTGAGCTCGAACGAGGGGTTCTCAGTGGTCGCGCCGATAAAGATCAGCGTACCGTCCTCGACATAAGGCAGGAAGGCGTCTTGTTGCGACTTGTTGAAACGGTGCACTTCATCGACGAACAGGATGGTGCGCTTGCCATACTGGCCGGCCTGCTGCTTGGCCACCTCGACGGCCTGGCGGATTTCCTTGACCCCCGCCAGCACCGCCGAAACGGTTTCGAAATGTGCATCAGAGACCTTGGCCAGCAAGCGCGCTAGGGTGGTCTTGCCGACCCCTGGCGGGCCCCAGAAGATCATCGAATGCAGCGCGCCCTGCTCCAGCGCCTCGCGCAGAGGCTTGCCCCGTGCCAGCACGTGTTCCTGCCCGACGTACTCGTCGAGGTTGCTGGCACGCAAGCGTGCAGCCAGCGGCTGGGCGATGGGATCGCTACGAAACAGGTCCATGGGCGAAGCATTTACTCCTGGATGACGTCGGTACCCTTGGGCGGGACAAAGGTGAACTTGCTCGCATCCACCTTCTCGTTGGCCTTGACGCCGGTGAAGAGGATATTGGTGCGCTGACCGACGCTGTCGATCAGTTGCATATCGTTGATCAAACCACTACGGAAGGACAGGCGCAGCGAGTCGAACAGGGTGTCCTTGGTCTTCGGCTTAAGCGTGAAATCAATGATATTGCCGGACTCCTTGGAGGTGATATCGAAGCTCTGGTTGATCTTCGAGATATCGCCGGAGAGCAGCAAGGCCGGGGTCTGGGTGAGGCGCTGATCAAGGGTCTTGATGGTGACCTGCTGCAGGTCAGGGTCATACAGAGAGACCTTCTTGCCATCGGAGACCATCGTTTGCTCGTTAGGAGCATTGGTGTGCCAATAGAACAGGCCTGGACGCTGCAGCACCATCTGCCCGGCAGTCTCCTGTAGCTGCGTGCCGCCGCCATCCAGCGTCAGTTGCGAGAAATTTGCTTGCAGGGTCTGGGACGTTTCGAGCAACTTCGTCAAGCTCGCCACGGCCTTGTCATCGGCATGAGCCGGCAAGGTGGACAGAGCCAGTGCAGAAACAAACAGCATGCGAATCAGGCGCATGGGAATCCTCGTTAGACATGACGCTAAAAAAATCAAAGCCGGCGCGCCTTTCGGTACGCCGACGACTACCTATCAGTCGCGCATCGGCCCGGGCGCGATCACTTCGCGCGAGCCGTTGGTGTTCATCGGCGTGACCACCCCGGCGTTTTCCATGGTTTCAATCATGCGCGCGGCACGGTTGTAACCGATCTTGAGCTTGCGCTGCACGGCGGAGATGGACGCGCGGCGGCTTTCGAGCACGAAATTCACGGCTTCGTCGTACAGGGCGTCGTTTTCTTCGTCGCCATCGCCACCACCGCTGCTGCCGCCGTCGAAGCCGCTGCCGGGCTCTTCGACACCAGCGAGGATGTCCTCGTTGTAGTCCGGGACGCCGCGCTGCTTCCAGGCCTCGACCACACGGTGTACTTCTTCGTCGGAGACGAACGCGCCGTGGACGCGAATCGGCAGGCTGGTACCGGGCGGCATGTAGAGCATGTCACCGTGGCCCAGCAGTTGCTCGGCGCCGCCCTGGTCAATGATGGTCCGCGAGTCGATCTTGCTCGACACCTGGAACGCCATGCGAGTCGGAATGTTGGCCTTGATCAAGCCGGTAATCACGTCCACCGAGGGTCGCTGGGTGGCGAGAATCAGGTGGATACCGGCGGCCCGAGCCTTTTGCGCGATACGGGCGATGAGTTCTTCGACCTTCTTGCCGACGATCATCATCATGTCGGCGAATTCGTCGACCACCACCACGATGGTCGGGAGGGTTTTCAGCAGCGGCGCCACATCTTCCATGCTTTCGCGTTTGTACAACGGATCGGACAGCGGCGTGCCTTCTTCCTCGGCATCCTTGACCTTGCGGTTGAAGCCCGCGAGGTTGCGCACGCCCATGGCCGCCATCAACTTGTAGCGGCGTTCCATCTCGGCGACGCTCCAGCGCAGGGCGTTGGCGGCGTCCTTCATGTCAGTGACCACGGGGCACAGCAGGTGCGGAATGCCCTCGTAGATGGACAATTCAAGCATTTTCGGGTCGATCATGATCAGCTTGGCGTCTTCCGGGCCAGACTTGAACAGGATCGACAGGATCATGGCGTTGACCCCCACCGACTTACCGGAACCCGTAGTACCCGCAACCAGCAGGTGCGGCATCTTGGCCAGGTCGACGATCACCGGCTTGCCGCCGATATCGTGACCCAGTGCCATAGTCACGGGGGATTTCGCTTCGTCGTATTCTGGCGAAGACAGCACTTCGGAGAACCGCACGATCTGCCGGTCTTCGTTGGGGATTTCGATACCGACGGTGGTCTTGCCGGGGATGACCTCGACCACACGCACGCTCATCACAGCCAGCGAACGCGCCAGGTCCTTGGCCAGGTTAGCGATACGACTGACTTTGACGCCTGCCGCCGGCTGGATTTCGTAACGGGTGATGACCGGGCCAGGATGGATCGAATCCACTGTGACCTCGACCCCGAACTCCTTGAGCTTGAGCTCCAGCAACTGACCAACGCCTGCCAGGGACTCGGCGGAATAGTTGACCTTCTTCTTTTCGGCCGGGTCCAGAATCGAAATCGGCGGCAAAGTGCCAGCCACGGCGCTGTCGACGAACAACGACACCTGCTTTTCCTTCTGCACGCGCTTGCTTTGCTCTGCAGGCCGAGCCATGGCTTCGGACGGCATGATCACTGGCGCGCTGTGGCTATTCTCGCTGAGCGGTCGAATGGGTACGGCCGGGCGCGTCACGCGTTCGGCGATGATCGGCTCTGCCACCTCGACCGGCGCGGACTTGAACCGTGACGCCTTGGGCTCGGGCACTGGCCGCGACTCCATGCGGGGTTCGGCAGTACGCGGTGCCACGCTGGGGGCCGGCGCGTCGACTTCGCGCAACCTGGCCACCAGCTGTTTGCGCTCGCTGCGTGCCGCCCACCAGCGGCTGGCGGCGCCGCTGAACAGTTCGAACAGGTCGAGGGTGATCTTGCCGGTGACATCCATCACCTTGAACCACGACAGGTCGGTGAACACCGTCAGGCCGAACAGGAACAGGGCAATGAACAATAGCGTGCTGCCCTGGATGTTCAGGGCATTGCGGGCCAGGTCGCCAAGGCTTTCGCCCAGCGCACCGCCGGCAGATCCGGCCAGGCTCGGCGCCATATGAAAATGGATATGCGCCAGCGCGGCACCGGACAGCACCAGAAACACCAGGCCGATCAGCCGCCAGGAAAACAGCCAGCCGCTCCACTGCCACGGCTGATGACGCTCGCGGAATATCTGCCAGGTCTTGACCGCCAGCAGCAGCGGGAATATGTAGGCGAAGTAGCCCAGCACCATGAACAGGATGTCGGCAGCATAGGCGCCAGCGCGGCCAGCAGCGTTGGCGACCTGCGAGACATTGCTGGTGTGGGTCCAGCCTGGATCGTCCTTGTCGTAGGTGAGCAAGGCCATCCACAGGTACAGGCACAAGGCACCCATGGCGATCAGTGCACCCTCTTTGAGCCGGTAGTGAATCTGCTGGCGCCAGAGGGGAACGGGATTGGGAGTAGCGGTGGATTTCTTCAAAACGCGTCTTTTCCTGCGCGATGGGCGCGCCCAACGATAGATGACTTGACGAAACCGGCTGAGCCAGCCGGTCGAAAAAAGGTGACGCCTGCTCAGTGTACTGCCTGCAAAGGCCATATTGTACGGGTTTGGCGTCCCGTTGCCACGCCAATGGAGGGCGGGAGACGGTCGCCGGCGATGACTGTGCCGACGAATTCAATTTGAGCATGCATTCCCTTACATGACAAAGGCTTATGCAAGGGTTTCATGAAAGGGCATCAGACCAGACCTTTCCTACAAATTTGCGGGCAAATGCCTCACGCCATAAACGGCGCAGCCGTAGGACCGTGCCACCCCCATGGAAGTTCTCGACGCCCACCAACCTTGCTAGGATACTGATCGCCACTCATCGGTGCAGACACCGGCACCGCCCTCCCCTCTTCACGTTGTAGACGGCATGCTGACCTGGCTCAAACGCGACGAACTGATCTTTCCGCCCCTGGACAAAGCCCTGCGCGAGCCCAACGGCCTGCTGGCGGCCGGCGGCGACCTGAGTGCCGACCGGCTGATCCAGGCCTACCGCCATGGCTGCTTCCCCTGGTATCAGGATGGCCAGCCTATCCTCTGGTGGTCGCCTGATCCGCGCACCGTACTGTTCCCGACCGAGCTGCATGTGTCACGCAGCCTGCGCAAGTTGATGCGCCAAGGCCGCTACCAGGTCACCTTCGATCAGGATTTCGCTGCGGTCATCCACGCCTGCGCCGGGCCCCGTGCCTATGCCGATGGCACGTGGATCACCGACAACATGCAGGCCGCCTATCTGGAACTGCACCGTCGCGGTTTCGCTCACTCCGTAGAGGTCTGGGACCAGGGCACCTTGGTAGGCGGCCTGTACGGCCTCGCCATGGGCCAGTTGTTTTTTGGCGAGTCGATGTTCAGCCGCGCTGACAACGCCTCCAAGGTGGGCTTTGCCAGCCTCGTGGAGCGCTTGCGGGCGGGAGGCGTGGTACTGATCGACTGCCAGATGCCGACCGAGCACCTGATGAGCCTGGGCGCCCGCTCCATCGGTCGCCAGGAATTCGCGGAGTTTCTGGCCCGACACCTGGATCAGTCAGGCACAACTGATTGGCAGTCTTGAAACCAGCTTTGCTAGGCGAGTTGTTCGGCGCTGGCTTACACTTGTGAAAAGGTTTTACTCCGAGGGTTGATCATGACCGAGCTGGCGCGCTTGAAGTTCTATGCCACTCAGCCCCATTCCTGCAGCTACCTGCCCGATGAGCAGGCGACTACGCTGTTCCTCGACCCCAGCCAGCCGATGGACGTTCATGTGTACGCCGACCTCTCGGAAATGGGTTTCCGGCGCAGCGGCGATCACCTTTACCGCCCTCACTGCCAACGCTGCAACGCATGCGTGCCTGCGCGTATCCCGGCAGTAGGCTTTGTGGCCAATCGCCAGCAGAAACGCATCCTCAAGCGCAACGCCGATATCGAAGTGTTCTGCACCACCCCGCGCTACACCGAGGAATACTTCGACCTCTACGAGCGCTACATCGAACAACGCCACGCCGATGGCGACATGTACCCACCCAGCCGCGACCAGTTCTCGACCTTCCTGGTGCGCGACCTGCCCTTCTCGCGCTTTTACGAATTCCGCCTCGAAGGTCGCCTGCTGGCCATTGCCGTAACCGATCTGCTGCCCAACGGGCTGTCGGCGGTGTACACCTTCTACGATCCCGACGAAGAGCGTCGCAGCCTTGGGCGTTACGCCATCCTCTGGCAGATCGGCGAAGCATTGCGCCGCGAACTGGACGCCGTGTACCTGGGATACTGGATCAAGAACTGTAAAAAAATGAACTACAAGACCCAGTATCGCCCTATCGAATTGCTGATAAATCAGCGCTGGGTCGCGCTCAACTAGCCAATTAAAAGAAGCCCCTTTGCTTGCCAACCCTTTTTCGGGCACAATGCACGCCGCTTTTGCCTGGCGCAGTTGCACCGGGCCATTAACTGGACACCGAGGGCTTTACTGCATGTCGAAAGAAGACAGCTTCGAAATGGAAGGCACTGTCGTCGACACCCTGCCCAACACCATGTTTCGCGTGGAGTTGGAAAATGGGCACGTCGTAACTGCGCACATCTCCGGAAAGATGCGCAAGAACTACATCCGAATCCTCACTGGCGACAAGGTTCGCGTCGAACTGACGCCATATGACCTGAGCAAGGGGCGTATCACTTACCGCGCTCGCTAAGTGACCCCAACGAAAACGCCCGGCTGATGCCGGGCGTTTTTGTGTGCGCGCTGTTTGAGATTTTCGCCTTACCTCCCCCTTGCACTAGCGGGCTATGCCTGCGAAGCCTTTAAAAGCTCCGCGAGCAAAACCCGCTACCACTGGGAGATCCCGGTCAGGCCAACTCGGCAGTGGTCTCGTAGTCGAACGTGATCTCGCCATCCTTCACGTCGATATGCACCACCCCTCCGTGATCGGCCAATTCGCCAAACAGGATTTCCTCGGCCAGCGGACGCTTGATCTTGTCCTGGATCAAACGCGCCATCGGCCGCGCACCCATCTGCACGTCGTAGCCACCGGACGCCAACCAGCCTCGGGCGGCTTCCGTCACCTCCAGCAGGACACGCTTGTCTTCCAGTTGCGCCTGCAGCTCCGTAAGGAACTTATCCACCACGCTCTTGATGACTTCGTGGCTGAGACGACCAAACTGGATGATGGTATCCAGGCGGTTGCGGAACTCCGGCGTGAAACTCTTCTTGATCACTTCCATGGCATCGCTGGAGTGGTCCTGATGGGTAAACCCGATCGAGGCCCGAGCTGCAGTTTCAGCACCGGCGTTGGTGGTCATGATCAGAATCACGTTGCGGAAATCCGCCTTGCGCCCGTTGTTGTCGGTCAGGGTACCGTGATCCATCACCTGCAGCAGCAGGTTAAAGACTTCCGGATGCGCCTTCTCGATTTCATCGAGGAGCAATACGCAGTGAGGCTGCTTGGTGATCGCTTCAGTCAGCAGACCGCCCTGATCGAAGCCAACGTAGCCCGGAGGCGCGCCGATCAGACGCGATACAGTGTGACGCTCCATGTATTCGGACATGTCGAATCGCACCAGCTCGATACCCATGGCCTTGGCCAATTGACGAGCGGCCTCGGTCTTGCCGACACCGGTAGGGCCGGCGAACAGGAACGAGCCGACCGGCTTGTCAGGCGACTTGAGGCCAGCACGAGACAGCTTGATGGCAGTCGACAGCGAATCGATCGCTGCGTCCTGACCAAACACCGTGAGCTTGAGATCGCGCTCCAGATTGCGCAGCAGCTCCTTGTCGGAACTGGTGACGTGCTTTGGCGGAATACGCGCGATTTTAGCGACGATGTCTTCCACTTGTGGCACTTCGATGCGTTTGACCCGATTCTCGACCGGCTGCAGACGCTGATAGGCGCCGGCTTCATCGAT